>NZ_QKTA01000002.1:0-256404 GCF_003234395.1 Curtobacterium sp. MCLR17_051
ACCCGCACCCCCGCAGTCCGTTCCACCCGCCCCCGGACCATCGTCCGCATCCTGTTCGGCGCGATGCTCACCTGGGCCGGCATCAGCCACCTGACGGTGGCGCGCGAGGAGTTCCAGGCGCAGGTGCCGAAGTTCGTGCCGCTGCCGACGGACGTCACGGTGATCGCCTCCGGCGTGGTGGAGATCTCCCTCGGGGCTGCGCTGATGCTCCTGGCTCGGCGTCAGGTGACGGTCGGGTGGGTCGTCGCGGTGTTCTTCCTGGCGGTCTTCCCCGGCAACATCGCGCAGTGGATGCACCACCGCGACGGGTTCGGTCTGGACACCGACACCAAGCGCTTCGTCCGCCTGCTGTTCCAGCCCGTGCTCATCGCCGTCTCGCTGTGGGCGACGAACGCGCTGCGCAAGCGCCGCTGAACCGGCCCGCGCGAGCGCCACTGAGCGACGCTGCACCCGCGCGACCGTGACCATGGGGCAGAATCGGCCCCATGAGCGGGGACGACATGGACCAGCCGCGCGTGGTCGCGGTGAGCAAGGACGGCGAGCACCGGTTCAGCAAGCCGTTGGTCGACGCGGTGACGCTCGTGGCGGGGTGGGGTATCGAGGGTGATGCCCACGCCGGCACGACCGTGCAGCACCGCTCCCGGGTCGCGCGTGACCCGTCGCAGCCGAACCTGCGCCAGGTCCACCTGCTGCACGCCGAGCTGTTCGACGAGGTCGCCGAAGCCGGGTTCAGCGTCGAACCGGGACAGATGGGCGAGAACGTCACGACCAGTGGCATCGACCTACTCGGGCTGCCCGAGGGAGCAGTGCTGCACCTCGGCGACGACGCCTCCGTGCAGGTCACGGGCCTGCGGAACCCGTGCCAGCAGATCAACGGCTTCGAGCCGGGGCTCCTCCGTGCCGTGTTGGGGCGTGCCGAGGACGGCACGGTCGAGCGCAAGGGCGGGGTGATGAGCGTCGTGCTCACCGGTGGCACGGTCCGGCCGGGCGATCGCATCCGGGTCGAGCTCCCCGACGGTGAACGACGACCCCTCCAGCCCGTCTGATGACGCAGCGCGCGCGACGCGTCCTGGTACTCGGCGGAACCGGTTGGCTCGGGCGAACGATCGTCGACGAGCTGTTGGCCGAGGGCGCCGACGTCACCTGCCTCGCCCGGGGCACCACCGGCAGCGTCCCCGAGGGAGCGCGCTTCGTCCAGGCGGATCGAGCCCTGGCCGGCGTGTACGAACAGGCCACCGGCGACTGGGACGAGGTCATCGAGCTCGCCAGCGCCCCCGAACTCGTCGCCCCGGCGCTCGACGCCCTCGCCGACCGGGCCGCGCACTGGACCCTGGTGTCCACGGTCTCGGTGTACGCGGACAACGACGAACCGGGCGCCGACGAGTCCGCCCGGCTGGTGGAGCCGAAGGACCCGTCCGAGTACGCCGACGCGAAGGTCCTCGCCGAGCGCATGACGCGGCTCCGGCTCGGGTCACGGCTGCTCATCGCACGCCCGGGGCTGATCGTCGGCCCTGGCGACCCGAGTGACCGGTTCGGGTACTGGCCCGCACGCCTCGACCGCGGTGGGCCGGTGCTGGTGCCGACGCCGGCGGAGCGGTTCGTCCAGGTGATCGACGTCGCGGACCTCGCTGCCTGGCTCGTCCGGGCCGGGCGCGACGGGTTCGTCGGCACGGTCAACGCGGTGGGCGCTCCGGTGCCGATGCAGGACTTCTTCCGGTGTGTGGCGGAGGTCACCGGATTCGATGACGAGCTGGTCGCGGTCGACGACGACGTCCTGCTCGCGCACGACGTGGCCTACTGGGCCGGACCGCGATCACTCCCCCTGTGGATCCCGGTGTCGGAGGGAGGGTTCGCACAGCGCTCCACCGTGGCGTTCAGGGACGCCGGCGGAGTGACCCGACCCCTCCGGGACACCGTCGCGCGCGTGCTCGAGGACGAGCGCGCCCGCGGGACGGATCGGGAACGCCGTGCCGGCCTCACCTCGACAGCGGAACGGGCGATCCCCACCAGGTAGACGCGCGGTCCCCGCGAGCGAGATCAGGACGCGGCGGCAGCCTGTTCGTACAGACTCGTCGCGAGGTCGTTGAGCACCTCGTGCAGTTCGCCCTTGTGCGCCCCGTCGACGGCCCGGAGCATCGCTGCGTACCGCTCCTGGTAGTCCGACACGACGACATCGCCCGGAGGCAGCAACCGCAGCAGTGAGCCGCGGCGATCGGCCGGGTTCGGTGCGCGCTCGAGCAGGCCGGCGGTGCTCATCCGGTCGATCATGTTCGTCACCGCGCCCGAGGTCAGCCCCAGGTACCCGGCGACCTCTGTCGGCGTGGAGTACCCGGTGTCGCTGATGAGCACCAGGGCGCGGAGAGCGTTCTCGTGCACGCCCGCCCGGGCGCTGAGCTGACTCACCAGGCTTGCGTTCGCACGCACGACGGCGGTGAACGCGGCCATGAGATCGGCTGCGTCGTCGTTCCGTCCTGCTGCCACGAGGGCCTTCTTCCGTGTCGGGTACCGGGGGGACAAGAGGCGTCCCCCGCACTGGGGTGAGTATACGAGTGGTCAACTTGGTGAATCACTGACTATCTTAACCGTTGAAGCAAAACAGCCCGAAGGTCTTGCTTCCCCCGACTTCCTGCAACCACCACCGAACGAAGAGGTACCCCGTGTCCACCAAGCTCCGCACCTCCGCACTGAAGCGGATCCGCTTCGCCCCCGTGGCGCTCCTCGCGGGTATCTTCGCCGCCGTCCTGCTCTCCCTCTCGCTCACCGGCACCCTCTCCGGGTTCGCCGCGAGCATCACCAACAGCAGCAACACCGCCGGCAGCGGCACGCTGATCATGCAGGAGCAGAACGCCGGCGCGACCGTCACCTGCCTCAGCACCGACGGCGGCTCGGTCTCGACGAACTCGGCGACCTGCTCGACGATCAACAAGTTCGGCGGCAGCACGACGATGACCCCGGGCAACACGGTCAACACCGCGATCTCGATCAAGAACACCGGCACCGCGAACGCCAGCACCTTCACGCTGAACCCGGGCGCGACGTGCACCCAGTCGGCGAACGGGTCGGCCAACGGCACCGCGACCGACCTCTGCGCCAAGATGAACCTCGTCGTCACCTCCGGTTCCACCACCGTGTTCAGCGGCACCCTCGCCAGCTTCAAGGGTGCGGCGGCGTCGGCCTTCACGATGCCGCAGGCCCCGGCCGCCGGCGCGAGCGTCCCGTTCAACTTCGCGGTGACCCTGGACTCCTCGGCCGGCAACACCTACCAGGGCCTCGCCGCCTCGGTCCCGATGACCTGGACCTTCACGGCCTGATCCGACCCCCCCATCACTCCTCCCCCAGACCGGCGACGCTCGGCCGACCCCCCTCCGGCCGAGCGTCGCCACCCCAGCAAGAACCCGAACCCGACCCCGACCCCGACCCCGGAGCAGCGCCCATGAGCCAGACCGCAGCGATCCCGCTCAGCGGCATGCTCGACCGCCCGGTCCTCCGCGGCCGTCAGGTCACCCGCTCCGAGACGGTCCTCGCCTGGTCGGTCGCCGCGATCGCCGCACTACTCCTCACCGCCGCCGTCCTGTTCCTCTCCGCCGGCGGCCGCTGGTTCGTCGTCGAGACCCCCTCGATGGGCGAAGCCGCCCCGGTCGGCACCCTCGTGCTCGACCTGCCGGTGGACGTCGCCACGCTCAGCGTCGGCGACATCGTCTCGTTCGAGACCTCCGCCAACCCGGACGTCGTCTACACGCACCGCATCGTCTCGATCGACGCGGACGGTGGGCTCCACACCCGCGGTGACGTCAACGGCGCCACCGACCCGTGGACGCTCACCCAGGCCGACGTGATCGGCACCCCCGCGCTCCTGGTCCCGCGCATCGGCTGGCTGCTCCGCGCTGCCCCGATCCTGCTCATCGGCACGCTGATCATCCTGACCCTGACCAGTGCGTTCACCGACCGGGTGACCCGCACGTGCCTGCGGATCGCGGGCAGCGCCCTCACCGTTGCGTACGCGGCGTTCGTGTTCAAGCCGTTCGTCAACGTGACGACGATCACGAACACCTCGAGCCCGACCGGCGTCGAGGCCACCGTGATCTCGTCGGGGATCTTCCCGGTCCGCGTCGACGCCCACGGCGGCAACAGCGTCCACCTGGTCGACGGCGAGATGGGCAAGGTCGTCATCCACGAGCTGACGAAGAACGGGCACTACCAGCTCATGTCGAACATCGACCTCGACCCCCTGGGTTGGGTCGCCCTGTTCGCCGTGTGCCTCGTGCCGCTCGTGGCGTGCCTGGCGGTCGGCCGCGTCGAGGCGGTGCGTCCGTCGTGATCCTCCGCCGTCTGCGCGACGGTCGCGTCGTCGCCGTCCTCCTCGTGGTCGCCCTGGCCGTCGTCGTCCTGCTGAACCAGTTCGCCCCGACCCGCTCGGCGTACACCGCCCGCGTGACCAACAGCGCGAACACGGCCGCGACCGCCCCGTACTTCACGTGCACGGGCGCTGTCGGCGCCGACACCGCGAACGCCCTGTTCGCCTACCGCCTGACCGAGGCCTCGGGTTCGCGGACGGCCACCGACTGGTCGGGCCGCGGCGCGAACGGCACCTACCAGGGCACCATGACCGCGACCACGCCGAGCCCGAACGCCTGCCCCCGCGACAGCGGGAACGCCTACGCGCTCAACGGCTCGACGAGCTACGTCTCCACTCCGCGCTCGTACGCCAACCCCACGACCTTCAGCGAGGAGGTCTGGTTCCGCACCACGGTCGCCGGCGGCATGCTCATCGGCTTCGGCAGCAGCCAGACCGGAGCGTCGAGCCAGCACGACCGGAAGCTCTACCTGACCACCAGCGGCCAGCTCGCGTTCGGCACGTACAACGGCGCCACGCAGGTCCTCACCTCGCCGAAGGCCTACACCGACGGCGCCTGGCACCACACCGTCGCCACGATGTCGCCCACCAACGGGATGCGCCTGTACGTCGACGGCACGCTCGTCACGTCGAACGCGGCCTTCAAGAGCCCCGAGAACTTCACCGGGTACTTCCGCGTCGGCTACGACGTCGTCAGCGGGTGGCCGGGTGCCACGAACAACCCGTACTTCACCGGGTCGATGCGGTACGCCGCCGTCTACGGCACCGAACTGACGGCCAGCCAGGTGGCCGCGCACGCGGCCGCCGGTTCCTGACGCACTGACTGCCGGACTGGAGGCTCGTGGCCGTGCCCGCCACGAGCCTCCAGTCCGTCCCCTGGTCACGTCGAGAACGTGGGCCGGGTTGGCGGACCGGGCCCACCAACCCGCGGATTCGGGGCGACGAATCCCGCTGATCAGGCCTTTTCGTGCCCTGGACCGTGCCAGGATCGTCAGGTCCTGAGACGTCGGAGTCTCCATCCGACCGTCTCGAAAGGCGCCACCCCCATGTCCTTCTGGGCCCTCTTCCTCATCGCGCTCGGCGTCTCCGCAGACGCCTTCGCCGTCGCCCTCGGCAAGGGCCTGCACATGAAGCGCTTCGACGTGCGGCACGCGATCGTGATCGCGCTGACGTTCGGGGTGTTCCAGGCGGTGATGCCGTTGCTCGGCTGGCTGCTCGGGTCGGCGTTCGCGCAGTACATCGCGGCGTTCGACCACTGGGTCGCGTTCGGGCTGCTCGCGCTGATCGGCGGGAAGATGCTGTGGGAGGCGTTCTCGAAGCACGAGGACACCGAGCAGGACACCGACCGGCTGCCGGTCCGCGAGCTCCTCGTACTGGCGGTCGCGACCAGCATCGACGCCCTGGCGGTGGGTGTCACCCTGGCGTTCCTGCCCGTCTCGATCGGCGGCGCGGTGCTGCTCATCGGGATCACCACCGCGGTGCTGTCGTTCGTCGGGGTCCTGGTCGGTCGCCGTGTCGGTGCCCGTTTCGGCAAGCCGGCGGAGATCGCGGGTGGTGTCGTCCTGATCCTGATCGGTCTGAACATCGTGCTGGAGCACACCGGCGTCATCGGCTGAGGCCACGGTCGGAACCGGCGCCGGACAGACGGGAGGCCCGTGGCGAGCTGCCACGGGCCTCCGTTCTGGTGCTGGTGGGTGTCAGTAACTGCCCATGCTGCCCGCCGGAGCGTTCGCGACGACGGCGATCAGGAAGATGACCCAGATGATGCCGAACACGAGCGACAGGGCGCTGATGATGACGCCGGCGAGGGCCAGGCCGCGGCCGCGCTCCCCGGTCTTCTTGATCTGCGAGAGCGCGATGATCGACACCACGAGGCCGGCGATGTTCACCACGAAGGCCAGGACGAACCCGACGATCGCCATGACGTTGAAGCGGTCGGACGACGGCTGCATCGGAGCGCCGTAGGGCTGCCCGCCGGCGGCGTAGGGGTTCGGGTTCTGCTGGTTGTACTGGGGCGTGCCGTCACTCATGGCGCCGCGTCCTCTCTGGTCAGGGGATGTCTACACAGGAAACGTACAGGACCAGCGGGCCGCACGGGGCGGTGGGATCAGGCAGGACCGCACCCGTCAGATGTCGAGCACCCCGTCCACCGCGTCCGACCGGTCGGCGATGTGTCCGCTGGCGATGTCCTCGTCCAGGTGCACGCCGACGTAGGTCCAGTCCTCCACGTGCCCGGCATCGTCGAACACCCGGTAGCGCCGACGGAGCCGCAGGTACGGCACGGCGCGGTGCTCGAACGACACCACGACCTCGGTCGCCGGCCACTCGCCCTCGACGGTGACCTCGACCGCCCGGTAGTCACTCGCCGACCGGCGGGGCTCCGGGTGGTCGCGTGTCCACAGGATGCCAGGCTGGTCGAGGGCCTCGAACACGTCCACGAGGTCCGCGACCGCGCGCTCCCGTGCGGCAGCGTCCAGGTCGTGCAGCGGCCAGTGCGCGCCCTCGACGTCGGTCAGGTCGAACTGCTCCGTCCACGGAGCGCGGGCTGCTTCCAGACGCTCCTGTTCGTCCTCCCACGACGTCTCGTCCTCGTCGCTCGCGGCACGGGACGGCAGGTCATCGGTGGTGACGACGCTGGGCAGGCCGACAGCGACGTCGAGGTCGACCTCCCGAGCGTCGTAGTGGTAGGTCAACCCGCCCGTCAGATCGGGCGTGCGCCGGGGTCCGGTGGGCATGTACCGGATGGTGAGGACCGAGCCGGTGCGGCGGACGTCCTCGACCAGGTGGTCGACGGTGATCGTCGTCCGGCTGCCGTCGGTCCGGACGAGCACGAGCTCGGTCGGCGGGGTCGGCAGGGGCGGCGCGGGGTCAGCCGGTGGTCCCGACGGGCGAGGGAAGTCGTCCTCGTCGTCGGCGTCGGGTCCGGCACTCCAGAAGGAGCGGGGGCGGACGTCGTGATCGTCGTCGTCCAGCAGCTCGGGGTCGTCGTCCTCCGGCTCCTCGCCGGCCGCCAGCGTCGCCGCCCACTCCTCCGGCGACGGCCAGAACGGCTCCGACGGCGCCCACGGCAGGGTCTCCGGGTCGACGCCGTCGAGCGGGTCGTCCGAGTCCTCGTCGTCGTCCTCCGGATCCTCGAGCCCCTCGTCCTCTGAGTCCTCGTCCTCACCCATCCACATGGACGCGTCACGTGGGTCGCCGATCCACAGCCCCTCGACGTCCGCCCCGAGCACGCGTCGATCCCCGAGATCGACGGCACACGTCTCCCCGGCCGGCGTGACGTGCACGGCCGTCCGCGACTCTGTGTCGAGGTCGCCTTCAGCGTCCTCGCGCGACACGTAGACCACCCAGGCACCTGTCGCGGTCCCGAGGACCCCGACCTCGTCGACCGCACCGTCCGGCAACGGGGCGTCCGGCCAGGTCACCCACCGCACGTCGTCGCCCGTGACGACCGCCGCGACCGGTCGTGTGGCGTCCGGCACGATCGTCGCGTCACCGACGCCGACGGCGTCGATGGGCTCGAGGAAGCTGCTCATGCAGCGACCGTACCGCGGCCCTGTGGCCGGCCCGTGAACAGCCGGGAGGCCCGTGGCGGGCCCGCACCGTGCCTCCCGTCCGCCCGTTGCCGGTCCACCTGCCGGACCCGCTGCAGCGGTCGGGCGCATGATGGGCGGATGGCACGCATCCTCGTCACCGGATCCACCGACGGCCTCGGGCGGGGAACCGCCGACTCGCTGCTCCGCAGCGGGCACGACGTCGTCGTCCACGCGCGCAACCGGGCCCGCGCCGAGGCGGTCGCCGACCTGGTGGAGCGCGGCGCCGAACTCGTCGTCGCCGACCTGGCGGACCGCGACGCCGTGATCGCCACCGCCCGGGAACTCGACGCCGGCACCCCGCTCGACGCCGTCGTGCACAACGCCGGCGTGATCTCGGGCCGTTCCCTGGTGCCCGTGAACGTCGTGGCGCCGTACCTGTTCACCGCGTTGCTGCGCTCGCCGGGGCGGCACGTGTACCTGAGCAGCGGGATGCACCGGGGCGGCCGCCCGCGCCTGGACACCGTCGACTGGACCGGCGCTTCGGAGACGAACTCGTACTCCGACACGAAGCTGTTCGTGACGGCGCTCGCCGCCGAGGTGCCGCTCCGACGCCCGGGCGTGCTGAGCAACGCCGTCGACCCGGGCTGGGTGGCGACCAAGATGGGCGGGGCCGGCGCTCCGGACGACTTCGAGCTCGGACACCGCACGCAGGAGACGCTCGCGACCGACCCGGACCAAACCATGACAGGCGGTTACTGGTTCCACGGGGAGCGGCAGGAACCGCACCCGGCGGTCGCGGACCAGCGGTTCCGCACCGCACTGCTCGACGCGCTCGCCGAGGCCACCGGCATCACGCTCTGAGTCGCTGACGGAACCGCCGCGAGCGGTCGGGTGCTCCTGCGAAGGCGTTCGTGGCGTCCGGACGAGGATGGCGTCGACACGACGAACGGAGGACCCGGTGACCCTCGGCCTGCACAACGGATCGAGTGGGTGGCAGCGCGTGCGACGGCACGGCCTGCTCCTCGCGAACGTCGCCGTCTTCGTCGTGTGCTTCGTCGGCATGGTGTTCGCCGGGTGGCGGGTGTCCGCGGCGGACGCACTCCAGCACGGCGAGGCGGCCGTGTCGCTCTGGGGTTTCCTGACGAGCGGAGACTTCGCCGAGGCGACCTTCGAGAACTGGGAGAGCGAGTTCCTGCAGATGGGCGCGTACATCGTGTTCACGGTGTTCCTGTTCCAGAAGGGGTCGAGCGAGTCCGAGCCCCTGGACGAACAGAGCCCGCAGGACGAGGACCCCCGGGAGCACGCCGACGACCCGAAGGCCCCGTGGCCGGTGCGCCGGGGCGGGATCGTGCTCGTGCTGTACGAGAACTCGCTGCTGATCCTGTTCGCGGTGCTGTTCCTCGGCAGTGTCGTCGGGCACGTGATCGGTGGCGCTGCGGCCTACAACGAGGAGCAGCTCGAGCACGGCGACAGCGTGGTCTCGGCGTGGGGCTACCTCGGCACGAGCCAGTTCTGGTTCGAGTCGATGCAGAACTGGCAGTCGGAGTTCCTCGTCATCTCGGTGATGGTGATCGCCACCGTGTCCCTGCGGCAACGAGGGTCGAGCCAGTCGAAGCCCGTGGCCGCACCGACGGAGCAGACCGGCGCCTGAGTCGGCCGAGACCGGACGGGAGGCCCGTGGCGGACCCGCCACGGGCCTCCCGTCCGGTCCGCACCACGCTGGTGCGGTAGGTTCCTGCCGAACGCAGTCCGCACGTGAGAGGGGGCGCCCGATGGCGCAGGGGCACCGCTCTCCGCCCACGATGAGCGACGTCGCGGCCGTGGCAGGTGTCTCGAAGAAGACCGTCTCGAACGTGCTGTCCGGCTACGAACACGTCTCCGTCCGCACCCGCGACCGTGTGATGGCCGCCGTCGACGAGCTCGGCTACGAACTCAACGTCTCGGCCCGGAACTTCCGCGCCGGACGCTCCAAGGTGCTCGGGCTCGCGGTGCCGGAACTGCGGCAGGCGTACTTCGCCGAACTCGCCGACGCCGTCATCCGCGCTGCCGGAGCCGTGGGCTACACGGTGCTCATCGAGCAGACCGCGAGCGGCGTGCGTGAGGCGGACGCGATCACCCGGATGCGCGAGCACTCGATCGACGGCATCATCTACAGCCCGCTGACCGTCCGGCCGAGCGATGCCGCCGCACTCGAGGTGAAGTTCCCCCTGGTCGTGCTCGGTGAGCCGATCCCGGACGCCCCCGTGCCGTTCATCGCGATGTCGAACGCCGACGCGCTGCGGGACGCGACCGCGCATCTGCTCGACGCCGGCCGCCGGTCGATCGCGTTCATCGGCTCCGACCCGTCGGGACCCGTGCGCACGGCGCAGGAGCGACTGCGGGGCTACCGCGAAGCGCTCGACGACCACGGCCTGCCGTTCGCGCCCGAGCGGGTGGTGCCGACCGCGCTGTGGCACCGGGCCGAGGGTGCGGCGGCCGCACGGCAGCTCCTCGACGCCGGCGTGGCGGTCGACGGGATCGTCTGCTGCAACGACGCGCTGGCGCTCGGGGCGATGAGTGCCCTGCAGCTCGCGGGCCGGACCGTGCCGGACGACGTCGCGGTCGTCGGGTTCGACGACATCGAGGAGTCGGCGTACTCGACCCCGGCGCTGACCACGGTGTCGGCCGACCTGGACCGCGTCGCGGCGACAGCGGTCGGGGTGCTCGTCGCCCAGCTCGAGGAGGGTGCCCCGGCGACACCGGGGGTGCTGCGCTCCCCGCACGCACTCGTCGTCCGGGCGTCGTCCGGACCGTTGCGTCCGGTTGCTGCCTGACCCGTTGACCACGGGCGCTCCCCGACCCCTTGACCGGGCGGTCAAGCACCGGCTACTGTCCACATTTACACCGGTGTAAATCCGGGATGGACGAGGTCCGCACACCGACGTGCCGGACGGATGGCAGGTTTTCGATGAAGAAGCACATCGCGGTCGTCGCGCTCGCAGCAGCGGCGTCGCTCTCCCTCGCCGGGTGCGCCGGCTCCCCCGGGTCGTCGGGTGACGGCGGCCACGTCGACCTGACGTTCTGGCACGGCTACACCGAGGCCGACGGCAAGGTCCTGGACGGCATCGTCAAGGACTTCAACGCCTCGCAGGACAAGGTCACCATCACGACCCAGACGAAGACCTGGGCCGTGATCGACGACACGATGCTCCCCGCCCTGTCCGCGAAGAAGGGCCCGGACCTCGTCGCGATGACCTCCGACCGGCTGCCGGTCTACGCGCAGAAGAAGGCGCTGGTCGACCTCAGCGACTTCTACGCCGACGACGCCAACAACACCGGGGACCTGAAGGAACAGGCCGTCGCGATGGAGCGGGTCGACGGCAAGGAGTACGGGGTGCCGAGCGGGTTCGTCCCGCTCTCCGTGATCTACAACAAGAAGCTGTTCGCAGCTGCCGGCATCGACTCCTTCCCGACCACCTGGGACGAGTGGGTCGCCGACGCGAAGAAGCTCACGAAGGACGAGAACGGCGACGGCACCCCCGAGCAGTACGGGCTCGTGCTGCCGGACCACCAGACCGTCGGCAACGGCATCTGGCCGAGCCTGTTCGCCGGCAACGGCGGATCGATCACGAACGAGGCCGGCACGAAGTCCACGATCGACTCCGCCGCGAACGCCGAGACGCTCGAGTACTGGGCGAAGGCGGTGCGCGACGACAAGATCTCGCCGACCGGTGTCGACGGCATCGCCGCGGACAAGCTCTTCACGGCCGGCAAGACCGCCATGGAGATCGGTGGCCCCTGGATGGCCGGTGTCGCCGAGGCGTCGGACATCGACTACGGCATCGCCGCGATCCCGGCGGGCCCCGAAGCGCAGGTGGCCTCGGCCATCGGCATCTCGCTCGGTGTGACGGCCCAGACCGACGACGCGAAGCAGGCCGCAGCCGAGCGGTTCCTGCGCTACTTCAACGAGCAGTCCGTCGCGACGAAGTGGGCCCTCGGGTCCGGCTGGCCGCCGCTCCGCACCGACGTCACCGCCGCGGACGTCGACGAGAACCCGACCGTCGCGACGCTCACCGGGCTGCCGGGCACCACGATCCCGCTCCTGCCCGGCGTGGTCGACAGCGCCGACGTGCTCACCGCCGTGGACACCGCGACCCAGAAGGCGATGGCGGGCGGGGACCCCGAATCGCTCCTCGCCACCGCCGACGCCGACGTGCAGTCGGCCCTGAAGTAGCAACAGCGGCCCTCGGAGGACCCTCGTGACCACGCAGCAACTCGGCCGACGCCGTCGGTACCGACCACCGGGCCAGCTCGGCGGACGATCGCCCCTCAACGGCACGTTCCGCCGCCGCGCCACCATCGTCGGGTTCCTCGCACCCGCGATCGTCATCCTCGGGGCGTTCGTGCTCTGGCCGATGCTCTCGGCGCTCCAGCTGTCGTTCACCGACGCCAGCGGGTTCGGCGACCCGTCGTTCATCGGCTTCGCGAACTACGTCCGGGTCTTCACCGACCCCGACGTCCTGCGGTCCATCGGCAACACCGCGCTCTACTCGGTGCTCTTCACCCCCGTCGCGATCGTCGTCGCCCTGGTGCTCGCCCTCGTGCTGAACCACCCGGCCCTGCCGTTCCGCGGGTTCTTCCGGTCGGCGTTGTTCCTGCCGTTCATCGTGTCCCTGGCCGTCGCCGCGTTCGCGTGGTCGTACCTGCTCGACCCGCAGATCGGCCTGCTGAACCACTGGCTGCAGCTCGTCGACATCCGGCTCGGCAACGTGCTGCAGGACCCGACGCTCGCGATGCCCACCGTGGTGCTCGTGGCCGTGTGGAAGAACTTCGGCTTCTACATGGTGATCTTCCTGGCCGGGCTGCAGGAGATCCCCACGAGCCTGTACGAGGCAGCGCAGCTCGACGGGGCCAACGGCCGCCAGCGGTTCGCGAACGTCACCTTCCCGATGCTGAGCAACACGATGGCGTTCGTCGTCATCGTCGCCCTCATCGCTGCACTGCAGGCGTTCGACCAGATCTACGTCCTGACCGGCGGTGGTCCGTACCGGTCGACGGAGACGATCGTCATGCAGATCTACCAGTCCGGCTTCAAGGACCTCGACCTCGGGTTCGCGAGCGCCCTGGCGTACGTGCTCCTCATCGCGACCCTGCTGCTCAGCCTCGTGCAGTTCCTGTTCTTCGGGAAGCGCGGAGAGGACACCGCATCATGACCGCGCTCCCCCGTCCCGCGACCGTCGTCCGACGCAGCACCGTGGCCCGTCGACAGCCGTCGATGCGGTGGCTCGGCTTCGCAGCCGTGGCCGTCGTGACCCTGGCGGTGCTGCTCCCCGTGCTCGTGATCGTGTTCACCGCGTTCAAGCCGGCGAGCGAGGTCAACGCCTACCCGCCGACGCTGTTCCCGCACACCTGGACGCTCGACAACTTCCGGGCGATCTTCACGCAGCTGCCGTTCGGCCGGCTCATCCTGAACAGCTTCGCCTTCGCCGGCGGTGTGACGGTGTTCGCGCTGGCGTTCGACGCGCTCGCCGCCTACGCCCTGGCACGGCTCGACTTCCGGGGCAGCAAGGTGCTGCTCATCGTGATCGTCGCCAGCCTGATGATCCCGTTCCAGGCGACGCTCATCCCGATCTACCAACTGGTGTCCGACCTCGGGTGGGTGAACACGTTCGCGGGGCTCATCGCGCCGCGGGCAGCCGACGCCTTCGGGATCTTCTTCCTGCGGCAGTTCTTCGTGTCGCTCCCCCGCGACCTGGACAACGCGGCGCGGATC
The DNA here is from genome assembly GCF_003234395.1 of Curtobacterium sp. MCLR17_051. Classification (NCBI taxonomy): domain Bacteria; kingdom Bacillati; phylum Actinomycetota; class Actinomycetes; order Micrococcales; family Microbacteriaceae; genus Curtobacterium; species Curtobacterium sp. MCLR17_051. The sequence goes on from NZ_QKTA01000002.1 coordinate 13,640, forward strand.
GACGGGGCCTCGGAGTGGCGGATCTTCCGGAGCGTCGTCCTGCCGAACGCCGTCCCCGCCCTGCTCACCCTCGGCATCTTCACCTTCGTCAACAACTGGAACGACCTGCTCTGGCCGCTGGTGTTCACCACCGACCAGGACATGGGGACCATCACGTCCGGCCTCACCCTGCTGACCGGACCCGGCGGGATCATCCCGCAGGGCGTGATGATGGCCGGCGCCCTGATCGCCGTGCTGCCCCTCGCCGTCATGTTCCTGCTCGTGCAACGCCGCTTCATCGAGAGCGTCGCCAGCACCGGGCTCAAGTGACGACGACACCGCACGAGCCCGGAGCGGCCGTGCCCACCACGAAACGAGACACCATGCACTGGTCCGACGACGGCAGGCTGCACTTCGCCCTGGGCATCGAGGACACCTTCGTCCCGCAGGCCCGACCGGGTGAACGGCCCATCGACGAGTACGAGCTGACCGACCACTACCGGCAGTACGCCGCTGACCTCGGGCTGGCGGTCGACGTCGGCGCCGAGCTCCTGCGCTGGGGCGTCCCCTGGTACCGGGTCGCCCCCGAGCCCGGCGTCTGGGACTGGTCGTGGGTGGACGGTGTCATGGCGCGGTTCCGCGAGACCGGCCTGCGCCCCGTGGTCGACCTGCTGCACTACGGCACGCCGCTCTGGCTCGACGGGCAGTTCGCCCACCCCGACTACCCGGCGCACGTCACCGAGTACGCCGCCCGGTTCGCGGCGCGGTACGGCGATGTCGCCACCGACTACACGCCCGTCAACGAGCCCGTCATCCACGCCCTGTTCTCGGGTGAGTACGGGTACTGGCCCCCGTACCTGACCGGCGCCGAGGGGTCGGCCCGGATCGCGTCCGCCCTGGCCAAGGGGTTCGTCTCGACGCAGCACGCGATCACGCGTGAGCTCGGGGACGCCGCCACCTTCGTGCACGTGGATGCCGGCATCCGGTACGTGGGCGACGTCGACGCCCCGGAACACCGCGACACGGTCGCCCGCCTGCGCGCCCAGACGTTCCTGGTCGAGGACCTGGTCACCGGGGACGTCGACGACGCGCACCCCCTGGTCGGTCGGCTCCGGTCCGGGGGCGTCACCGACGCCGACCTCGACTGGTTCCGGCAGCACGCGGTCCGGCCCGACGTGATGGGCGTCAACTACTACCCGCTGCACTCCACCGAGGTGTTCGAGGCGGGGGTGCACCACGGCGGCGGGTTCGCCGACCCGCGGCCCTACGAGGACACCGGCGTCGAGGGGCTCCGCGACGTGCTCACCACCTACGCCGAGCGCTACGGCGCCCCGGTCATGCTCACGGAGACGTGCGTCACCGGTTCGGTCGAGGAGCGCATCGGCTGGCTGGACGCCTCGGTCACGGCCGTGCGGGAGCTCCGTGACGAGGGCGTGCCGGTCGTCGGCTACACCTGGTGGCCGTTGTTCGACATGTACGAGTGGACCTGGCGGCACACGGACGCCCCACGCCAGGAGCACCTGCTCACGATGGGCCTCTTCGACCTCGTCGAGGACGGCGCCGGCGGCCTCGACCGTCGCCGCAACCCGGTCGCCGACGCGTTCGCTGCGCACACGCGACAGGAACGGGCCGTGGCAGCGGCCCTGTCGGCGACCCCGTGACGGACGGGAGGCCCGTGGCGGACCCGCCACGGGCCTCCAGTCCGTCAGGTGCCGGGTCTCAGGCCGCGACCGCCTCCGCAGGTCGGTCACGCAGTGCCGGGCAGTGCTCGGCGGTGGGGTGCTCGGTGATCTCGATGACCTGGTCGAGCCGGCCCCGGACCGCCTCGAGCTCGGCCAGCTGCGCGGTGATCCGGTCCCGCTCGGCGATGAGGAGCGCGAACGACTCCGGCGTCGACTCCCCGCGGTCGACGCATGGCAGCAGCTGCACGATCGTGCGGCTCGCGAGCCCGGCGGCGAACAGCTGCTGCACGAGCTGGACCCGCTCGACGGCGGCGTCCGTGTAGACCCGCTGCCCGCTCGCGGTGCGCGACGCGGTGAGCAGCCCCTGCTCCTCGTAGTACCGCAGCGAGCGGACGCTGACGCCGGTCTCTGCTGCGAGGTCACCGATGCGCATGGTGCTCCGATCCGGGGCTTGCCCCTGACATGGATGTGAGGTCTTAGCGTAGCCGAGCCGCTGCGGGAGACACCCGCGCGGCAGGAGGAGACACCATGGACATCGCTGGATCGGTCGCACTCGTCACCGGCTCGAACCGGGGCATCGGACGCCGCTTCGCCCTGGAGCTGCTGGAGCGCGGGGCGTCGAAGGTCTACGCAACCGCACGCCGACCCGAACTCGTCGACGTCGAGGGCGTCGTCGCGCTGCCCCTCGACATCACCGACCAGGCCTCGGTCGACGCGGTGGCCGCCGCCGCGGGCGACGTGACGCTGCTCGTGAACAACGCCGGCATCTCGACGCAGGGCTCCCTGGTGACCGACGACCTGACCATCGTCCGGAAGGCCATGGACACGCACTTCTGGGGCAGCCTGTCGATGATCCGTGCCTTCGCACCGGTGATCGAGCGGAACGGCGGCGGCGCGATCGTCAACGTGCTGTCGGCCCTGTCGTGGTTCGCGGCGCCCGGCGCGGGTGGCTACGCCGCGGCGAAGGCGGCCGAGTGGAACATGACGAACGCCGTCCGCCTCGAGCTCGCCGACCGGGGCATCAGCGTGCAGGGACTCCACCTCGGCGCGGCCGACACCGACATGATGGGCGACTACGACGGCCCGAAGACCGACCCGACGGACGTGGCCCGAGCGGCACTCGACGGTGTGGAGCGTGGCGCGGCCGAGGTGCTCGTCGACGACTGGAGCCGGATGGTGAAGGCGTCGCTCGCCGATGCACCGGAGCGCTTCTACGCGCAGATGGCCTGAGCGCCGCCCCTGACTGGGGGTGTGTCCCCGCAGCGCAGTCCTGGACCCGCTGCCTGGTCATCGGCGAGCATGGACCCCGATCAGGAGCGGGGGGGCACGTCGCCTGCCGCTGGAAGGGAACCATGCGTCCTGTCAGGAACGCGCTGAGCACCGGGGCGATCGTCGCGATCCTCGCCGGCCTCACCATCACCGCAGCACCCGCCCAGGCGGCGACCCCGGGGGCCGGCGCGAGCTGCGCCCCCGGGACCCTGTCGGTGCAGACGCTCGAGAGCGGCTGCACGGCGACCTCCGGCACGGTCGTGACGCCCGACGGCCGCACCTTCGCGCTCCCCGCGCCGGGTGAGAGCGTCATGGCGAGCAGCTCGGCCGCCCCCGGGGCGCCCGAGCTCGCCGACGTCCTCATCGCGAACAACGGCTCCGCCGGTGTCGCCGTCCGCGTCGACGAGGCCTGGACCGGTTCGGCCCCCGCCGTCCAGCAGGAGCGTGCGCTGAGCCAGGCCGCGACGGCACAGGCAGCCCCCGCCGCGACGACCGCTGCGACCACGAAGTGCACGAGCACGGCGTACAAGGCGTCCGGCTACACCTGGCCGAGCACGGTCAAGTGGTACTACAACCAGACCGACCAGAAGTCGACGTACGCCAAGGACGCCCTGCGCAAGGGGGCGAACGCCTGGAACGGCACGATCTCGGCGTGTGACCGCACCGTCACGTCGACGGCGAAGAACGACTACCTGCGCCTCGCCACCCAGAAGCCCAACCTCACCGACCAGGGCGGCTGCTCGCGGAACAACGGCTACAACGTGATGGGCTGGGGCAAGCTCCCGACCGGGACCCTCGGCGTGACGTGCATCTGGTTCGACGGCAACGGCAACGCCCGCGAGGCCGACCAGCGCTACGCCACCGGCTTCAAGTGGAGCTCGACGGCCACCTGCTCGGGCGCGCGCTTCGACACCCAGGTCGTCGCCACGCACGAGTGGGGCCACCTGTACGGCCTCGACCACGTCGCGACCGGCACCGGCCAGGTCATGGAGCCGTCCGGCGGCTACTGCGAGCTCGACGGCCGCACGCTCGGCCGTGGCGACATGACGGGCATCTCGACGCTCTACTGAGCTCGACGCTCTGCAGGGACACGGACGGGGTCGTGGCGGGTAACCGCCGCGACCCCGTTGGTCTGTCTGTGGGTCTCGGTCAGACCGCGTCGGCGCGCAAGAACTCCGCCACCGGCGTCGACCCGGTGTTGAAGCGGAACGTGTTGCCGGCCGTGCCGGGGTTCTCGACCACGTCGGCGACCACGTGCGCCACGTCACCGCGCGGCACCTGCGTCGACGAGCCGTCCCAGTCGACGGAGCCGGTCGGCTCGTCGTCGGTCAGGGTGCTCGGGGCGACGATCGTCCACTGCAGCCCCGAGTCACGGAGCACGGCGTCGGCGATCATCTTCGACTGCGCGTACGCGAAGAAGTCCTGGTCCTGCGGGACGCCGTGGTCGAGCTGCGAGCCCGAGAACGACACCATCACGTACCGGTCGACGCCGGCCTGCTTCGCCCCCTGGATCGACAGCACCGCAGCGTCGCGGTCGATCGCCCAGGTCCGGTCGACGGACCCGCCACCGGCACCGGCCGACCACACCACGGCGTCGTGCCCGCGGACGAGTTCGGCGAAGTCGTTCAGGGACTGCTGCTGGATGTCCGCGACGTGCGGTTCGCCGCCGTGGGCTCGGATCTCGTCGGACTGGTCGGCGTTCCGGATGACGGAGGTGACCGTGTGTCCGCGCTCGGACAGGATGCGGGTGGCGAGGAGTGCGACCTTGCCGTGGCCGCCGAAGACGATGACGTTGCTCATGGGCCGGACGCTACTCGGGGCGGCTCCGTGCCCGGGGAACGCCCGGGGAACGCCGGACGTCCGCCCGTCGCCCGCGATGCTCGGAACACCCGAGGTCACCCTGCGTACCGTCGGGGGCAACACGACAGGAGTCACGATGAGCAAGCAGCACGAGCAGCACACCCTGGTCCGCACCCTGGTCCTCGGCATCATGAGCGGCGGCCGGAGCGCCACCCCGCTCGCCGTCCTCGCACTGAACCACGACCGGTCCTCGCTGAAGGGCTCGTGGCAGCAGTGGAAGGTCTTCAGCACCCCGGTCGGCCGCGGGCTGCTCGTGGCCTCCGCCATCGGTGAGCTCATCGGCGACAAGCTGCCGAAGACCCCGAACCGCATCGCCCCCTCGGCGCTGCTCGGACGTGTCGCGTCCGGTGCCCTCGCCGGTGCCGCCCTCGGCACCACGGGCAAGCGCGACCTGCGCATCGAGGGCGCGATCCTCGGTGGCGTCGGTGCCCTCGTCGGCAGCTTCGTCGGCTGGGGTGCGCGCAAGGCCCTCGGGGGTGCGGGCCTGCCCGACCCCGTCGTCGCGCTCGCCGAGGACGCCGCGACCATCGCCGGCTCCGTGAAGGTCATCACCGCCGACTGAGCGTGCCGCTCGTGCGCGGCGAGGGCCGCGCTCGCGGGCGCCGCGCTCGCCGCGGGCGCGTTTCGTGAGCAGGAGCGGTCGGGTCGCACCGCCGCACCCGACCATTCCTGCTCACGATGCGCACGCCTCGGCCTACGGTGGCCCCCATGCACATCGTCGTCATCGGAGCCACCGGCCACATCGGCTCGTTCCTCGTCCCCCGTCTCGTCCGCTCGGGTCACCGGGTCGTCGCCGTCACCCGCGGCACGAGCACCCCGTACGCCGACGCCCCGGAGTGGCAGCAGGTCGAGCGGATCACCGCCGACCGCGAGCAGGAGGACCGCGACGGCACCTTCGGCAGCCGCATCGCCGCCCTCGGTGCCGACGCCGTCGTCGACCTCGTCTGCTTCACCGAGTCCTCGGCCGCAGCGCTGGTCGACGCGCTCCGCGGTACCGGCACGCACCTGGTGCACTGCGGCTCCATCTGGCGCGCCGGCGTCTCGCACGTGCTGCCGATCACCGAGCAGAACGCGACCCCGCCGTTCGGTGACTACGGCGTCCAGAAGGACGCCATCGCCCGGATGCTCAAGGAAGAAACCGCATCAGGCGGTTTCGTCACGACGTCGCTGCACCCCGGTCACATCAGCGGTCCGGGCTGGACGCCGATCGGTCCGCTCGGCAACCTCGACACCTCGGTGCTGACGAAGCTGTCCGCCGGCGAACCGCTCGAGGTCCCCGGGCTCGGCGCCGAGACGATGGCACACGTGCACGCCGACGACGTCGCGCAGGCGTTCCAGCTCGCGGTCGAGCACCGCGATGCGGCGGCGGGTGAGGACTTCTTCGTCACGGCTCCGACGGCGCTCACCGCGCGCGGGTACGCCCACCTGGCAGCGTCGTGGTTCGGCCAGGAGGCCCGGCTCGAGTCCGTCACGTGGGACCGGTTCCGCGAGACCACGGCTCCGGAGCACGCTGACGCCAGCTGGGAGCACCTGTTCCGCAGCCAGGTCTTCAGCACCGAGAAGGCGCGTCGTCTGCTCGGCTACGCACCGGCGTTCACCGCCGAGGAGACCGTGCTGGACGCCGTGCGCTGGCTCGTCGACCACCGTGAGCTCGAGGTCGCGAACCCCCTGGTCCGCTGAGCCCCGTGGTCAGGCCCGCTCCGGCTCGACCACGAGCCCGCGGTTCCGGTGCACGACCCAGACCGTCGCGGCGAACCCCGCCAGCACCGCGGCGCCGATCGTGACCGCCGTCCAGCCACCGGCGTTCCACAGCACCGACGCCAGCGCGGAGCCGATCGCACCGCCGATGAAGTTCGAGGTGACGAAGGCGGTGTTGAGCCGGCTCCGCGCGGCCGGGTCCACCGAGAAGAGCCGGGTCTGGTTGAGCACGTTCGCGGCCTGCACGGCGACGTCGAGCAGCAGCACGGCGAGCAGCACCACGACGATCGAGTGCGCACCGATCCCGGCGACGACCAGGGAGACGAGCAGGAGCACGATCGCTCCCCCGGTGACGGGTACCGACAGCCCCCGGTCGTGCAGCCGCCCGACCCGCTGCGCCGCAACGGCACCCGCGAGCCCCACCAGGCCGACCAGCCCGATGCTGCTGGTGGAGAAGTCGTAGGGGTCGCTGCTCAGCAGGAACGTCAGGGCGGTCCAGAACATCGTGAACACGGCGAACACCGACGAGCTGATCACGAGCGTGACCTGGACGGTCCGGTGGGTCCGGACGGCACGGAACACCGACAGGATGAGCTGCGGGTACGCCACCTTGGCGCGGGTTCCGAGCTCCGGGATGGCGCGCCGCAGCAGCAGGGCGAGGACCACCGCGACGACGGCGGCGAGCACGTAGATCGCACGCCACCCGAACGCGTCCGCGACCAGGCCGCTGATCGTCCGCGACACCAGGATGCCGGTGAGCACACCGGAGGCGATCGTGCCGACCACGCGTCCGCGCTGCGCGGGGTCGGCGAGGTCCCCGGCAAGCGGGATGAGGAGCTGCCCGGCGACCGTGGTCAGCCCGACCAGTGCCAGGGCGACCAGGAGCGTCGCGAAGGTCGGAGCGATCGCGGCGAGCAGCAGCGCGACGGCGGAGGCGACGAGCACCCAGGGGATGAGGCGCCGGCGGTCGAGGACGTCCCCGAGCGGCACGACGAGCAGGATGCCGAGGGCGTAGCCGACCTGGGTCAGCGTGACGAGCAGCCCGGCGAGCGACGCCGAGGTGCCGAGCGACGATGCGATGTCGTCGAGCAGTGGCTGCGACCAGTACAGGTTGCCCACCGCTGCTCCCCCGGCGACGGCGAACAGCAGCGTCCGGCCCGTCGACATCGAGTGGTCCGTGCTCATGCGTCGGGTGCTCCTTCTTCCGGGAGGTCCAGCTTCTGCTGTCGACGGAACAGCGCACCCAGGTGCCACGGCCCCGGTGCGAGTCGCACGGCCGCCTCGGCCCGTACCCGGGCCTCGAGCTCGCGGTCACGGGTCAGTTCGTGGATCTCCTGCTCGGCCCGCAGCCGGAACCGCAGGCGCTGCAGGAGACCGAGCGGCGCCACGGGTGGCGCGGTCTGCAGGGACTCGGTGTCGTTCATGCGCTCAGCGCGCCCTTCCTGGTCGTGATGGTGAACAGCCGGCACGGAGGTACGACGCGACCGGCACCGGACTGGAGGCGCGGTGCGGGCCCGCCCCGCGCCTCCAGTCAGTGGGGTGGTCGCGACCACCGCGTCAGGCGAGCTGGCGCGCCCGCTCCGCGATGCCCTCGGTCGCCGCCCACGAAGCCAGCACCCGCAGGGCGTCGGCCGTCGGGCTGCCCGGCGTCGCCGGGTAGATGGTGAGCGCGAGCCCCGGGTCCTCGGCGAGTTCGAGCGTCTGGAAGTGGAGCTCGAGCGGCCCCACGACGCTGTGCCGGAACGACTTCACGCCGGCGTAGTGGCGGCGGACGTCGTGCGCTGCCCAGAGCTCGCGGAAGTCGTCGCTCCGCATCGACAGCTCGCCGATCAGCGCGGCGAGGTCCTTGTCGTTCGGCGTCCGGCCCGCTTCGCGGCGCAGGATCGCGACGTTCGTGTGCGCGGCCCGCTGCCAGTCCTGGTAGAAGTTCCGCGCCTGCGGGTCGAGGAAGATGAAGCGCGAGAAGTTCATCGGCCGGGCCGGTGCCGCGACCAGGTCCGAGTGCATCGCGAAGCCGAGCGCGTTCGCGGCGACGATGTCCTGCCGGTTGTTGATGATCATCGCCGGGGCATCCGTGACGACGTCGAGCAGGTACTGCAGCTCGGGCCGGACGGCAGCGACGGGCACGACACGACCGGCGCGACGGGGGGTCTCGTTCTGGTGCTGTGACAGGTCGCGCAGGTGCTCCTGCTCGGCGGGGTCGAGCTGCAGGGCCCGGCCGATGGCGTCGAGCACGCTGTCCGAGACCCCCTGCAGGTTCCCGCGCTCGAGTCGCGTGTAGTAGTCGATGCTGACGCCGGCCAGGCGTGCGACCTCTTCGCGACGCAGCCCGGTGACGCGGCGCCGTGTGCCGAAGGTCTCGACGCCGGCCTGCTCGGGGGTGATGCGGGCGCGACGGCTGGAGAGGAAGTCGCGCGCTTCGTCGCGGTGGTTCATGCCGTCACGGTACTTGGCCCCGTCCGGCGCGAGCGAGGGGCTGCGGGAACCCCTTTCACGTGCGCGTGAACGGGACGGAGACGATCCGGTCGTCCCCGCTCGACGGTGTCCCGCGGCCGTCGGTGTTGTTCGTGACGAACCAGAGCGTGTCCGACGGGCCCTCGAGCACCGTCCGGATGCGGCCGAAGTCACCCGCGAAGTACTCGGTCGCCGTGCCGGGGTCGTCGGCCGGGACCGCCCGGAGCACCTCGCCCCGCAGGTTCGCGACGAACACCGTGTCGTCGACGACGGCGAGGCCGCTCGGGGACGCCTCGTCGGTGGACCACTGCTGCACGGGGTCGACGAACCCCTGGTCCTCGCCGCCGGTGCCCTCGACCTCGGGCCAGCCGTAGTTCGACCCGGGCTCGATCACGTTGAGCTCGTCGTTCGTGTTCTCGCCGAACTCCGACGCGAACATCGTGCCGTCCGACGACCACCCCATGCCCTGCACGTTGCGGTGCCCGAGGCTCCACACCGGCGACCCGTCGATCGGGTTGTCGGCGGGGACGCCGCCGTCCGGGGTGAGCCGCAGGATCTTGCCCGCGAGCGACTCCTCGTCCTGTGCGTCCGTGCTCGCGCCGGCGTCCCCGACACTCGCGTAGAGCATGTCATCGGGTCCGAACGCGATCCGCCCGCCGTCGTGGAACGTGTTCTTCGGCAGCCCGTCGATGATCGTCGTCGCCTCGCCGAGCCCCCACGACCCGGTGCTCCCCGTCAGCTCGTACCGCTGGATCCGGTTGCCGTCGTCGGCCGTGGAGTAGACGAACAGGTCGTCGTCGTGCAGCGCGAGCCCGAGCAGTCCGCCCTCGCCGCCGTGGCTGACACCGTCGACCGTGCCGACCTGACGGGTGCTGCCGTCGGACCGCAGCTCGAGCACCCGGGCCGAGTCGCGCTCGCTGACCAGCGCGTCGCCGTCGTCACCCGTCAGGACCACCGACCAGGGGGCCTCCAGGCCGGTGACCACGTCGGTGGTGTCACCGTCGAGCGCCACCTGACCGGCCGACAGGTCGGTGGGCGCGGTCGCGCGCGCCGACGGCGAGCCGCCCCGGTCGGATCCGTCCCGCTCTGCTCCGTCGCCGCTCGTGCAGGCGGTGAGCGCCAGCGCGGTGACGGCGGCGAGGCCGGCCACCGACCAGAGGCGGCGGCTGCGGGGTGTTCCGGCGGGTGTGTCCACGATGATCCTCCCGGGGTCGTTGGTCGATCACACACGCTGCGTTCGGGAAACCCCTGAGGGGGTCTGTCGGCACCTCCCGACGGTGCGCACGGCGGCCTACCGTCGTCGGCATGCAGATCGAACCGAAGCAGCCGACCGTCAAGAACCCGCCCGAGCAGTTCACCGGCGACGTGTACCTCGACGCAATCGCCTCGCCGAAGGAGCCCGGTCAGACGATGACCGTCGCCAAGGTCCGGTTCCTGCCCGGCGCCCGCACCGCCTGGCACTCGCACGCCAAGGGGCAGACCCTGCACGTCACCGAGGGCGTCGCGCGGATGGGCACCCGGGACGGCCGCGTCATCGAGGTGCAGGCTGGACAGACCGTCTACACGCCGGCCGGCGAGGAACACTGGCACGGCGCGACCCCCACCGACTACATGGAACACCTCGCGATGCTCGAGGCCGCCGACGACCCGGCGACGACCACCACCTGGCTCGAGCACGTGAGCGACGAGGAGTACACCGCATGACCACCATCGCCATCGTCGGGGCCGGCAAGGGCCTCGGCCTCGCCGTCGCCGAGCGCTTCGCCCGTGAGGGCTTCGCCGTCGCCCTGATCTCCCGCAACCAGGACCGCCTGGACGGCCTCGCCGCAGAGCTGCGTGAGCGCGGCCACACCGCAGCCGGGTTCGCCGCGAACGTCCGAGACGGGGACTCCCTGCGCACCGCACTCGAGCGCGCCACGGAGCAGCTCGGCCCCATCGAGGTGCTGCAGTACAGCCCGCTCCCCGCCAAGGAGTACATGCGCCCCGTTCTCGAGACCACCGCGGACGACCTGGTCGGCCCGATCGAGTTCTCGGTCTACGGCTCGGTCAACGCCGTGCGCCAGGTGCTGCCCGGCATGCGCGCCATCGGCCACGGCACGATCCTGTTCGTCAACGGCGGCAGCGCAGTCCGACCGGGCGCCCGCGTCACCGGCACGTCCGTCGCCTTCGCCGCCGAGAGCGCCTACGCGCAGCTGCTGCACGACGCCGTACGCGACGAGGACGTCCACGTCGGCCAGCTCATCATCCCGTTCGGCCTCGACGACGGGCGGCCCGAGCACTCCGGGGAGTCCATCGCCGACCGCCTGTGGGCGATCCACACGGAGCGCGGCGACTTCCGCACCTACGCGGAGGCGCTGCCCGAGCTCGCGTGAGCGGCATCGAGTGAGCAGAACGCGACGAGTCCGAAAACCCGACCCGTCGCCTTCTGCTCACTCCATGACGGACGGGAGGCCCGTGGCGACCCCGCCGCGGGCCTCCCGTCCGTCAGTCCGGCGAGTGCACTTTCGCGAGCTCCATGGACGCTTCTCGCCAGGAGCGCGCGCGGGCGGTGCTCATCACCGCGACGTGCGGTTCTGCCCAGTCGGTGATCGCCGGCCCGCGCATCATTCGACCGGTGTGCGCGATCACGGCTCGGAGTGCGGCCTCGGTCAGCTCGGCCGCGAACGCCTCGCCCCCGGGCACCCCCGCGAGTTCGGTGAGGTAGGCATCCCCGAATCGTTCCGCAGCCGCCGCGCGCAGACAGGGGCTGTCGAGGCGCTCGTACCAGCGCCGGACGAACGCGTCGTACGGAGCCATGTCCACAGCGAAGCCGCCCGAGGCGAAGAGCAGGTCGGCGACCCGGTCGGGAGTCAGCCCCTGAGCTTCGGCGACCGCGGCTTCGATCGCTCCGGCATCGACGAGCCGTGCAATATCGCTCATCTCACCCATCCGTTGCTGATGTGGCCACTCAAGGACGTCCGCACTGTGATCGTTCGGTTGTTGTGACGCCAAACGTAGTCAATGTGCTTCCGAGTCTTCGTTGCCGGTCACTTCGTGAGCAGAAGACGTCGAGTCCGAGCAGCCGACTCGACATCTTCTGCTCACCAAACGAAGCGGAGCGCACGAGGCAGCGCGCGCGTCAGTGCGCCCGTCGCACCGCCACCCGCCGCCGACCCCGCGAGGTCAGCCAGGCCCCGGCCGTCACCACGAGGGGCAGGCCGATCGCGAGCAGGGCCAGCACCGGCCAGTCCGGCACGAACGGCATGTGGTTCACCCCGACCGGACTCTCGGTGAACCGCAGGGTCAGGGCGCGGATCGGCAGGAGTCCGAGGAGCGTCCCGATCACCGAGCCGACCGTGGCCAGGATCGCCGCCTGCCAGGTCGACACCCCACGGCGCAGGCGCGGTGCGGCACCGATGGCGTCGAGCACCTCGTCGTCCCGCCGGCCGTCGGACCGTGCGAGTCCGATCGCCACCGCCGTCGCACCGATCGTGACGGCCGCAGCCAGTGCGAGCACGATCGCCCGGATGATCGCCTCGTTGTCGATCGGACCGGCCTCGTAGATGAACGACGGGCCGCTCCACCGTGCACGGTCGTCGCCGCCGAAGCTCTGCCACGCCGAGCTCAGCTCGTCCGCCTGGGCCGGGTCGAGGTCGTGGGGCAGCGTCGTGACGAGCATGCCGTCGACCACGGGCACGCCGTACTGCTCGGCGGTCGCCTTCGTCATGAAGACGCCGACCTGGATCCGCGGGGTCTGCACGTCGAGCACGGCGGGGATCGAGACGCTGGCCGCCGGTCGGCTCCGCTCGGTGATGGGGTCGCTCTCCCACGTCCGGTCGTGGAAGGTGTCGACGCGGACCGCGCCGTCGTGGGCGTACTCGGGCCAGAGCGACACGGCCCGACCGCCCTCGAGTGCGCTCCGGACGGCGGCGGACGGCCGGTGCCCGGTGAGCACGGCGTAGTCGTCCACGGTCCCGGTCCAGATGTGCGGGCTCGACACGCTCGCCGTGTCCAGGTAGTACGAGCAGCTCGTCGTGTCGTTCGCGGGGCAGTCGTACGCGCTCCAGCGGTGCGGGATCGTGACGGTCGAGGGGGTGTCGCCCGGCTGCTCCTGCGCGACACCGAGCACCCGGATGCGGTCCTGGTCGAACACCCCGGACACGACCTTCGCCGCGTGCGCAGTCAGCGCTGCGTCGTGGCGACCGGTGCTGCCGCCGTCCTTCGTCTCGGTCTGCACCTCGGCCGTCGCCACCCCGACCGCCGTGGCGTACTCGTAGCCACGGACGTACTGGGCGTGGCTCGACGCACTCCACGTGATCACGACCGACGCCACGAACACGACGCTCATCACGCTCGCCAGCACCGGCACCGTGCGGACCGGGTTGCGGCGGGCGTCGCGGGCGGCGAGCCGTGCGGACAGACCGGCCCGCGAGGTGAGCCGCGTGATCAGGGCGAGCAGCCACGGTGAGCAGATGGCGATGCCGAGCTGCATCAGGCACGGCCCGATCGCGACGCCGGCACCGACGACGTAGGCCCACCGGTCCTGCTGCACCGGACGGTCGTTGAGCATGAGCACCCCGACACCGCACGCCAACGTCATCACGGCGCCGAGGACCACGAGCAGCGGCCCCCAGATGCGACGACGACGGCGGGCCGGACGGCTGACGGGCACCGGACGGAGCGAGCCCCGCAGTGCCGCGAGCACGTTGATCCGGGTGGCCGACCGAGCGGCGACGAGTGCGGAGACGAGTCCGGCGAGCACGCCGGCCACGGCGATCGACAGCAGCAGGAGCGGCGGCACGTGCAACCCGGGGAACGACGCCACGTTGCCGTTGTCGATCAGTCGATAGGCGAGCACGCCGATCCCGGTGCCGGCGGCGACCCCGAGGACCGCGCCGACGAGGCCGAGCACCACGCCCGACCCGGCGACGATCGTGCGGACGAACCGCTTGTCCCCGCCGACGCTCGTGACGATGGCGTACGAGCGGGTGTCCGCCCGGGTGCCGACCAGGAACGCGGCCCCGGCGAGCAGGGCGACCTCGAACATCGCGAAGACGCCGAGCAGTCCCATCGCCCCGAGGTACCAGCCGAGCGACGAGCCCAGCTGCCCACCGGGGAGCCGGGCGTCGGGCGGGTCGAGCACGACCGGACGCGACTGCACGATGATGCCGTGCGCGTTGAGCTGCCGGATCTCCGACCACGTCGGGGCGTCCGACGGCAGGTACACGGTGACGTCGGTGAGCCCCACGTCGTCGGTGGTGTCGGTCGTCGAGAGCGTCGTGCCCCAGGGCAGGAACACGCCCTGCGAACCCGGGTCCGTCCCCAGGTCGGTCATGGTGCCGGTGATCGTGAAGCGCTTGGTGACCGGGTCGGTCAGGTCCACCGTGTCGCCGATGTGCGCCCCGAGGCGTTCGAGCGTCGCCGGCGTGACCATGAGCTCACTGCGCGTGGTCGGCGTGGAACCGTCGAGCACGTGCCAGTGACCATCGAGTGACGGATCCCAGACGCTGCCCTCGACGGCGGTCAGTCCGACCGGGCCGTGCGCACCCTGGAGCACGACGGGCGCGCTGCCCACCGGGATCGACAGGGCGCCGTCGGGCACGTGGGCCAGGACGTTCGTGAACGGTGAGTCCTCGTCCGACTTCGTGACGGGGCTGTTCCGCTTCGAGTCCGTGGACTGCCACTGGACGGGGTCCTGCACCATGCCGGGCAGGTCCGGGCCGGACACCCGCATCTGCGCCGATGCACGGCCGAGGTCGTAGTCGAGCCGCTCGGTGACCGTGGCTTGCGTCGACTGCACGACGACGGCGACGGCGGCGAACCCGGCGGTGGGGATCCCGATGAGCGCGATGATCAGTGCCGCGCGGCCTGCCTTCGCGAACGCCAGTCGACGCCCCAGACGGAGCGCCGGTCTCAGGGCGAACGGCGTCCGGCCGGTCCCGGCACGCCGACCCCGGCTCACGAGGCGGTCCGGTCCGTCAGCGCCGCCTCGACGCCCGAGTACACGGTCTCGTCGACCACCCGACCGTCGCGCAGGAACACGATCCGGTCCGCCCAGGCCGCGTGCCGGGCGTCGTGGGTCACCAGGAGGGCGCCGGCTCCGGCGTCGACGTGCCGACGGAGCATGCGGAGCACGACCTCGCCGGTCTGCGAGTCGAGGGCTCCGGTCGGTTCGTCGGCGAGCACGAGCCGGCGCTCGCCGACCACGCCGCGGGCGATCGCGACGCGCTGCTGCTGGCCGCCGGACAGGTCGTCCGGGTAGGCGTCGGCGCGGTGCGACAGCTCGACGTTGTCCAGCGCGAGCTCCGCGGCGCGGCGGGCCTGCGAGGCCTTCCACCCGTCCAGCTCGAGCGGCAGTGCGACGTTCTCGACCGCGGTCAGCGAAGGGATCAGGTTGAAGTCCTGGAACACGAACCCGATGAGCCGGCGCCGCAGCGCTGCGAGCTCCTTGGCTGGGCGGTCGGACACGAAGGCGCCGTCGATCAGCACCTCACCGCTCGTCGGCGGCAGCAGGGTGCCGGCGCAGGCGAGCAGCGTCGACTTGCCCGACCCCGAGGTGCCCATCACGGCCACCATCTCGCCACGCTCGACCCGCAGGTCGATCCCGGCCAGGGCTGTGACGGCCTTCGCGCCGGAGCCGTAGTGCACGCTCACGGCGTCGAGCTGCAGGAGCGGTGCGGCGGTCACCGCGCGCTCCGGGGAGCGGAAGCGGCAGCGGAGGCGTCGGTACTGGCAGGCGCCGCCGGGTGCTCGTCCGGCCGGTACCGCGCGACGCTCGACTCCACGTGGTCGAGCCAGCGCACCTCGGCCTCGGCCTGGAACACCATCGACTCGAGCACGAGCGACCACGCCAGGTCCGTCGACGGGTTGGTCGTCCGCTTCAGCCGCGTCAGGTCCTGCAGGTTCCGGATCGCGGCACCGCGCTGCACCTGCACCAGCCGGGCGACGTCGACCCCGGGCACGGTCACGGCGAGGGCGAACTTGATCGCCAGCTCGTCACGGCCGCGCTTCGCGGGCACGGGCTCGCTGAACCAGCGCGCCACCTCCGCACGACCCGCGTCGGTCGCCGTGTAGACGACGTGTCCGTCGTCGTCGGCGTCGCCGCGGGCCACGAGGCCGTCGCGTTCCAGGCGGTCCAGGGTCGTGTAGACCTGGCCGATGTTCAGCGGCCAGCTCCCGCCGGTGCGGTGCTCGAACTCCCCCCGGAGCTGGTACCCGTAGCCGGGTCCCCCCACCAGCAGCGCGAGGACGCCCATCCGAACGCTCATGACACTTCCCCTGTCTCGGGCCACCGTGGCCATACTGAGTATGCACATACCCGGTATGCGTGCGCAAGCACGGATCTGGACAGGGCGGGAAAACGGACGGGAGGCGCGGTGCCAGCTGGCACCGCGCCTCCCGTCCGACCGGTCGTCGCGTTCGCGACCCGCGGTCGCGTCCCTGGGTCAGTGACCCAGCTTCGCCAGCTCCTCGAACTCGTCGTCGGTCAGCTCGACGGTGGCACCCGCGAGGTTGTCCTCCAGGTGCGCGACGCTCGACGTGCCGGGGATCGGCAGCATCACCGGGGAGCGCTTGAGCAGCCAGGCGAGCGCGAGCTGCGCCGGGGTGGCACCCTTGCGCTCGGCGATCTCGGTGAGCGGCGAGTCCTCGCCGGTCAGGCCACCCGTGGCCAGGGGGAACCACGGGATGAAGCCGATGCCCTGCTGCTCGGACCAGTCGAGCAGCTCCTCGGCGTCACGCTTCTGCAGATTGTAGAGGTTCTGCACGGAGACGATCGTGGCGATCTCCTGCGCGGCCTTGACCTCGTCGACGGAGACCTCGGACAGGCCGATGTGACGGATCTTGCCCTCGTCCTGCAGCTTCTTCAGCTCGCCGACCTGGTCCTCGAGCGGCACCTTCGGGTCGATGCGGTGCAGCTGGAAGAGGTCGATGCGCTCGAGGCCCAGGCGGCGGAGGCTCATCTCCGCCTCTTGCCGGAGGTACTCCGGGCGGCCGACGGGCGGCCAGACGTTCGGGCCGGTGCGGGTGAGGCCGGCCTTCGTGGCGATGACGACGTCGTCGCCGTAGGGGTGCAGGGCCTCCTTGAGGAGCTCCTCGGCGACGTAGGGGCCGTACGAGTCGGCGGTGTCGAAGAAGTTCACGCCGAGCTCGACGGCGCGCTTGAGGACGCGGATCGCCTCGTCGTGGTCCTTCGGCGGTCCCCAGACGCCGGGGCCGGTGAGCTGCATGGTGCCGTAGCCGAGCCGGTTGACCTCGAGGTCGCCGCCGATGCGGAAGGTGCCGGAGGACGCGGCCGGACGGTTCGTGGTGTCAGTGCCTGTGGTCATGTCCCCGGTCTACGCCCGGTGCGTTGCCGGTCCCTGAGTCGGTGTCCCCCGACCGCTTTCCGGGTTCGCAGGGTCTACGGACGGGTGGGTCGCGGGTACGGGGTCTCGCCGCGTTCGAGTCCGCCGACGAGCTTGGTGAGCCGCTTCGTCCGCACCGTGGCGTTGGGGGCGGTGGTGATGCGGTGCAGCACGGCGTACCGGTTGGTGGCGTCGAGCTCGGCGAACAGCGCGGCGGCTGCGGGGGCGGCGTCGAGCGCGGCCTGCAGGTCCTCGGGCACCGTGGCCGTTGCCGAGCCGGCGTAGGCGCGGTCCCACCGGCCGTCGCCCTTGGCGCGCTCGATCTCGGCGTGCCCGCGCTCCCGCATCCGCCCCTCGGCGATGAGTGCGGCGACCAGGCCGAGGTTCCGCTGCGACCACAGCGAGGCCTTCCGGCGCGGGGTGAACCGCTGGCGGTAGGTCGTGTCGTCGCGCCCGCGCCGCTGCCCGTCGATCCACCCGGAGCAGAGCGCCTCGTCGAGGGCCGTGTCGTAGGTCAGCGTCGTCGGCTCCGTGACGCCCTTCTTGGCGAGGACGAGCCACACGCCGTCGGGTTCGTGCTCGTGGTCGTCGAGCCAGGCACGCCACGCTGCGACGTCCGGCAGCACCAGGTCGACGATGTCCATGCGGTCATCGTAGGACCGGCCTTCCGCGCGGGTCAGGCCGCGCTGCTGCTGATCCGGGTCGCGCTCGCCCAGTCGTGCACCCAGTCGGGCACGGTGAGGTCGCGGTCCGCGCCGCCCGCCGCCTCGAGCAGGTCCGCGGTCGGCACCGTCCCGCCGGAACGCCGCAGGAACCGGGCCTGCACCACCGCGCGGGCCATCACGGCACCCTGCCGCACGAACGTCTGCTCCAGGTACACGGCACGGTCGTCGACCCCGAGCACGTGGGTGCGGAGCTCGAACCGCTGCCCGAGCGTCAACGACCGCTTGTACGTGATCGTCTGCGCCGAGACGACGGGGTACCAGCCACGTTCGGACAGCGTTGCCCAGTACCCGGAGCGGAGCATCAGGTCGAGCCGACCGAGGTCGAGCATCGACAGGTACTTGCCGTTGTTGACGTGCCGCAGCGGGTCGAGGTCGGTGGGAGCGACCCGGAACGGCGTCCGGACCTCGTCCCAGAGCGACGCCCGGCGGCGTCCACCGACCCGAGCGCGCAGACGGGTCCGCAGCTGCAGCAAGAGCAGTCGGAAGTACAGGTTCACGGATTGATCACACCAGTGCGCGGAGCAATCGGGCGAGCACCTTGGAGGAACCTCACGAAGCGCGGGCAGCCCGGGTCACCGGGGACCCGCTGCTTCCGACAACCGCCGGAGCGGCCGGGTGGGTCAGCCGGAGAACATCCCGCTGGCGGCGCTGCCACCCGGGTGCGCGGTCTTCGACACGCCTTCGGCCGTCGATCGAGCGGCCTCGGCATCGGCCATGGCACGTGACCCGGCCGTGGGGTCGGAGAAGTCCTCGAGGTCCGCGAGCGCTCGCCGCCGACGGCGGTTCTGCACCTCGAGCACGACGAGCAGGGCGCCGAGCACGACGACCACGGCGATGACGATCCAGATGACGACCACGACATTCCCCCGAGCCCGGGGCGTCTGCCCCGTCCCTCGCAGCGTAGCGGTGCCGAGGCGGGTACAGCCAGTGCCTCCCGCCGTCAGGGGGACCGGGAGTAGACCTGCAGCATGCAGACACGCAAGCTCGCAGACCTCGAGGTCGGACCGATCGGCCTCGGAACCATGGGCATGAGCGCCTTCTACACGGGCGCCGGCACCGACGACGACGAGTCGATCCGCACCATCCACCGCGCGATCGACCTCGGCGTCACCCTGTTCGACACCGCCGAGGCGTACGGCCCCTACACGAACGAGGAACTCCTGCGCCGCGCGCTCGAGGGCCGCCGCGACGACGTCGTCATCGCGACCAAGTTCGGCCTGTACCACCACGAGGCCGGTGAAGAGACGCCGACGCAGCAGCGCGGGATCTCCAGCAAGCCCGAGTCCGTGCGCGAGGCGCTCGAGGGCTCACTCCGTCGCCTCGGCACGGACCACATCGACCTCTACTACCAGCACCGCGTCGACCCGGCCGTCCCGATCGAGGACGTCATCGGCCAGCTCGCCGGCTTCGTGCAGGAGGGCAAGATCCGGCACATCGGACTGTCCGAGGCCGGTGCCGAGACCATCCGCAAGGCCCACGCCGTCCACCCGATCACCGCGCTGCAGAGCGAGTACTCGCTGTGGACGCGGGACCCCGAGGGCGACGTGCTCGACACCCTGCGCGAGCTCGGCATCGGCCTGGTGCCGTACTCGCCGCTCGGCCGCGGGTTCCTGACGGGTGCCATCACGAAGCCGTCCGACCTGGACTCCGACGACTTCCGCCTGGCGAACCCGCGCTTCCAGCAGGAGGCGTTCGAGCAGAACATGCGCATCGTCGACGCGGTCAAGGAGATCGCGACCGAGGCCGGCGCCACCCCGGCGCAGGTGTCGCTCGCCTGGCTGCTGGCCCAGGGTGACGACATCGTCCCGATCCCCGGCACGAAGCGGGTCTCCCGCCTCGAGGAGAACGTCGGCGCAGCCGACCTGACCCTCACGGCGGACCAGCTGTCGCGCCTGTCGGCGCTGCCGGTCCCGACCGGTGACCGCTACCCCGACATGTCGACCATCGGTCGGTAGACGCGACCGGTAGACGCGACCGGTTGACGGCCTGGAGGCCCGGTGCCAGCTGGCACCGGGCCTCCCGTCCGTCGTCAGTCGCGTTTGCGGACGCGAGACGCCGGCGTCAGCGCGAGACGCCTCCGAATCCGGCGGCGTCTCGCTGACTCGGCGGCGTCTTCCGAGGACGCCGGCGTCTCAGACCTCGGCGGCGAAGGACGCGGCCCGGACCTGCAGGTCCTCGATGCGCCGGAGGCGCGCGGTCTCGACGTCGTAGCCCTCGTAGGCGGGCGGCGGGAGCTTCCGGACGTTCCGCGAGCACTGGAAGTCCTGGCAAACCAGGGTGCCGACGGTGTTGCCGTTGCGTCCGGCCGGCCCGGATCGCTTGGCGCTGTAGAACGTGACGTCGTTCGGCAGCTTGACGTCCTGGCACCACGAGCACTGGGCACGGGAGCGGGGCGAGGCCTCGGCCTGCCGGAACAGGATGCCGATCAGGTCGCCGTCCAGGGTCGGCACGACGGCGTACGCACGCCGACCGATCTTCGGGTCGCGCCAGCCGAGGTAGTCGAGCGCGTCCCAGTCGAGCGTCTCGAAGTCGGCGGGCAGCGTGAGGTCGGACACCTCCTTGCGCGAGGCGTTGACGAAGGACGTGCGGAGGGTCTTCTCCACGATGGGGCGCATGGGTGATCGCTTTCGTGCGGGCCCGGGGTGTGCGGACGCACACCGCACCGGGCGGAGGAGGTCAGGGTTCGACGAGGGCGGCCGCACCCGAGGGCACGACCGAGGGCCTCACGCCCTGATGCCGGCGATACGGGCGCCGACCACCTCCTGGAAGCTCACCCGACCAGCCTACGACCGGGTGTCAAGCCCGGCCCGGTCCGTCCGCGGCCGGTTCGGCGTCGCCGTGACCAGGACGACCGAGCCCTCGTACGTCGGGCGGATCCGCAACGACCCGTGCCGCCGGTCCCACTCCCCCGACTCCAGCGCGGTCCGGAGCGCTGCCACCGACCGCCGGACGGTGAACTCGTCGACGAGGCCCCACGTCGGGTCCGCCTGGCGCACGCCGGGGTCGAGCAGTCGCTCGGGGCGGGCGTAGTACGCCTCGGCGAACCCGTCGACGCACGTGAACGGGATCGGCAGCGGGGCGCTCGTCACGGTGTCGTCGCCCAGTGCGTCGGCGACCCGCGGCAGTGCGGGGTGGCGACGGGCGTCGGCCGCCAGCACCTCGGGCGCGTACTCGGCGAGCCAGGAGCGCTCGATGCGGTCGGGGTCGAACGTCAGCACCACGATGGGGCCCCGGGTCACGCGACGCACCTCGGCGAGCCCGCGTTCGAGGTCGTCCCACTCGTGCATCGAGAAGGTCGACACCGCGGCGTCGAAGGTGTCGTCGGCGAAGGGCAGGTCTCCGGCGGGTTCCACGGCGGTCACGTCGCGGTCGGTCGGCGCGTACGAACGGGCAGCGGCAGCGGCACTGACGTCGAGCACGGTCCGGGCGTCACCCAGGGCCTTCGCGACCGCACGGGCGAACGCGGGTTCGGGCCGGCGGTGCTGCCGGTGGTCCGCGTCCCCTGCTGAGCCGTCCGTGGTCCTCGTCACGTCCCCACCCTACGAACCCGCGCTGCTATGTTCGACGGATGCTCGCAGACAGTGGTCTCGGATTCGTCGTCGTTCTGTACGCCCTGTTCGTGCTGGCGCTCGCCGTGCTGGCCGTCGCCCTCATCGTGCTCGTGTTCGCCGCGATCCGTGTGCTGCGGTTGTCGGCGACGGAGCGGCAGCTGCGCATCGAGCGGATGCGCTCGCCGGAGCTGTTCGACGGCGACGTGCCGCCCCAGGCCTGACGTTCCGACCACGGCGCTGACGCACCTGCCCGTCGGGGTCCGGGTCAGTCGACCGACTCGGACTCGGACTCCGACTCGCGCAGGGCCGCGTACTGCTCGGCCCGCTCCGTCGCGGCCCAGCTGCCGAGCAGCGCGAGCGACCGCTCGGACTCGCTCCCCGGTTCGGCCGAGTACGAGAACAGCGTCAGGCCGGGATCGGCGACCAGGTCGAGCGCCTCGTAGGACAGCCGCAGCTCCCCCACGATCGGGTGGTCGATGCGCTTCTTGCCGGTGCGCTGCATCCGGACGTCGTGGGCGGCCCACCAGCCGCGGAACTCCTCGCTCCGGGTGGAGAGCTCACCGACGAGCGTGATGAGCCCCGGCTCGCAGGGGTTCGACACCGCGGCGGTCCGGAGCACGGCCACGGCGTCCTTCGCGGTCTGTGCCCAGTCCGGGAAGAAGTCGCGGGCAGCCGGGTCGAGGAACGTGAAGCGTGCGGTGTTCACCGGGCGTCCGGGGCCGGCGAAGAGCGGAGCGTAGAGCGCGCGGCCGAGCTCGTTCGTCGCGACGACGTCCCCGCGCTCGTTCCGCACCCAGGCCGGTGCGCCGGTGATGGCGTCGAGCAGCCGCTGCACGCCGGGGCGCACGCGGGTCGGCACGTTCCGGTGCATGACCTTCGCGCCGGAGTTCGCCAGGCGCGTGAGGTCCCACAGGTGCGCACGCTCGTCCTCGTCGAGCTGCAGGGCGCTCGCCAGGCCCTCGAGCACGCTGTCCGAGACGCCCTTGAGCGAGCCGCGCTCGAGCCGCGTGTAGTAGTCGACGCTGACGCCGGCGAGCATGGCGACCTCGTGCCGACGCAGCCCGGGCACGCGTCGGACCCCACCGCCGAACGACGGCATGCCGACCTGCTCGGGGGTGAGCCGCGCCCGCCTGGAGGACAGGAAGTCGCGGATCTCGTTGCGCACGTCGATACCCATGCGACGAGCGTACGTGCCCGGGCCGTGCGTCCGGCAGGCACGGGCGGTACCCGTCAGCCGGTCAGGGCGCGGCGGGGCCGCCGGCCGTCGCTGACTGGTCACGACACGTCGCGTGCCGTGCGCCGTCCCGTCGCAACCTGTCGGCTGGTGGCGCCGCAGGCGACGGCCTGTGACCGCTCGTCGGCGTCTGGCGGGGTGTTGCGACCGCCCGGAGCGGACGGGAGGCGCGGGGCGGCCCCGCCACGCGCCTCCCGTCCGCCGTCTGGTCGCGTTCCGTTGCGTGACCGGCCGTGCCCGACCGGTCGCGACACGTCGCGTGCCGCCCACCGGGTGGTCGCGACCTGTCGGCTGGTGGCGCCGTAGACGACGGCCTGTGACCGCTCGCCGGCGTCCCGCGGGGTGTTGCGACCGCCTGCCGCTACGGGCTTTCCCCCCCGCTCCGTCAGCCAGTCAGGGCGCGGCGTCGGCCCCGATGCGCACGCGGGCGACGCGGTGACCGTCCATGGCGGTCACCTCGAGGCGGTGGGAGCCGACCAGGACGACGTCGCCGACCTGGGGCACGCGGTCGAGCTGCACCTGCACGAGCCCACCCACGGTCTCGTAGTCGCCGTCCGGCAGGACGGGACCGCCGTCCGCGGCCAGGTCCTCGAGCACCGTGGCCCCGTCGACGCCGTCGTGCGCCAGCATCGACTCGTCGTACTCGGTGGAGTCCCACTCGTCGCGGATGCGGCCGACGAGGTCCTCGAGCAGCGCCTCGAGCGTGACCATGCCCGCGCTGCCGCCGTACTCGTCGACCACCAGGGCGATCTGGTGGCCGTCGGTGCGCATGTCCGCGATCGCGCTCGACAGCGACTTCGTCTCGGGCAGGGCGAGCACCGGTCGGACGAGCGTGGCGACCGGGGCCGAGGGGTCGACCGGACGCAGCAGGTCACGGAGGTGCACGAAGCCCCGGACCTCGTCGCGCCCGCCGGAGGTCACGAGGTACCGGGTGTGCCCGGCCGCGATGGCCTGGTCGGTGGCCTCGGCGACGGAGAGGCCGGCATCCAGCGTCGAGACGTCGTACCAGGGGCGCATCGACTCGCGCAGGATGCGGTCACCGGCGTCCAGGGCGCTGCGGGCGATCCGGCGTCCCTGCTCGTCGACGCCGGTGTGCTCGTCGACCAGGCCGCGGAGCTCCTCGGTGCTCATCGACTCGCTGCGGGCGTCCGGGTCGCCGCCGAGCAGTCGCACGACGGTGTCGGTGGACTTCGAGAGCAGCCAGATCACCGGCCGCATGAGCACCGCGAAGCGCTCCAGGGTCGGGGCGACCGCCATCGAGAAGCCCTCGGCACGCTGCAGGGCGAGGCGCTTCGGCACGAGCTCGCCGAACACGAGCGACAGGTACGCGATGACGAGGGTCATCAGCACCAGCGCGACGGCTTCGGCGGTGCCCTGCTCGAGGCCGAGTCCCTGGAACAGCGGCGCGACGTCGGGTGCGATCGAGGACGCACCGTACGCGGCGGAGAAGAACCCGGCGACGGTCACGCCGATCTGCACGGCGGACAGGAACCGGTTGGGGTCACGGCCGAGCTCGGCGACCCGCATCCCGCGGGGGCCGCGGCGTTCGAGCTGCTGCAGCTGGGATTCGCGGAGCGAGACGAGTGCGATCTCGGCGGCCGCGAAGACCCCGCCGACGAGCACGAAGAGGATGACGAGCCCGAAGGCGATCCAGGTGTCGGGGCCCATCAGCGGGCAGCCGCCTCGGATCGACGACGGGCGGGCGGTCTGTGGGGATCGTCCATGCCTGTGAGTCTGCACAGGCCGACTGGGACATCACCGTGCCGCCGCTCGACAGCGGCTGTGGATCCCGCGTCGCGACGGGGAGCGGTCGCTGCGGGGCGCGGTCGCTACAGGGTGAGCGAGCGACCGATGCGGGCTTCGAGCCACGCCTTCGGGTCGATCGGCGTGACGCCGTCCATCAGGACCTCGAGGTGCAGGTGCGCACCCGTCGAGACGCCGGAGGACCCGACGAGCCCGATGAACTGCCCGGCAGCGACGGTGTCGCCGACCTTGAGCGGCGAGGAGCCGGGGATCATGTGGCCGTAGAGCGTGGAGACCTGACGGCCGTCGACCACGTGGTCGATGATGACCGCGTTGCCGTACGAGAAGTAGGTGCCCGAGACCCGGACCTTGCCCGCGGCGACGGCACCGATCGGCGTGCCCATGCCCGGGGTGAAGTCGAGGCCCTGGTGCAGCGACGAGCACGCCCCGCACGGTGCCGAGCGGTACCCGAAGCCGGAGCTCATCTGCACCGGGCCGGGGAACGGCGAGCGGACCGCGCCGCCGAACGAGACGGCGCCACCCGCGGTCGCCGCGGTGTCGGCGGAACCAGCGGTCTTCGTGGTGACGGTCGAGCCGCCGCCGACGGTGAACCCGTCACGGTCGAACCCGGCGGCCGTGACCGCCTGGGTCACTGCGTAGTCCTGGGTGCGCACGACCGGAGCGATGGTCGAGGTGGCCATCGAGGTGCCGGCGCTCGCGTGGGCGGGCATCGCCGAGGCGGCGAACATCGCGATGGCGGCGGCGGCGCTGGTGAGCGTGATGCGTCCGGCGCGGGCCGACCGGGAGGCCCGGGGTGCGCTGGCGACGCGGGTCACCCTGGGTGCGGGGCGACGGACGACGCGCTGGATGCGGTCGTCGACGTGCTCGGTGGTGGCGCGTGCGGCTGCGGAGCGGCGGCCGGCCGGCTCGGTGGCCGAGGACACTGTCGCGAGGACCACGGCCTGCACGGGCTTGGCGATCTTCGCGGCCTTCGGTGCCTTGGCCGGCTTCGCGGCCTTCGTCGGCTTGGCGACCTTCGCTGCCTTGGCCGGCTTCTCGGGCTTGGCGGCCTTCGCGACCGGCGCCGTCTTGCTGCGACGCTGCGGTCCGCGGGCCGCTGCGCGCTCGGCCTGGAGGGCGGCGCGACGGGACAGGTGCACCACCGGGGTCTCCGGGTGCTGGTCGAGTTCGGGTGCAGTCGTCATGGCCGCCCACCATTCTGCACGACTCTGTCGCTTTGTACAGGCCCTTTCGTGATCTTTTCGTTACCGAGTGCGCTGGGAGGCGCCTGATCACCACGGGCGGAAGCGTCCCCCGGGCCCTCCGCATCGGTACGGTCAGGGGAAAGCGACGGAAGGACCCGCACCATGGCCCGATCGCCGCGTGAGCGGTACGGAACGGTCGACCTGGCGTCGGCCGACGTCGTGCTGGCCGGTACCCAGGAACTCCTCCCCGTGCTCCGGGCCGCGGCCGTGCGCGCCGGGATCGACGCTGCGCGGATGCGGATCATCGGGGTCGACGACCTGCCGGACCCCGAGGAGACGTGGGACGCGGCGTTGGCCGTCATCGCGATCCGTCGCCCCGGTGACGACCCCGCGTTCCACCGGGCGCAGGCGGCTGCCGAGCTCATCGCACCGATGCTCGCGCCGCACGCCGTCCGCATCGTCGTCACGGTGTCCGGGGTGACCCGCCTGGCGCCGAAGCTCGAGCGCACCCTGACGTCCGAGGTCCTGCACCAGATCGATGCCGCGTCGGCGTCCTCCGGGTTCCGTCGGCCCTTCCGGCCCCTGCGCATGCGGCTCGGGCTCGCCGGGCTCCGTGCCGCCGGCGTCCGGGTGTTCCGCGTCTCGATCGGCGACTGAGGCTCAGGCTCCGTCGGGTCCCGAGCCCTGCGCGGCGCTCGCCTGCACCGACGGGTGCGGAGGAGCGGCGTGCGCGACGACGGAGACACTGCCGACGGCGAGCACGAGTGCCAGCGCTCCGGCGGTGCAGGCCGTCCCGATCCGCCGCAAGCGCGACCGGCTGCCACGCTGACGCGGTGCGAACCGCTTCGTGCTCCGTCGGGGTTCGGGGCCGACGAGCCAGGGACCGGAGCCGTCGGGGTCGTACGAGAACGGGCCGGAGCCGTCCGGCGCGTACCGGTAGGGCCCGCTGCCGTCCGAGGCGTAGGCGGACCGCAGGTCCTCCGCCCTCCAGCCGAAGTCGTCCGGGGTCTGCCGTGTGGTGGTCATGCGCGCTCTCCCTCGCTCTGGTGCTGCGGAAGACCAGTCCACGCACCGTTCCTATGTGTCGACAGTGCGCCTCCAGGGTGTCGGCCGAGCATCTGCCGCGCGGAAGCGGGGGCCATGTATCTTGATGTCGAGACATCCTGCGCCACGAGTACCGTGGACGTACCGACGGTCGAACAAGGGAGTACCCGCCAGCATGGCCAAGATCATCTACACCCTCACGGACGAGGCGCCGTTCCTCGCCACCCACTCCTTCCTCCCGGTCATCCAGGCCTTCGCCGGCACCGCGGGTGTCGACGTCGAGACCCGCGACATCTCGCTCGCCGGCCGGATCATCGCCCAGTTCCCGGAGCGGCTCACCGACGAGCAGCGCCTGGACGACGCCCTCGCCGAACTCGGCGACCTGGCGAAGACCCCCGAGGCGAACATCATCAAGCTGCCGAACATCTCGGCGTCGATCCCCCAGCTCAAGGTCGCGATCAAGGAACTGCAGGCGCAGGGCTACGACCTGCCCGACTACCCGGACGAGGCCACGACCGACGAGCAGCGCGACGTCCGCGCCCGCTACGGCCGTGTCCAGGGCAGCGCCGTCAACCCGGTGCTGCGCGAGGGCAACTCCGACCGCCGCGCACCCCTGTCCGTCAAGAACTACGCCCGCAAGCACCCGCACCGCATGGGCGCCTGGTCGCGTGACTCGAAGACGAACGTCACCACCATGGGCGTCGACGACTTCCGCTCGAACGAGAAGTCCTGGATCGCCCCCGCCGACGACGTCCTGACGATCACCTTCGTGGCCGAGGACGGCAGCGAGCAGGTCCTCAAGCAGTCGATCCCCGTCCTGCAGGGCGAGGTCGTGGACGGCACCGTGCTGCACGTGGCCGCACTCGAGTCGTTCCTGCGCAAGCAGATCGAGCGCGCCGCCGCCGAGGACATCCTGTTCTCCGTGCACCTCAAGGCCACGATGATGAAGATCTCGGACCCGATCATCTTCGGGCACGTCATCAAGGCGTTCTTCCCGTCGGTGTTCGAGCGCTACGGCGCCGACCTCGCCGCCGCGGGCCTGACCCCGAACGACGGTCTCGGCTCGATCCTCGCCGGCCTCGCTGCGCTGCCGAACGGCGCCGAGATCGAGCGTGCCTTCAAGCAGGGCATCGCCGACGGCCCCGAGCTCGCCATGGTCGACTCGGACAAGGGCATCACGAACCTGCACGTGCCGAGCGACGTCATCGTCGACGCGTCGATGCCCGCGATGATCCGCACCTCGGGGCACATGTGGGGCCCGGACGGCGACGAGCACGACACCCTCGCCGTCATCCCCGACTCGAGCTACGCCGGCATCTACCAGGCCGTGCTCGACGACTGCCGCGCCCACGGCGCCTTCGACCCGTCGACGATGGGTTCCGTGCCCAACGTCGGCCTGATGGCGCAGAAGGCCGAGGAGTACGGCTCGCACGACAAGACCTTCGAGCTCCCCGGTGCCGGTGTGGTCCGTGTCACGACCGCCTCGGGCGACGTCGTCATCGAGCACGACGTCGAGCCCGGTGACATCTGGCGTGCCTGCCAGACCAAGGACGTCGCCATCCGCGACTGGGTGAAGCTCGCCGTCACCCGCGCCCGTGCCTCCGCGACGCCGGCCGTGTTCTGGCTCGACGAGACCCGTGCGCACGACGCAAACCTGATCGGGCTCGTCCGCGAGTACCTCGGCGAGCACGACACCGACGGCCTGCAGATCGAGATCCTCGCGCCCGAGGACGCCATGCGCTTCTCGCTCGAGCGCATCCGCCGCGGCGAGGACACCATCTCGGTCACCGGCAACGTCCTGCGCGACTACCTGACCGACCTGTTCCCGATCATGGAGCTCGGCACCTCGGCGAAGATGCTCTCCGTCGTCCCGCTGCTGGGCGGTGGCGGCCTGTTCGAGACCGGTGCCGGTGGTTCCGCCCCGAAGCACGTGCAGCAGCTCGTGCAGCAGAACTACCTGCGCTGGGACAGCCTGGGCGAGTTCCTCGCGCTGGCGGTCAGCCTCGAGCACCTCGCCGGTGTGACGGGCAACGAGCGGGCGAAGATCCTGGGCGAGACCCTCGACCGTGCCACCGGGACGTTCCTGGAGCAGGACAAGTCCCCGGGTCGGAAGCTCGGCTCGATCGACAACCGCGGCAGCCACTTCTACCTGGCGAAGTACTGGGCCGAGGAGCTCGCGGCGCAGACCCAGGACACCGAGCTCGCGGCGTCGTTCGCGGACCTCGCGGCGAAGCTCGGTGAGCAGGAGCACACCATCGTCGACGAGCTCGTCTCGGTGCAGGGTCACCCGGCCGACATCGGCGGCTACTACCGCCCCGACGACGCCAAGACGAGCGCGGTCATGCGTCCGTCCGTGGTCGCGTCCGCACCACGAACCCGACCACCGCTGCTCACGAAGTGACGGGGGCGCTCGTCGCGTCAGCCGCGGGACGGCACGGGCGGGCCGGCGGCGAGCAGCCCGGTGAAGACCAGGGCGACGGCCACGACCCCGATGCCCGCGGCCACGGCGGGCCGACGCACCACGAAGAACAGCAGACGGTCCCAGAAGCCCGAGTGGGCGTCCGGCGAGCGGCGCCAGGAGCCCTCGAGCATGCCGCGGCGGGCGACCGCGACCTCGAACGGCACCGTGGCGTACGGCACGACGGCACT
Source organism: Curtobacterium sp. MCLR17_051 (assembly GCF_003234395.1). Taxonomy (NCBI): domain Bacteria; kingdom Bacillati; phylum Actinomycetota; class Actinomycetes; order Micrococcales; family Microbacteriaceae; genus Curtobacterium; species Curtobacterium sp. MCLR17_051. The sequence goes on from NZ_QKTA01000002.1 coordinate 43,057, forward strand.
GGCCCAGCCGAGCACGAGCGCCCCGAACGACCACCGCTGGTTCACCGCCACGACCGTCGTGACCACCAGGTACGCCAGGAACACGAAGCCGTGCACCCCACCCCCGATGCGGACGCCCCAGTCGCCGGCGTCCAGGCCGTACTTGAGCACCATCCCGAGGATGAGCAGGGTCCAGGTCACGAGTTCGGCGACCGCGGCGGCGCGGAACAGGGAGCGCGGAGTCATGCCGCCAATCGTGGCGGACCCGGTTGACAGACAGCAGAACGCCCCGGATCGTCCGACCCGGGGCGCGCTGCAGGTCCGCTCAGTGCCGCACGACCACCGTCTGCCCGAGGCGGTTCACACCCGCGCTCGCGTCCCACGTGCCGGTGTTCGCCGTCTGGATCGCGAAGGCCGGGTTCGCCGCCACCGAGGCCTCCGGCGCGGGCAGGGCGAGTGCGACGCTCCAGTGCCCGTTCGGCACGTCGGCCAGCGACGCCCGGACGGTCACGGTCCGTCCCGGCTGCCAGGACGACGCGTCGGCGGCCACGGGCACGGTCACCCGGCGATCGCCGTCGGTCAGGACGAGCTGCACCGGGCGGCTGTTGTACGGCGCCGCCCAGCCGTCGTTCCGGATCGACACCGCCACCGACGGCTTCGCGCCCGAGGTGGCGGTGCTCGACGTCATCGTGAAGCGGTAGCCGAGCTTCTTCGCGGCGTCGGTCATGCCGTCCGCGCGCCAGGTCGTCAGGACGTCCTTGTTGTAGTCGAGGTTGAGGTAGCTGTAGTGGTACTTCGCCATCTCGGCCGAGGCGGACGGGTAGTCGGTCCGCGGCGCGTTCACGGCGCAGGTCTCACCACCGACGGGGACGTACCGCGACTCCGCCGCCAGGTAGTCCTGGTCGAGCGACAGCGGGTTGCTCAGGAACGTGCCGAAGTCGTCCGGCGAGGCGAGGAAGCAGTCGTTGTGGTGCCCGATGCGCGACGCTGCCGATCCGTCGTGTGCCTGCTCCGGGGTGAGCGCCCCGGCCGTGCCGGACGGCGTGCGGAGTGCGTCCTGCTTCATCTGCATCGTGCGGACCTGGACCGAGCGGCTGGAGGGCAGGGCGGCGAGTTCGGCCTGCAGGACCTGTCGTCGGGCGTCCTTGTCGGCCTCGGTCAGCACACCCGGGTTCGCCGGGTCGCTCGCGAAGTGGTCGGTGTAGTAGCCCTCGCCCCAGAGCCCGATGAATCCCCCCTGCAGGGTCGGGATGACGTCGGCGTTCCGGCGGAGCGTCGGGGTGAGCTGCTCGATGTGCGCGAGCACGGTCGGCAGGTCGGCGTCACCGTAGGGCGCCGAGTACGGGTACGAGCCACCCTGGACGTACGCGAACCGGGTGATCACACCCACGCCGGCTGCGCGCGCGGTGTCGTAGTCGTGCTGCACGAGCGCGAGCCAGGCCGGACTGAGTTGCCGCTGCTGGACGAACGCCTCCATGTAGAACACCCGGACGACCTGCGTGACGCCCTCGGCCCGGTAGCCCCGGAGCGTCGCGGCGTCGAGCGGCGTGTACCCGGTGCCGTCGGCGCGGTAGTGCGTCTCGGTGGTGTGGTCGAACCCGCGCGAGGGGTTCGGGATGACCGCGTCGCTCGCCGTGTAGGTCACGGTCGAGGTGGTCGCGGTTCGTTTCGAGTGGTGACCGGTGGGTGATGCCCACGCGGTGGTCGGTACGGCGAGTGCGAGCACCGCCGCGAGTGCGACGGTGGTGATGGTGCGGTGCTGCATCGGACGAGCCCCTGTCCTCGGCGCGGGCGGTGACCGGCACCCCCTGGCACCGTCGCCTGCGCGATTGTGATCTGAAGGTAGGCCAAACGATCAGAAAACGCCAGGACCTGCGCAAAGCGATCACGGGTAGCGTGGGTCCCATGTCGCCGTCGACCGAGAAACGTCCCCTGAACATCGTCGTCTGGAACGAGAACGTGCACGAGACCCGCGGTGACGCGACGGTCATCGGGCACTACCCCGACGGCATGCACGCCGTGATCGCCCAGGCGCTCCGGCAGCTGCAGCCCGGGGCCGACGTCTCCACCGCCACCCTGCAGGAACCCGACCACGGCATCACCGCCGAACGACTGGCCACCACGGACGTGCTGTTCTGGTGGGGCCACGCCGCCCACGACGAGGTCAGCGACGCCGTCGTCGACCTGGTCGTCGACGCCGTGCACGCCGGCATGGGCCTGGTCGTGCTGCACTCCGGCCACTACTCCAAGCCGTTCAAGCGCCTGATGGGCACGACCTGCTCGCTGAAGTGGCGGAACGACGGCGAGCGTGAACTCGTCTGGACCGTCGCGCCCGAGCACCCGATCGCCGCCGGGGTGCCGCACCCGATCGTCATCGACCGGCAGGAGATGTACGGCGAGTACTTCGACATCCCGCGCCCCGACGAAGAGGTGTTCCTGTCGACCTTCGCGGGCGGCGAGGTCTTCCGCTCCGGCGTCGCGTACCGCCGGGGGCTCGGCAAGGTCTTCTACTTCTCGCCCGGCGACCAGGAGTACCCCGTCTACCACCACCCGGACATCCAGCGTGTGCTGTCGAACGCCGCCGCCTGGGCCGCCCCGGTGTCCGAGCGCCGCGAGCTGACGGCTGACCCCCACCCACGGGACTGGTTCCTGACGGACGATGGGGGTAGACAGGCCGGGTGACCAACCATCTCGACGGTGCGCACAGGCGCACCGCGGTGATCGAGGCGCTCGCCATCTTGGGATCAGGACCCGAGGAGCGCTTCGACCGCATCACCCGCATGGCCCACGAGGCGTTCGACGTCCCGTTGACCTTCCTCAACCTCGTCCACCACGACCTCGTCACCACGCAGTCGACCTTCGGCTGGCACCAGGGGTCGAGTGTCCCCGCCAGCGAGCAGTTCTGCGCGTCGACGGTGCTCACCCGCGAACCGATGGTGATCCCGGACGCGTCGCTCGACGCCCGGTTCGCGCATACGGCGGCGGTGGCCGAGCACGGCATCCGGTTCTACGCGGGCGCACCGTTGACCATGGTCGACGGCACCCGGGTGGGCACGCTGTGCCTGATGGACGCTGTTCCGCGCACGTTCTCGCCGGACGACGTCGCCCTGCTGGGTGACCTGGCCCGGTGGGCGGAGCGTGAGCTCGGCGTCGCCATCGACCGCGGGCGGGTCCGTCGGGTGCTCGACGGCCTGGTGCCGGACCCGGTCGCGGTGCCGGGGTACGACCTCGACGTCCTGGTGGCCCAGCACGACGACGGCGGGGGTGACGTCGCCGACTGGCGCGTCGCACCGGACGGTGCCCTGCACGTCACCGTCGGCCGGGTGAGCGCGGCCGGCCCGGCGTCGGGCCTGCTCGCCGCGGCGGTCCGCGGTGCCGTGGCGGCACGGACCGGCTCGGCCATGTCGGACGCGATCGTCGGCCTGGAGGCGCAGGTCACCGCCGACCTGTCGGCTGCGGACGCCGTCGGCTCGCTCTTCCACCTGCGGCTCGACCCGACGTCGGGTCACGTCGACTTCGGCGACGCCGGCCACGGCCTCGCCGTGCTCGTCCCCGCCGACGGTCCGGCTCGCGTCCTGCACCCGCTCGACCTGCCGCTCGGGCTGCAACCGGAGTCGATCCCCCGGTCGCCCGGCGCGCTCGACCTGGAACCCGGGGACCGGCTGGCGATCTGCACCCAGGGCGTCCTGTCGCTGGAGGGGCTCCGGCACCTGGACGACCTCGCCGCGCTGGTGCGCTCGGCTCCGGACGGGGCCACCGTGGTCGAACGGGTGCGCACGGCGGTCCCCACGGATGCCGTGGTCGACGTCACGCTGGTGGTGCTCACGCGGCACTGAGTGGGATCCGCCGCCCAGGCGCCGCCCGGGGTGCGGACCGCCGCCCGCAGCAGATCAGGAGCGGAAGCGGTCCTGCCGTGGGCGCGGGGTCCCGGTCAGCGAGACCACGAGCAGGGTCGCGAGCAGGGCGAAGCCAGCCAGCTCGATGCCCAGGCCGGCGAGCTGCCAGTACGCGCTGCCGACGTGCTGCGGCTGCGTGATCGACTCCGGCCACCACGACTGGATGAGCGGGAACGAGCCCGGGAACGGGTCGAGGCCGAACACGACGAGCCCGCCGAGCAGCATCACAACGCCGAGGCCGGCCATCGCCCCACGGGACCGACGGAGCATGTGCACCACGAGGGCCGCACCCATGCCGGCGAGCCCGACGACGGCGATCAGGAACGCGAGCACCACGATGGTCTGCGGCGCGAGCGCGACCCAGTCCAGCACCGCGATCGGCAGCAGCAGCCACCGACCCGTCCGTGCCCAGCGCGCAGGGTTCCGCCATCCGTCCATGGCGACCGACCGTAGGGCACCCGGCCGAACGCCTGCCGAATGCGGCCAGTGCACCCCGGCGGCAGCGAGCGCTGACTACGATCGGACCCCATGGCGCAGGACCGACCGACCCGGCAGCAGCGGTCGCTCGCGACCCGCACGGCGATCATCGAGGGCGCGGCCGCGGAGTTCGACGAACGCGGGTACGTCGGTGCCTCGATGGACGGCATCGCCGAACGCATCGGGATGACCAAGGGTGCGCTGTACTTCCACTTCACGTCGAAGGCCGACATGGCCGGGGCCGTCGTGGCCGAACAGCACGCGATCTCCCGCCGGTACGGCGAGGCCGCGGTGGCCCGGGGCACCACCCCGCTCGAGTCGATCATGTGGCTGTGCCAGGGGCTCGCGGTCCAGATGACGTCCGAGGTCGTCGTGAGCGCCGGGGTGCGGCTGTCGACCGACGTGGCCGCGAGCGACGTCGCCCGGCAGGACCCGTACACCGACTGGACCACGGTGGTCGCCGGGTTCGCGCGGCAGGCCGTCGAGGTGGGCGAGCTCGACCCGCGGTGGGACCCGGACCTGGTCGGCCGGGTCGTCGTCCGCGCCTACACCGGCGTGCAGACCGTCTCGGACGTGATGACCCGCCGGGCCGACCTGTTCGCGGGCCTGCGGGAACTCTGGACGGTCCTGCTGGACGCGTTCGTCACCGAACGGCTGCGTCCGGAGATCCCGCGGCTCGTCGCGCTCATCGCTCCGGAGTGACGCGGGTCCCCCCAGGGAAACACCCACGTCACCTCACCTCTGAGACTACCGAGAAGGGGGTCGTGCCACCGGCCCCAGTTCGCGGGCATGTGTCCGGCGGCCCACTAGCCTGACGCGGTGCCCACACCCGCTGCCGAGGTCGACGTCGACGTCCCGCTCGTCCGGTCCCTGCTGCGCGACCAGCACCCCGACCTGGCCGGCCTCCCGCTCGAGGTCGTCGCGAACGGCTGGGACAACGTCGTGCTGCGTCTGGGCGACGACCTGGCCGTCCGGGTCCCCCGTCGGGAGCTGGCCGCACGGCTCGTCGAACACGAACAGCGCTGGTTGCCGGACATCGCCGCCCGGGTCGGATCGGTCGTCCCGGTGCCTGCCCCGGTGCGCACCGGACGCCCCGCCCTCGGCTACCCGTGGTCGTGGAGCATCGTGCCGTGGCTGTCCGGCACGGCGATCGGTGAACGTGCGGCCGGGGTCCCCGTCGCCGAGGCGCTCGCCGCGTTCGTCGGGCTCCTGCACGTCCCGGCCCCGGCCGACGCCCCGGCGAACCCGTTCCGTGCGGTGCCGCTCGCGTCGCGGAGCGACGCCGTGCTGGCGCGACTCGACGAGCACGGCGTGCACCGGGCCGGAGAGCTGGCCACGCTGTGGCGGACCGCAGCGGCCGTGCCCGCGCACGCCGGGCCTCCCGTCTGGGTGCACGGCGACCTGCACCCCTTCAACCTGCTCGTCGACTCGTCGGACGGAGTCGACCGCCTGTCGGCCGTGGTCGACTTCGGGGACGTCACCGCGGGCGACCCCGCCGTCGACCTCGCGACCGCCTGGCTGACGCTGGACCGGCCGGGGCGTTCCGCGTTCCGGGCGCGCGTCGCGGCCTCGGATGCCACCTGGCTGCGCGCACGTGGGTGGGTGGTCGCGCTCGCGTCCGCGCTGGCGACCGCCGACGAACGCGCCTTCCGGAGCGTCGCGCGACGGAGCATCGACGCGGTGCTGGACGACTGAGTCCCCACGGGGCTATCGTGACCGCACCATCCGTGCACAGCCGATCGGAGGGGCCGCCATGACCCTCGAGCTCCGCGTCCAGCACGACGTCGCCACCGACGCCTCCCCCGCCCCCGTCCGACCCGAGCGACGCGGTCTCCGTGGCCTGCTCGACCGGATCTCGGACCGCCGCGCCGCCGCCCGCGCGCGACGGGTCGACGACCGGGTGCGCGAACTCGGGGAACTCGTCCACCTGCTCTCCGACGCCCGCGCCGTCGTCGAACGCGGGTGGGTCCAGCACGCCTGGTTCGCCTACCTCGACGAGCACGGCCGCGAGCGCAAGGCCTCCAGCGCCGCCGCGATGGACGTGCAGGGCCGGCCGCTCGTCGGTGCCTGCCTGGTCGGCGCGGTCGTGTCCGCCGCCGGCGGGCCGCACGCGGTGCACGCTCCCCGGGTGCAGCACGCGCTCGACGTCGTGTGGCACGCCCTCGCCCGCGACGAGGGCGAGCCCGTGCTGTGGTGCCCCGCGCCGGACATCCGGATGGGGCGGGTACGGGACCTGACGAGCTGGAACGACGCCCCGGCACGCACCGGCACCGAGGTCGCCGGCCTGCTGCTGACGGCTGAACGGGTCGCCGTGCAGGAGTCGACGCGCCTGCAGGAGCTCCGGGTGGCACGATCGGGGGCATGAGCGACGTCGAAGCGGTCCCCGAGGTGCACCCCGCGAGCACCAGCACCCTGGCCGCGAGCGGCAACGCCCTGCTGTCGGACGAAGGGGCCACGCGGGACCCCGCCGGTGCGGCGGCGGCGGACGGCGCGGACGCCGCTGCCGCCGACGCCGCGGTGAAGCGGACGCTGCACCGGTACCTGCAGAAGCACCGTGCGGCCCTGCTGGCCAAGCTCGACGGGCTCGCGGAGCGGCAGGCCCGCTGGCCGGTGACGCCCACGGGCACGAACGTCCTCGGGCTGGTGAAGCACGTCGCCGGGGTGCAGGCCGGCTACTTCGGCGAGGTGTTCGGGCGGCCGTTGCCGGACCAGCCCGCCTGGCTCGAGTCGGAGGACGGCGAGGACATGTACGCCTCGCTCGACGAGACCATGGCCGACATCGTGGCCTTCCACCACCGGAGTGCCGCCCACGCCGACGCCACGATCGAGGCGCTCGACCTCACCGCCACCGGGACCGTGCCGTGGTGGCCGGAGGGGCACCGGGAGGTCACGCTGCACCGGATCCTGGTGCACATGGCGTACGAGACCGCCCGGCACGCGGGTCACGCCGACATCGTGCGCGAGATGCTCGACGGCCTGGCAGGCGACGGCGACGGCAACCTGGCCGACAAGTCCCCGGAGGAATGGGTCCGGTGGCGTGAGCAGCTCGTCGACATCGCTGAGCGAGCGGGGTTGCGCGGCCTCGGCGCATAGCCGAGCAGGCAGACCGATCGTTACCGTTCTCCCAGGCTCGGCGTGGTGAACCACACCTGACCTGGGGTTATTCTCCTCGCAACCGCAAGGGAAACCGTCGTCTCGGTGGGGTTGCGTTGTACAACCGGTCCAGCTGCTGCGTAGCTTTGGCCGAGCTCGTGCCCCGATCTGTGGGCAGTTCAGCCGACCGGAAGGGGAGCGCCCACCCGTGTTCCAGTACGTCGTGGAGCGATGGAACCAGATCTGGTTCGCATCGTGGCAGCACTTCTCACTGGTCGTCCAGTGCGTCGTCCTCGCCACGGTCATCGCCGTGGTGCTCGCCACACTCGTCTACCGCAGCCCGCGCCTGACCGCGTTCGCGAACGGGGTGTCGGCCATCGGCCTCACCCTGCCGTCGTTCGCCGTCATCGGCCTGCTCATCGTCCCGCTCGGCTTCGGCGTCCTGCCGTCGGTCGTGACGGTCGTCTTCTTCGCCGCGCTGCCGATCCTGCGCAACGCGGTCGTCGGTCTCGCCGAGATCCCGCCTGCCGTCGTCGAGTCGGCGCGCGGCATCGGCATGAGCCGGTTCCGCACCCTGCTGCAGGTCGAGCTGCCGATGGCGTGGCCGATCATCCTGAGCGGTGTCCGCGTGGCTGCGCAGATGGTGATGGGCATCGCCGCCATCGCCGCGTACGCGCTCGGCCCCGGGCTCGGCGGCTTCATCTTCTCCGGGCTGTCCCGCCTCGGCGGCGCCAACGCCCTGTTCTCCGTCGTGGTCGGGGTGGTCGGCGTCGTCCTGCTCGCCCTGGTCCTCGACCTGCTCCTCATCGGCCTCGGCCGCCTGACCATCTCGAGAGGTATCCGTGTCCAGCACTGACTCCGCCACCACCACCGCGCCCGACGGGGACGTCACCGGGCGCAGCATCCTGCTCGACGAGGTCACCAAGCGGTACCCCGGGCAGTCGAAGCCCGCCGTCGACGGCATCACGCTCGAGATCCCGGCCGGCAAGATCGTCATGCTCGTCGGCCCGTCCGGCTGCGGCAAGACGACGACCCTCAAGATGATCAACCGCCTGATCGAGCCCACGCAGGGCCGGATCGTCGTCGGCGACGACGACGTCACGGGCATCGACGGCGACGAGCTCCGTCGCCGCATGGGCTACGTGATCCAGGCCGGCGGGCTCTTCCCGCACATGACCGTCGCGGCGAACATCGCGATCGTGCCGAAGATGCTCGGCTGGTCGAAGGAGAAGATCGCGGCGCGGGTCGACGAGCTGCTCGACCTGGTCTCGCTCGACCCCGACACCTACCGCGACCGGTTCCCCCGCGAACTCTCCGGTGGCCAGCAGCAGCGCGTCGGCGTGGCCCGTGCGCTCGCGGCGGATCCGCCCGTCTTGCTCATGGACGAGCCGTTCGGTGCGGTCGACCCGATCACCCGCCAGCGCCTGCAGGACGAGCTGCTGCGCATCCAGGAGGAACTGCACAAGACGATCGTCATCGTCACGCACGACTTCGACGAAGCCGTGAAGCTCGGCGACTGGATCGTCATCTTCACCGAGGGTGCGCACATCGTGCAGTACGACACCCCGGAACGGATCCTGGCCGAGCCGGCGAACGAGTTCGTCGAGAACTTCATCGGCTCCGGCGCGGGCCTGAAGCAGCTCACGCTGAACCGCGTGCGCGACGTCGAGGTCGAGTCGGCCGTGACCTGCTCGCCCGGCGAAGAGGTCAAGGCCGTGCTGCAGCGGATGAACGAGGCCGGCGGGCACCAGCACGCCGTCGTCGTCGACCACCGCCAGCGCCCGATCGGGTGGCCGTCGCGCCGCCAGCTCGAGCGTCTCGAACGCATCCCCGACGGCGTCGAGCCCGGCCTGCCCGTCGTGGGCGAGGCCGCGACCCTCAACGACGCGCTCGACACCATGCTCGTCTCGAGCGCCGGCGCCGCGCTCGTCACCGGTCGTCGTGACGCGTTCCGCGGCGTGATCACCGTCGAGACCGTGATGGAGGCGATCACCCGCTCCCGCGCGACCGCCGCAGGCGACCAGGCCTACACGCCCGTCGGCACGAACACGAACCCGATCGAGACCATGCCGTCGTCACCGGTGTCGGCCATGCCCACCGGAGAAGACCTGTGAGCGCAGTCGCCGCTGCCGGCCCCGCCACCGGTGCGAGCACCTCGTGGAAGGGCCTGCTGTTCCAGCCGATCGCGATCCTGGTCGTCCTGGCCGGCTTCGCGGTGTGGCTCGCGACGGCGGACCTGACCCCGACGGAGCGCACGACGCTCAACCCGGCGGACATCCTGGCCCTGACCGGTCAGCACCTCGTGCTGACCCTGCAGTCGACGGTCCTGGTGCTCGTGATCGGCATCCCGCTGGGCGTCGTGCTCACCCGCGGGCCGCTGCGCCGGGCGAGCCCGTACGTGCTCGCCGTCGCGAACTTCGGGCAGGCGGCCCCCGCCGTCGGCCTCATCGTGCTGCTCGCCGCCTGGCTCGGCCTGAACAGCTCGTCCGCCGTCATCGCGCTCGTGCTCTACGCGATCCTGCCGGTGCTCCGGAACACCATGATCGGCGTGCAGAGCGTCGACGACCGCCTGGTCGAGGCCGGTCGCGGCATGGGGATGAGCGCCTTCAGCGTGCTGATGCGCGTCGAACTGCCGCTCGCGGTGCCCGTGATGCTCTCGGGCATCCGGACCGCCCTCGTGCTGCTCGTCGGCACGGCGAGCCTGGCGACCTTCGTCGGTGCGGGCGGACTCGGTCTGCTCATCACGACGGGCGTGACGCTGTTCCTGCCGAAGGTGCTCGTCTCGGGGGCCCTGCTCGTCGCCCTGCTCGCCCTCTCCATCGACTGGCTCGGCCGCGTGGTCGAGACGGTCGCACGACCGAAGGGACTCCGATGACCCGCCGCACCCGCAGCACCCGCACCCGGGTCGGAGCCGCCGCGTTCGTCGCCGGTGCCACCGCCCTCGTCCTGACCGGGTGCGGCCTGCAGCCCGCCACCTCGTTCGTGCCCGAGGCCGGCGCCGGCTCCATCCAGCGCATCGACGACCTGCCGGCCGGCGCCCACATCACCGTGACGTCGAAGAACTTCACCGAGCAGCTCGTGCTCGGCAAGATCGCCGTGCTCGCCGCCAAGGCCGCGGGGTTCGACGTCACCGACGAGACGAACGTGCCCGGCAGCGTCGCGGTCCGTGAGCTGATGACCTCGCACGCGGCCGACTTCACGTACGAGTACACCGGCACCGCGTGGCTGACCTTCATGGGCCACACCAAGGGGATCCCGGACAAGACCGAGCAGTGGACGGCGGTGAAGAAGGAGGACGCCGGCAACGGACTGACCTGGCTCGAGCCGGCGCCGATGAACAACACCTACGCGTTCGCCGTCCGCAACGAGGCGGTGAAGGAGCTCGGGGACGTCAAGACGCTCTCCGACATCACGAAGCTGCCGGTCGACCAGCGCACGTTCTGCGTGGAGTCGGAGTTCAACTCCCGCGCCGACGGCTTCAAGCCGATGCTCAAGAAGTACGGTCTGGAGCTCGGCGGTTCGGGGTCGAACGGGGTGCCCAGCAGCAACGTCAGCATCCTCGACACCGGCACGGTCTACACGGCCACCGACCGCGGCAAGTGCAACTTCGGTGAGGTCTTCACCACCGACGGCCGCATCAAGTCGCTCGGGCTCACGGTGCTCGAGGACGACAAGGGCTTCTTCCCCGCGTACAACGTCGCGCCCGTCATCGACTCGAAGACGCTCAAGGAGTACCCGCAGCTCGAGGGGATCTACGACCAGATCTCGCCGAAGCTCACGGACGCGGTGCTGCAGGAACTCAACCGTCAGGTCGACGTCGAGGGGCGTGAGCCGGCCGACGTCGCCTTCGACTGGATGGTCAAGGAGGGCTTCATCACGAAGCCCTGACCGTTCTCGACGCACCCACCGACGGACGGGAGGCGTGGTGCCAGCTGGCACCACGCCTCCCGTCCGTTCGTGGTCGCGTCTCAGGCCGCGGCGATGCGCGCAGCCGTGTCGCGGATCGACGCGACCACCGCCGCCCGGACCTGCTCCGGGTCGGAGCCCTCGTGCCGAGCGGCACTGCGGAGGCCCGTCATGCACATGCCGAGCAGCATCTCCGCCGCCTGCGGGGTCGCCGCCTCCGGCCCCCAGGCCGGGTCGCGTTCGAGGATCGTGCGCACCGCGCCGGTCATCGCCTCGGCGACCGTGGTCATCCGCGCGACCTGCCGACGCATCAGCTGCGGGAACCGCACGATGACGGCCTTGCGCTCGAGCCGCTCGTGCTCGTCGCCGAACGACGACCCGAACACCAGGAACGCCAGGTCCACGACGGCCTGCGCCGCCGGCTCCCCCGCGACGGCGGCCAGGTGCGCCTCGAGGGTGGCGGGTTCGAGGTCGAGCTCGGTGTGCCCGAGGACCGCGTCCTCCTTGCTCTCGAAGTAGTTGAAGAACGTCCGCGGGGAGACGTCGGCCCGTGCTGCGATCTGCTCGATCGTGGTGCCGTCGACGCCCTGCTCGAGGGCCAGGGACCGAGCCGCCTCGGCGATGCGGTTGCGGGTCTCGATGCGCTTGCGGTCACGGAGACCGAGTTCTGACGGCGTCGCGGAGTCGGGCATGGCCCGACTGTAACCGGAACGTCACATGATCTACAGCAAACGCAAACTTGCAGTCGTGCATCGGACACTACGGTGAACCCATGACCACTCCCGTGCTCGAGGCCCGTGACCTCGCCAGGACCTACGGCCGCGGCGCGACGCGGTTCGACGCGCTCAAGGGGGTGTCGCTGGCGGTGCACCAGGGCGAGAGCCTGGCGATCGTCGGTAAGTCCGGCTCCGGCAAGTCGACGCTGATGCACCTGCTCGCACTGCTCGACAAGCCGTCGGCCGGACAGGTGCTGCTCGACGGCACCGACGCGGCGACGCTCGGTGCCCGCCAGGTCAACCGCACCCGGAACAGCACCTTCGGGTTCGTGTTCCAGCAGTTCTTCCTGACGCCGAAGACCTCGGTGCTCGACAACGTCGTGCTCCCGCTCAAGATCGCCGGCGTCTCCGGGGCCGAGCGCAAGCGCCGGGGCATGGCGGCGCTCGACGCCCTCGGGCTGGCCGACAAGGCGAAGAACGACGCCAACGACCTGTCCGGCGGCCAGAAGCAGCGCGTGGTCATCGCCCGGGCGCTGGTCGGTGAGCCGAGCGTGATCTTCGCCGACGAGCCGACCGGCAACCTCGACACGAACACTGGGCAGGTGGTCGAGGACATGCTGTTCGGGCTGCAGCGCGAGCGGGGGATCACGCTCGTCGTGGTCACGCACGACGAAGAGCTCGCCGCGCGCTGCGACCGCAGCGTGAACGTCCGCGACGGCCTGATCGTCGGCGGACCCGACGACGCGGTCGACGCGTCTGCCACGCACGGAAGGCACTCCGCATGAACTTCCTCGACCTCCTGCGCACCGCGGTCTCGAACACCTTCCGCTCGAAGCTGCGCACGACCCTGACCGTCATCGCGATCTTCATCGGCGCCTTCACGATCACGCTCACCTCGGCCATCGGCACGGGCGTCAGCAACTACATCGACAGCCAGGTCTCCTCGATCGGCGACGACGGCACCCTGGTCGTCACGAAGGCCGTGGAATCCACCTCGACCGACAGCGGCCCGGCGAAGTACGACCCCGAGGCCTCCGGTCAGAGCGTCGACCGTGGCCCGGCGTCGTTCTCGTACCTGTCGCAGTCCGACGTCGACGCGATCGAGAAGACGGACGGCATCAAGAACCTCCGTCCGGCGGTCGCGCTCGCACCGAAGTACGCCGAGTACGGCGACCAGGGCAAGTACGTCGTGTCGCTCACCGCCAACGCCGGCGAGCTCGACGCCGACCTGGCGAGCGGCAAGCAGCTCGACGACGAGACCGACGCCAACCAGGTGATGCTGCCGACCGACTACCTGAAGAACATGGGCCTCGGCAGCGCGTCGGCCGCCGTCGGCAAGGAGCTCACGTTCGCCGTCGACGACTACCAGGGCAAGGCGCACACGCTCACCGCCACCGTCGTCGGGGTGCAGAACGAGTCGCTGTTCGGCAGCGGTGCGGGGGCGAACGCCGCGTTGACCGACGCCATGCAGGCCGCGCAGGAGATCGGCAAGCCCGACTCGATCGCGACGTCCTACGCCAGCGCCACCGCGACGCTCGACGCCGACGCCTCCGTCACCACGGTCAAGAAGTCCCTGGCCGACGACGGGTTCCTCGGCCAGACCATCCAGGACCAGCTCGGCCAGTTCCAGACCGTGATCAGCGGCATCGTCGGGGTCCTGAACGCCTTCGCCGTGATCGCACTCGTCGCCGCCGGCTTCGGCATCATCAACACCCTGCTCATGAGCGTGCAGGAGCGCACCCGCGAGATCGGCCTGATGAAGGCGATGGGCATGGGTGGCGGCAAGGTCTACACGCTGTTCTCGCTCGAGGCGGTGTTCATCGGGTTCCTCGGCAGCGCCATCGGTGCCGGGGTCGCGATCCTGCTCGGCACCGGGATCTCGAACGTCCTGGCCGGCACGCTCCTCAAGGACCTGCCGGGGCTGCAGATCATGCAGTTCGCGCCGGGGTCCGTCGCCACGATCATCCTCGTCGTGATGTTCATCGCGTTCCTGGCGGGCACCCTGCCGGCACGACGAGCGGCACGGCAGAACCCGATCGAGGCGCTCCGGTACGAGTGACAGGCAGGGGTGCCTAGTGTCTGGACGGTGACGACGTTCGGACGCGACCTCGGTGACGGCTACACGCTGACGCTGCGCGACCTGACGACGGTCGACCCGGTGCTCGCACTCGTGCACGCCAACACCGATCGTCTGCGGGCCGCTGAGCCCTGGGCCTGGGACCCCCAGACCCGCGAGGCCATCGCCCTGCACACCGAGCGGCTGCTCGGCCAGTTCGCGATGGACCGCGCGCTGCCCTGCGTCATCCGGGCGGACGACCGCATCGTCGGCGTGGCCTCGCTGACGTTCGACCCGTACCTGGGCCAGGCATCGCTCGGCTACTGGGTGGACGCCGGACAGGAGGGCCGTGGTGTCGTCCGGCGGGCCGCCACCGTGCTGATCGGGGTCGCCCGGGCGCGCGGGTCCGCACGGATGGAGATCCGGACGGCGGTCGACAACGCGCGGAGCCGGGGGCTCGCCGAGCGGCTCGGCTTCGTGCACGAGGGCACCCTGCGCGGCGCGCTGCCCCTCGGGCCCGATCGTGTCGACGTCGCGGTGTACGGCCTGCTGCTCTGACGAACGACTCCCTCGTGCAGGCCGACCGACACCGGTCGCCGGTATCGTCGGAGCATGGCCTTGTTCGGACGACGCAACCACGACGTGCGCGATCGACCCATCAGCCAGGTCGAACTGAAGCGGGCGGTCGACGAGGGCTTCCTCATCGCGAAGGCCGCCGTCACCATCGCGGTGGCCAACCGCATCATCACGAACGCCCTGCGTGACCAGGGGTACTTCGACCACGCGCTCATCGCCGAGGCCACTCGCGAGGAACTCCACCGCATGGCCGAGGAAGAGCGGGGCGACGCCGCACGGATGCGCGAGATCCGCTCCACCTCGAGCAAGCAGAAGGGCCGTTCCCGCCACCAGCACGACTACCGGCGGGGCGACGACCTGAAGCTCCGGATGCGCGAGGCCACGTACGAGCAGCTCGCCACCATGCTCGACAAGCGGCGCGACGACCAGCACTTCGTCGACGGCATCGTGCTCGCCGCGCGGGCCCGCGCCTGGGACGACATCGGCACCACCGTCGTCGGACGCCTCGGGTGGGCACAGCGCCCGGCGGACGACTACGAGATCGGCCGCGACGACCGGCTGCAGCAGATGCTCGACGAGGACTTCGCCGAGTTGCTCGCCGAGCACCCCGTCGGATCGACCCCGGTCGACGCCGACGAGCCCGACGACGCCGACGGTGACCAGGACGAGTCGGACCCGGCTGATCCCGACACCTCGCGCACCTGACCGGTACGTGATATACTGGGGCATCTTCGATACGCTCATCGAGTAACGCCCCAGGACCATTCGGCTCGCCGGACTCCTGGGGCGATTGCTGTCTCAGAGGGGTGCGACGAGGGGTGCGACGAGGGGCGCGATGATCGAACGATCGACCCCGACGCAGCAGCGTTCATCGCCGGTGCGCACCGCATCGACGACGTCCTGGCTCGGAAGCGGGTGGCGGTGTCGACAGGCGCCTCGGTGATCTGACCGACACCACACGCAGTCACGAGTCCCTAGGCTCGGTGCATGGTTGATGCGGTGGTCGTCGGAGCGGGACCGAACGGGCTCGCGGCAGCGGTGACGCTCGCACGCGCCGGACTGTCGGTCGAGGTCGTCGAACGGAACGACACGATCGGCGGCGGCGCCCGGACAGCCGAGCTCACCCTGCCCGGCTTCCTGCACGACGTCTGCTCCGCCGTGCACCCGATGGCCCTGCAGTCCGAGTTCTTCCGGCTGTTCCGCATGGAGGAGCGCATCGAGCTCCGCCTGCCCGAGGTGCAGTACGGCCACCCGCTCGACGGCGGCCGCGCCGGCATCGCCTACCAGGACCTCGACCGCACCGCCGCCGAGCTCGGGGTGGACGGGCCGGCCTTCAAGCAGTTGATGGCCCCGCTGGCGGAGAACGCCGACCAGGTCGCCGACTTCGCGACCGACGCGCTGCTGCACGTGCCGCGGCACCCGCTGACGGTCCTGCGCTTCGGCCTGCGGGCGCTCGAACAGGGCACCGCCGCGTGGAACCTGCGCTTCCGCGGTGAGGCCGCCCCGGCGATGGTGTCCGGCGTCGCCGCGCACTCGATCCAGCACCTGCCGTCCCTGTCCACCGCGGCGGCTGCCCTGTCGCTCGGCTCGTACGCGCACGCCCGCGGCTGGCCGGTGCCGATCGGTGGCAGCCAGGCGATCGTCGACGCGCTCGCCGCGGACCTCGTCGCGCACGGCGGCCGCATCGTCACCGGGCAGGAGGTCCGGTCGCTCGGTGACCTCACCCCGGCGAAGGCGGTGCTGTTCGACACCAGCGTGCCGGGCATGCTCCGGATCGCGGGCAAGCAGATCCCGACCCCGAAGCACGGTGCACTGCGGCGCTTCCGGTTCGGCAACGCGGCGGCGAAGGTCGACTTCGCGCTGTCCGACCCGGTGCCGTGGACCAACGAGTCGCTGCGGAAGGCCGGGACCGTGCACATCGGCGGGACCCGCCAGGAGATCGCGGAGGCCGAACGGGCGGTGGCGCACGGGCAGCACGCCGAGCGCCCGTACGTGCTCGGCGCGGAGCCGACCGTGGTGGACCCGACCCGCGCCCCGAAGGGCAAGCACGTCTTCTGGGCCTACGCGCACGTCCCCGCGGGGTCGGACGTCGACCCGACCGAAGCCGTCACCCGCCAGATCGAGCGGTTCGCGCCGGGGTTCCGCGACACGATCCTGTCGTCGAGCTCCCGCACCGCCGTGCAGATGGGCGAGTACAACCCGAACTACGTCGGTGGCGACATCGCCGCCGGTGCCGCGAGCTTCTGGCAGCTCGTCAAGCGCCCCGTCCTGTCCAGCGACCCGTGGCGGATGGGCGGCGGCATGTACCTGTGCTCCGAGTCCTCCGCGCCCGGCCCCGGCGTGCACGGCATGGCCGGGTGGCACGCGGCGAAGAGCGCACTCCGGCACACCTTCGGCCTGCCGGAGGACGTCGACCTCACCCCGGAAGGCTGATCACCATGGCGAAGAACGTCCGCATCCTGCACTGCCGTCCCGAAGCCGTCTTCGACGTGCTCGGCGACGGGTGGCTCTACACGACCTGGGTGGTCGGGGCCTCGCGCATGCGCAAGGAGGAGTCCGGTTGGCCGCAGGTCGGTACCCACCTGCACCACTCGTTCGGCGCGTGGCCGATCGTCATCAACGACGTCACGACGTCGCTGGTGTGGGAGCCGCCGCACCGCATGGTCATCCAGCCGAAGGGCTGGCCCATCGGCGAGGCCCGCGTCGAGCTGACCGTCGAACCGCACCGGCACGGCAGCAAGGTCACGATCACCGAGAACGCGGTGGCCGGACCGGGCTCGTACGTGCCCGACTTCCTCATGCAGCCGCTCATCTGGATCCGCAACCGCGAGACCCTCCGCCGCCTCGAGTGGGTGGCCGTCGGGCGCGCGGCGAACGCCTGAGACGTCTCCACGAACGGACGGGAGGCGCGTGGCGGCGCCGCCACGGCCTCCCGTCCGCCCTGTGGGTGCGTCGACTACTCGGCGCGCGAGAACTCGCTGGCCCGCGCCACCTGGTCGTCGGTCAGGGCGACGCCCGTGTACCGCTCGAACTGACGGGCCGCCTGCAGGGCGATGACCTCGGCCCCGGTGATGACGTGCTTGCCGGCGTCGCGCCCCGCCCGCACGAGCGGGGTCTCCGACGGGAACGCGACCACGTCGAAGACGGTGTGCGCCGCCTCGATCCGTTCCGGCGCGAAGGCGAGTGCGTCCTGCTGGTCGCCGCGCATGCCGAGCGGGGTGACGTTGACGACCAGGTCGGTCTCCCCCGCCTCGCGCTCGTCGGCCACCCAGTCGTACCCGTACTGCGAGGCCAGGGCCGGGCCGGTCTGCTCGTTGCGGGCGACGACCGTCAACCGGTCGAAGCCGGCGCCGCGGAACGCCGCCGTGACGGCCTTGGCCATGCCACCCGAGCCGCGGAGCAGCACCCGCGAAGCCGGGTCGACCTGGTGCGACCCGAGCAGGGCGGCGATCGCCTCGTAGTCGGTGTTCGACGCCGTGAGCACGCCGTCGTCGTTCACGACCGTGTTGACCGACTGGATCGCGGCGGCGGAGTCCTCGATGTGGTCGACCAGCGGGATGATCGCCTCCTTGAAGGGCATCGACACCGAGCAACCGCGGATCCCGAGCGCACGGATGCCGGCGACGGCGCCGGGCAGATCGGTCGTGGTGAATGCCTTGTACAGGAAGTTGAGGCCGAGCTCGTCGTACAGGTAGTTGTGGAACCGGGTGCCGATGTTGCTCGGTCGCGCGGCCAGCGACATGCAGACCTGCATGTCCTTGTTCAGGATGGGCATGCCCCCAGTCTCGCACCCTCTCCCTTTCGCGTCCTCGCAGGGATGGAGCGGTCCACGCAGACCGGGTGCCGCGCGCCGGGGTAGCGTCGGTGCCGATGACTGAGATCCCGGAGACCATGCGCGCTGTCCGCTTCGACGAGTGGGGTGACCGATCGGTCCTGCACGTCGCCGAGGTGCCCGTTCCCGAGGTGACGCCCGGGCGGGTGCTCGTCCGCGTCCGCGCCGCAGGCATCAACCCCGGTGAGTCGGCCATCCGCCAGGGGGCGTTCGGCGGCGACCTGCCGTCCGGGCAGGGCACCGACTTCGCCGGCATCGTGGTGGCCGTCGGGGCCGAGGTCGACGGCGTCGACGAGGGCGAAGAGGTCATCGGCTGGTCGTGGGACCGCGCCAGCCATGCCGAGTACGTCTCCGTGCCGGCCGTCCAGGTCGTCCAGAAGCCACGCCTGCTCGACTGGACCGTGGCGGGTGGCCTCGACGTCATCGCGACCACCGCGGCCGCAGCCGTCCGCGCGGTCGACCCGCGTCCGGGCGAGACCGTCGTCGTGTCCGGCGCCGCCGGCGGGGTCGGCGGCTTCGTCACCCAGCTGCTCGCGAACGAGGGCATCGACGTCATCGCCGTCGCCTCCGAGGCGAACCACGAGTGGCTCCGTTCCAAGCGTGCACGGCCGGTCGCGTACGGCGACGGGCTGCAGGAGCGCATCACCGAACTCGCGACGAACGGCATCGACGCCGTGATCGACACCCACGGTGCCGAGTACGTCCGGCTCGGCATCGCCTTCGGGGTGCCGGTCGACCGCATCGAGACGATCATCGCGTTCGACGAGGCCGCCGAGGTCGGAGCGAAGGCCTCGGGCAGCGCGGACACCGCCGACCCGGAGATCCTCGGGGCGCTCGCACTGGAGGTCGCGAACGGCGCCATCGAGGTGCCGATCGCCGCGACCTACCCGCTCGATCGTGTGCAGGACGCCTTCGAGGAGCTCGAGCAGGGCCACACCCGCGGCAAGATCGTCCTCATCCCCTGACCCCGGGGGCTGCTCAGGGCCGGTCCGGGGGTTTCCCCCACCACTCTCGGGGTGCGTCCCGGATGCGCTCGACCGGCGGGGTTGCGTAGCGTCGTCGGTATGAGCACACTCTCCCGTCCCCGCAACGGTCGTCTGCTGGCCGGCGTCTGCGCCGGTCTCGCCGATCGCTTCAACCTGTCCCGCACCCTGGTCCGGGTGGTCTGGGTCATCCTGAGCTTCTTCCCCGGGCCGCTGTGGATCGCGTACGTCGTGCTGTGGTTCGTGATGCCGCCCGAGGGTGGTCGGCGGCGCTGAGCACC
Source organism: Curtobacterium sp. MCLR17_051 (assembly GCF_003234395.1). Lineage (NCBI taxonomy): Bacteria > Bacillati > Actinomycetota > Actinomycetes > Micrococcales > Microbacteriaceae > Curtobacterium > Curtobacterium sp. MCLR17_051. The sequence goes on from NZ_QKTA01000002.1 coordinate 62,852, forward strand.
GGTCCGTCCGGACGGGTTAGTGTGGCGGCGTGCCGGTCTCCGTCTTCGATCTGTTCAGCGTCGGTGTCGGCCCCTCGAGCTCGCACACCGTCGGCCCGATGCGGGCCGGTGCCGAGTTCGCCACCCTCGTCCGTGGCCTGCCCGTCGCGTCCGTGGTGGTCGACCTGTACGGGTCCCTCGCGTCGACCGGGCAGGGCCACGGCACGCTCGGTGCCGTCGTCGCCGGGCTCATGGGGTCGCACCCGGAGACCGTCGACCCCGATGCCATGGTCCTCGCGCTCGACGCCCTGGAACGCGACGGTGTCCTGCGGCTCGACGGCGGTGCGAGCGTGCCGTTCCGCCTCGCCGACATCGTCCTGCACCCCCTGACGATGCTGCCCCGGCACCCGAACGCCATGCGGCTGCGCGCCCGTGACGCCTCCGGTGCCGACCTGGCGGACGAGACCTACTACTCGATCGGTGGTGGGTTCATCGCACGGGACGAGGCGGCGGAGCCCGCGGCCGACGCATCCGCTGCCGTCGCCGGTGCCGCGATCCCGGTCGACGACGCCGTGCCGTACCCGTTCTCGAGCGGCGCGGAGCTGCTCGCCGCGTGTGCCGGTTCCGGCCTGCCGATCAGCGGCGTCGCCCTGGCGAACGAGGCCGTCACGCGGACGGACGCCGAGATCCGGTCCGGACTGCTGGGCATCCACGGCGTGATGGAGTCGTGCGTCGACCGATCCGTCCGCCGGGGCGGGTGCCTGCCCGGGGGACTCGACGTCCGCCGTCGTGCCGCCACCTGGCACGAGCAGCTCACCCGCGAGGACCCCGACCACGACCCGCTGTTCGCGATGGAGTGGGTGAACCTCGTCGCCATGGCGGTCAACGAGGAGAACGCCACCGGGGGCCGCGTCGTCACCGCCCCGACGAACGGCGCAGCCGGCATCATCCCCGCGGTCCTGTACTACGCGCTCACCTACGTGCCCACGGTCGCCGCCGCCCCCGCCGCCGAACGGGACGACGCCGTCGTGCGGTTCCTGCTCACCGCCGGCGCGATCGGGTCGATCTACAAGGAACGGGCGTCGATCTCCGGCGCCGAGGTCGGCTGCCAGGGCGAGGTCGGTTCGGCGGCGTCGATGGCGGCTGCGGGACTCGCCGAGGTCCTCGGGGGCACGCCGGAGCAGGTCGAGAACGCCGCCGAGATCGCGATGGAGCACAACCTCGGGCTGACCTGCGACCCGATCGGCGGCCTGGTGCAGATCCCGTGCATCGAGCGGAACGCGATCGCGGCGAACAAGGCGATCAACGCCGCCCGGATGGCCCTGCGCGGCGACGGGGTGCACCACGTGTCGCTCGACCAGGTCGTCGAGACGATGCGGCAGACCGGGGCGGACATGTCGTCGAAGTACAAGGAGACCGCGATGGGCGGGCTCGCGGTGAACGTCCCGCTCTGCTGAGCGCCCGCTCGCGCCCGTTTGCGCCCGCTCGCGCGTCAGGCGTGCAGGAGCGTCAGCAGCCGTGCCGTCTCGGTGGCGATGGCGTCCCGGCCCGCCGACACGTACTTGCGCGGGTCGACGACGTCCGGCCGCTCGTCGAGCACGGTGCGGAGCGCACGGGTGAACAGGCCGTTCAGGTGCGTCGAGATGTTGATCTTCGTCATCCCCGCGTGCACGGCGCCGCGGAGTTCATCGTCGGACAGGCCGGAGGACCCGTGCAGCACGAGCGGCACCGGAACCGCGGCACGGAGGCGCTCGACCAGGTCACGGTCCACCGACGCCTCGCGGGTCTGCATCGCGTGCGAGGTCCCCACCGCGACCGCCAGGGCATCGACCCCGGTGTCGGTCACGAACGCGGCGGCGTCGGTCGGATCGGTGCGGACGCCCGGGGCGTGCACGCCGTCCTTGCCGCCGACCTCGCCGAGCTCGGCCTCGATCGCGACACCCGCGGCGTGACACCGCGCGGCGAGCTCGCGGGTCGCTGCCACGTTGGCGGCGAAGTCCAGGTGCGAACCGTCGTACATGACCGAGTCGACGCCCAGGTCGACGCCGGCCGCCACCAGCTCGGGGTCCTCGATGTGGTCGAGGTGCACGAGGACCTCGACGTCGGCGGCACGTGCGACTGCCTGGGTCGCGGTCGTGATCGGTGCGAGGCCGCCGTGGTAGCGGACGCAGTTCTCGCTGATCTGCAGGATCACCGGCAGACCGGCCAGCTCGGCGCCGGAGACGATCGCCTCGGCGTGCTCGAGCAGCACCACGTTGAACGCACCGACCCCGCGGCGTGCCGTGCGGGCGGTGTCGAGCAGGCCGGTGAGGGCAAGGTCGGTGATCATGCGGGGGTCCTCGTTCGGTCGTGGGCGGGATCGGGCGGTGTGGACAGGAAGCGGTGGACGTCTGCCGGGTCGACCGCGCCGGCCACCGGCTGGAGGACGGCGGCCGCCCCGTGTGCGGCGGCGGACCGCAGGGCTCGGAGCAGGGTGGCGTCGTCGGGGGCCGGGACGCTGCCGTCGGGCGCGGGGAGACCGGCACCGACGAGCACCTCGACGAGGACACCGACGAGCCCGGCGGTGGCGGCGTCACCGGCGCCGGTCGGGTTGCCCGAGACCCCGGGGACCGCCGGCACCTCGAGCACGTGCTCGGCGGTGTGGGCGGCGATGCCGTCGGATCCGCGGGACACGACCACGACCGTCGCACCGAGTCCGAGGAGCCGGAGCGCCCCAGAGCGCTCGTCATCGGTGCCCGTGGCCTCGAGCAGTTCCTCGCGGTTGGGCTTGCAGACCGTCGCACCGGCCGAGGCGGCCGCCAGCAGCGCGGTGCCCGAGCAGTCGACCACCGAGAGCACACCGCGGTGGCGAGCGGCGGTGACCCAGCGGGCGACGACCGCGGGATCGGAGTCGCGGGGCAGCGAGCCCGACACGACCAGGGCGGCTGCGGGCGGGGTACCGGCGGCACCGCCAGTACGGCCGACATCGCCGTCGAGCAGTGTCTCGACCGCGGCGGTGACCGTGTCCCACTCGTCGGGGCTGAGCACGGGTCCGGGCTCGCCGAACATCGTCGGGTGGGCGAGGTCGTCCACCACCGTCACGGTCGTGCGGGTCTCGCCACGGACAGCGACGTCGGTGTGGACGAGCCCGAGGTCGTCGAGGGCGTGGGCGATCCAGCGTCCGCCGTCGCCGCCGAGGGGCAGCACGGCGCGGGTCGGCACGCCGGTGGCGGCGAGGACCCGCCCGACGTTCAGGCCCTTGCCGCCGGGGCGCCGCTGGACCTCGAACACGCGCTGGGTCTCGCCGATGCGCTGCTCGGCGACCCGGTAGGTCACGTCGACGGCCGGGTTCGGGGTGACGACGAGGATCATGCGACCACCGCCGTCGGCAGGGCTCGGACGCTGCCGCGCTCCGGGTCGAGCACGACCAGGTCGGCGGGGGCGCCCACGCTGAGCGGTTCCGGAGCCCCGAGCAGGCGTGCCGCACGCCCCGCGGACGCCGCGACGACCTCGGGCAGGTCGGTCGCGGCGTCGAGCAGGCGGCGGACGGCGTCGGCGACCGTGATCGTGCTGCCCGCCAGCGACGAACCGTCGGCGAGCACGGCGAGCCCGTCGCGGACGGTCACCGCCGATCCGGCCACCGAGTACGTGCCGTCGGGGCAGCCGGTCGCAGCCATGGCGTCGGAGACCAGGACCATCCGGCCCGGAGCACTGCGCTGCACGAGGGTGACCGTCACGGGATCGAGGTGGTGGCCGTCGACGATGCACTCGAGCAGCACGCGGTCGTCGGAGAGCGCGACCCCGACCGGCCCGGGCGCACGGTGGTGCAGCGGGGGCATCCCGTTGAACAGGTGGGTGACGAGCGAGGCTCCGGCGTCGACCGCGCGGCGGGTCTGCTCGGCGGTGGCGTCGGTGTGGCCGATGGCGACGACGACCCCGGCTTCGACGAAACGGGCGACGGCCTCGAGTGCACCCGGGAGCTCCGGCGCGAGCGTGACGATCCGCAGGGCGCCACCCGCGGCGTCGCAGTAGGCGTCGACCTCGGCGGGGTCCGGAGCGTGCAGCAGGTCCACGCGGTGCGCCCCGCGACGGGCGGGCGCGAGCCACGGCCCCTCCAGGTGCAGCCCGGCGAGCGTGCCGTCCGCGACGAGTGGCCGGAGCCGGGTGAGGGCCGCCACGGTGTCCGCGCGCTCGCCCGTGGCGATGGACCCGACCAGGGTGGTCGTGCCCCGTGACCGGTGGTGCCCGGCGGCGACACGGGCATCCTCGGCGGAGCACCCGGCGAAGTCGTGCCCGAGCGCCCCGTGGGCGTGCAGGTCGACGAACCCGGGCACGACCACACCGTCGACGGTGACGGCGGTGTCCGTGCGCATCGGGGACCCGGTACCGGTCGCCAGCACGGTGTCGTCGTCACCGATGACGAGCCAGCCGTCGTGCAGGTCTGCCTGGGCCGTGACGATGCGATGGGCCCGGACGAGGGTGGTCACAGCAGGACCCCGGTCTCGGTCTCGAGCAGCGCGCGTGCGACGATCCCCGCTCCGATGGCGCCGGCTGCGTCGCCGTGCCGGGCGGGGACGACGACGGGGACACGGACGCCCTGCAGGCGCTCCGTGACGGCGTCGCGCAGCGGGTCGAGCAGCAGCGGCCCCGACTCGGCGAGTCCCCCGCCGACGATGATGGTGTGGACCCCGGCGACCGCGGTCGTCCAGGCGAGCGCGTCGGCCAGGACCGCGACGCAGTCGTCCCAGACCGCACGGGCTGCGGGGTCGCCCTGGCGGACCAGGAGCATGGCGGCGTGAGCGGACGGCGCGCCGGAACGACGTGCGACTCCCCCGGCGGACGCGATCTCCTCGACGCGGTGGCCCGCGTGCGGACCGGTCTGGATGCGGACCTGCCCGATCTCCCCCGCCCAGCCACCGCCGGACACGACGACGCCGTCGACCACCAGGGCGCTCGCGAGCCCGGTGCCGACCGGCACGAACGAGACCGACCCCCGCGAGAGCGCCGGGTCACCGGCCCGGACCTCGGCCAGGGCGCCGGCGCGGACGTCGTGGCCGAAGGCGAGCGGCACGTCGATCCCGTGACGCAGGAGCTCGGCACGGACGAGGTCACGCACCGGGACGTCGCGCCACCCGAGGTTGACGGACAGGTCCACGGTGCCGCGGGTCTCGTCGACGACGCCGGGGGTCACCACCCCGATGGCTCCGAGCGGCGCCCGTCGGGTGGCCTGTGCGGCCAGTTCGGCGACGACGGCGGCGAGGCGCTCGGCGCCCGGGTCGTCGCGCGGCGTCGGTACCCGAGTCTCGTCGAGGACGAGTCCGTCGGCCGTCGTCAGCCGGGTCTTGATGCCCGTGCCGCCGACGTCGACCCCGAGCACCGCGCCTGCGCCACCCATCAGGTGAGGATGACCGACCGGGTGAGCGACCGGGGGTTGTCCGGGTCGAGCCCGCGTCCCTCGGCCAGGGCGACGGCGAACCGGTGCACCACGACGAGTCCGGCGATCGGGTCGAGGTCGTGCTGGACGAAGCGGGCGCCGGTCGCGGCGACCTCGTCGGCCAGGCCCTCGGGTGCCGTGCCGAGCGACCAGACGAGCCGGCCGGGCTGGGCGATCGCGATGGGACCGTGCCGGTAGTCCATCGCCGGGTAGGACTCAGCCCAGAACTGCGCGGCCTCACGCGTCTTGAGCGCGGCTTCGAACGTCAGGCCGACTGCGGCCCCACGACCCACGAACGAGACCTGCTCGGCGTCGAGCAGGTCGTCGATCGGCACCGTCAGCGCGGTCTCGGCCTGGGCTGCGAGCGCGTCGACGTCGTCACCGATGGACGCCCGCAGCAGTGCGAGCGTCGTGGTGGCGAAGCGGGTCTGGACGACCGAGCGCTCGTCGGCGAAGGGCAGGGCGACCACCTGGTCGGCGACGGCCGCGGCAGGGCTGTCGGCGACGGCCGTGATCAGGACGGTCCGCTGCGACGGCAGGGCCTGCAGCAGGTCGACGATCTCGGTCGTCGTGCCCGAGCGGCTGATCATGAGCACGCGGTCGTACTCGCGGGACGCGGGGTACTCGGATCCGGCGAAGGCATCGGTCACACCGAGGCCCGCCTGCTCACGGGCGACGGCGTAGCTCATGGCGATGAACCAGCTCGTGCCGCAGCCGATCACGGCCACGCGTTCGCCCGGCTGGGGGAGCGCGTCGGCGAAGGTCGGCAGGAGCGCGGCGGCTGCACGCCAGGTCTCCGGCTGCGAGGCCAGTTCAGCGCTCACGAAGGTGTCGGTCATGGGAGCCTTCCGGGTCCGGATCGATCCGGGTGATCGATGATCAGGAAGCGTAGCGAGCGATCGTGCGCAAGGGAAGGGGAAAACGTCATTTCCGATCACCGGGGGACGGTGGTGACGCCGTAGGATGACCGTCATGACCCCCCAACAGCGGCTGAACGCCCTGCTCGAACTGGTGAGCGAACGCGGCAACGTGTCGATCGCCGAGATCGGGGAGCTGCTCGGGATCTCCGCCGCGACGGCTCGCCGTGACCTCGCGACCCTCGCCGACCAGCGGCTCGTCACGCGCACGCACGGGGGCGCGGCAGCACTCGGGGCCGGGTACGAGCTCCCGCTGCAGTACAAGATCGCCCGGCAGGCCGAGGCGAAGACGGCGATCGCCCGCGCGGCCGCCCGACTGGTGCAGCCGGGGGAGACCGTCGGCCTCAACGGCGGGACGACCACGACCGAGGTCGCGCGTGAACTCGGCAAGAGCGAGCGGTTCATCCGCGCCGACGGCGAGTTCGGCATCACGATCGTGACGAACGCGCTGAACGTCGGGTACGAGCTGTCCGTCCGCGCCAACGTGAAGATCGTGGTCACCGGTGGAGTGGCGCGGCGGCAGTCCTACGAGCTCGTCGGGCCGCTCGTCCGGGACACCCTCGACGAGTTCGCCCTCGACCTCGTGGTGCTCGGCGTCGACGGTCTCACCGGCCAGTACGGCGCGACCACCATGCACGAGGGCGAGGCCGAGGTCAGCCGCCACTTCGCCTCGGTCGGACGACGCGTCGTCGTGGTCGCCGACTCGACCAAGATCGAACGGTCGACCTTCGCCCGGATCTGCCCGCTCGACCGCATCGACGTCCTGGTCACCGACCAGCCGGTGCCGGCCTCGTTCGCCGCTGACCTGGCCAGCGCCGGCGTGGAGCTCGTCGTCGCCGACTGAGCACCCCCTGCGGCCGCCCCGGAGCGGTCCGGACGTTTCGATCGTGTAAAACCCTCCCCGGCACGGATGCGTGAGCGATCCGTGAGCGCCTATTGTGCATTCATGATCGATTCGGCATCATGGGCGTCACATTCACGCAAGGGAGCGATGAGCATGGGCGCTGACAACGCAGGACTCCGCGTCGCGGTGATCGGGATGGGCCAGCGGTCCGCCATCGCCCGCCACGTGGCCGAGGCAACGGCGGACGACCCGTCGCTGCAGGCCCGGGTCGTGGCCGTCGCGGACGTGATCGCGGCCGGCCGGGACCGCGGGCACGACGAGTACCCGGACGCCCTGGTGGTCGAACACCACCGTGACCTCACCGGTCACGTCGACGCGGCCATCGTCACCACGCCGGACTGGACCCACGCCGAGATCGCGATCGACCTGCTCCGCGCGGGCATCGCCGTCTACCTCGAGAAGCCGCTGGCCATCACGGTCGAGGACGCCGACGCCGTCCTGAACACCGCGGCGGAGACCGGGACGCCGCTGTACGTCGGGCACAACTTCCGGCACGCCGCCGTCGTCCGCCTGATGCGCGAGATCGTCGACCGCGGCGAGATCGGTCAGGTCAAGGCCGTCTGGTGCCGGCACTTCGTCGGCAACGGTGGCGACTACTACTTCAAGGACTGGCACGCCGACCGCAGCAAGGTGAACTCCCTGCTCCTGCAGAAGGCGAGCCACGACCTCGACGTCATCCACGCGCTCGGCGGGGGTGACACCGCCCGGGTTGTCGGGATGGGCTCGCTGTCGGTCTACGGCGACGTCACCGACCGGCGCGACCGCAGCGGCGAGCTCATGGGGGACTGGTTCTCCCACGACAACTGGCCGCCGCTCGCCCAGACCGGGCTGAACCCCGTCGTCGACGTCGAGGACGTCTCGATGGTGATGATGACGCTCGACAACGGGGTGCAGGCCAGCTACGAGCAGTGCCACTTCACCCCGGACTACTGGCGGAACTACACCGTCATCGGCACCGAGGGACGCCTCGAGAACATCGGCGACACCGGTGGTGGCGTCGTGAAGGTCTGGACGCACCGCCGGGGCTGGGACACCGCGGGGGACCGCGAGTACCCGATCGACGGCGTCGAGGACGGGCACGCCGACGCCGACCTGCTCACCATGACCGAGTTCCTGCGGTCCGTCGCGTTCGGCGAACCGTCGGAGCTGTCCCCGATCGCGGCCCGTGCCGCGGTCGCCGCGGGCGCGCTGGCCACGCGCTCGCTCCGCAACGGGTCCGTCCCCATCGACGTCCCGCCCCTGCCGGCCGAGACCATCGCGCACTTCACGTCGAACGCCCCGCACTCCACCCCCTCCACCCCGCATCCCGCCCAGACCGTCGGTTCCTGACGGCCGTGCGAAAGGACACCCCGATGACCGCACACATCCCCACCCGAGGAACCGGCGTGCGCCGCGTCCTCCTCGGTGCCGTCGCCGCACTCGGCGCGGCAGCGCTCCTGGCCGGCTGCTCCTCGTCGTCCGGAGCGTCCGGCTCCGGCGGCGACTACGAGGCCGCGCCGAAGGACACCAAGGCGTCCCTGACCTACGCCGTCTGGGACGAGAACCAGGTCAAGGCCATCAAGGCCAACCTGAAGGGCTTCAACGAGGAGTACCCGGACATCAAGGTGAGCGTCGACGTCACGCCGTTCGCCAACTACTGGACGAAGCTGCAGACCCAGGGTTCGAGCAACACCCTGCCCGACCTGTTCTGGATGAACGGCCCGAACTTCCAGCTGTACGCGGCCAACGGCAAGCTCGCGCCGATCACCGGCGAGGTCGAGTCGGGTGACATCGACGCGTCGAAGTACTCGAGCGCACTCAACGACCTGTACACGTACGACGACACCCAGTACGGCGTGCCGAAGGACTTCGACACCATCGGCGTCTGGGTCAACAAGTCGCTGTTCGAGCAGGCCGGCATGGACCTGCCGTCCAAGGACTGGACGTGGGACGACTTCCAGCAGACCGGCGCCGAGCTGTCCGAGAAGCTGAAGGCGAAGGGCGCCTACGGGGCAGCCGGCGGCATGGACGGCCAGACGACGTACTACAACACGATCCTGCAGGCCGGGGGATCGGTCGTGAACGCGGACGGCACCGAGTCCGAGTACGCCACGAAGGCCTCCGAGGACGGCCTGCAGTTCTGGACCGACCTGATCGACTCGGGGGCATCGCCCTCGATCAAGCAGCTCACCGACACCACGGCCGACCAGTGGTTCACCTCGGGCAAGCTCGCGATGTACCAGGGCGGCAGCTGGTTCCGCTCCGCGCTGACCGGCACCGAGATGGAGAAGGACATCGTCGCCTACCCGCTGCCGAAGGGCAAGGAGCAGGCGACCGTCATCCACGGTGTCTCGAACGTCGTGTCCGAGGCGAGCAAGGACAAGGCCGCCGCCCAGGCGCTGCAGGTCTACCTCGCTGGCGAGACGGCCCAGCAGCAGCAGGGCGACATGGGCGCGGTCATCCCGGCGTACGAGGGCACGCAGAGCGCCTTCACGAAGACGATGCCCGACGCCGACCTGCAGGTGTTCCTCGACGCGGTGGACTACGCGAAGCCGCTGCCGGTGTCGAAGAACACCGCCGCCTGGAACACCCTCGAGACCACCCTGCTGCCGAGCGCCTTCGACGGGTCGAAGCCCGTCGACCAGGTGGCAGAGGACCTCGCACAGAAGATGGACGCCGCCCTCGCCAAGGAAAAGTAGGACCCGCGCGTGACGATCAACACCGAGCGGCCCCCGGCCGCAGCCACCCCCGCCCGGACGACACGTTCGTCCGGGCGGGGCGCCCCCGCTCAGCGAGCCGACGGCGGCCGAGCGCCACGACGGACCGACGGCTGGTGGCCGTGGCTCTTCGTGCTCCCGTTGCTCGTCGGCGTCGGCACCTTCTACATCTGGCCGATCATCCAGACGTTCTGGTACTCGTTCACCAGCTGGGGCGTCTTCGGGGGCGCCACGTTCACCGGCGTCGCCAACTACGTCCGGCTCGTCGGTGACCCGCAGCTGTACCAGTCGCTGCTCAACACGGTGATCTACACCGTGATCGTCCTCGCCGGGATCCCGATCGCGGTGTGGCTCGCCAGCCTGCTGAACACCCCGGGGCTGCGGTTCGCGCAGTTCTACCGGGTGCTCTTCTTCCTGCCGTACGTCGCCATGCCCGCGGCGATCGCCCTGGTCTGGCGGATCATGTACAACGGCGACTACGGCATCGTGAACTGGTTCCTCGGGAACTTCGGCATCGACGGCCCGTACTGGATCTCGACCCCCGGCTTCGCGCTGATCGCGGTGAGCCTGGTCGGCCTCTGGTCGTCCCTCGGGTTCTCGATGATCATCCTCGGCGCCGGGCTCAAGGACATCCCGCCGGAGCTCTACGAGGCCGCGGAGCTCGACGGCGCGAGCCGGTGGCGGCAGTTCCGCTCGGTGACCGTGCCGTTGCTCAGCCCGAGCATCTTCTTCGTGGTGATCGTCACGACGATCTCGAGCTTCCAGCTGTTCGACCTGCTGTACGCGATCCTCGGCAGCACCAACCCGGTGATCCCGAAGACGATGTCGCTCGTCTTCTACTTCTACAGCGCCGGGTTCATCGACAACGACAAGGGCTTCGCGGCCGCGATCGCGATGGTGATCTTCCTGCTCATCGGCATCGTCACGCTCGTGCAGTTCCGCGTCCAACGGAAGTGGGTGCAGGGATGACCGCCACCGTCACACCGCCTCGGACCGCACGCCGGCCCGGCCGTCGCGGCGGCAGCCACTGGTGGATCCACGTCGTACTCGGCATCGGCGGGTTCGCGATGGCGTTCCCGTTCCTGTGGCAGATCATCATGTCGCTCTCCACGAACGCGCAGGTGCAGTCCGTCACGCCGGTCTTCTGGCCGGGGGAGCTGCAGTGGCAGAACTACGCGCAGGTCTTCGAACGCCTGCCGTTCCTCAGCCAGCTCGGCACGTCGGTGTACGTCACGATCATCCGCACGATCGCGCAGATCGTCCTCTGCACGCTCGCCGGGTACGCCTTCGCCCGGATGCGGTTCCGCGGCCGGGCGGCACTGCTCGCGATCGTGCTGTCGATCCTGCTCGTGCCCTCGCAGGTCTACCTGATCTCGCAGTACCAGATCGTGCAGGGGCTCGGCTGGCTCGACACCCTGATGGGGATCGTCGCACCCGGGCTGTTCAGCGCCTTCGGCACGTTCCTGATGCGGACCGCGTTCCTGAACATGCCGCCCGAGCTCGAAGAGGCAGCGCGGATGGACGGCGCGAACCCCTTCCAGACGTTCTGGCGGATCATGCTGCCCCTGGCCCGTCCCTCGATCAGCGTGCTCGCGATCACGACCGTGCTGTGGTCGTGGAACGAGCTGCTCTGGCCGCTCGTGGTCTCCACCCGCGCCGAGGACATGCCGCTCGCCGCCGGCCTCGCGACGCTGTCGAGTGACCGCACGATCGACTACCCGGTGCTGATGGCCGCCAGCCTGATGGCGATGGCGCCGGTGCTCATCATGTTCGTCGTGCTGCAGCGTCGGGTGATGGACGGGCTCGCGTCGTCCGGTCTGAAGTGACCACCGCGACCCCCGGCCTGGAGGCCCGCCCCGCGTCCGTCGCGGTCCTCGCCGCCGCCGTGGGGTCACCGGACGACTCCGCGACGGTGGCGGCCGCACTGGCCGCCACCGTCGCCGACGCCGGGCCCGCGGAGCGGGACGAGCTGCTGGTCGCGGCGCTCCGCGCCGCGGTGCCGGACAGCGCCGACGCGCTCGCGGAGCGGGGCCTCCCGCGCGCGCTCGCCGAGGCCTCCGTCGCCGACGTCGACCGCAAGCTCGCACGCTACGGACTGCACGGCACCGGGGTGGAGTGGCTCGTCGCCGTGGTGACCGGGCGCGTGGTGGCCGTGGGGCGCCTCCAGTTCGAACTCGGCGACCACCTGGCGGACGGCACGCTGGCCTGGGGCGTGCACGTGCCGGAGACCGGGCCGCTCGACCCGGTGGCCTGCGACCGCTCGTTCGCCCGCGCACCCGAGGTCCTGCGCGGCCTCGCACCGCAGCTCGCTGCCGACCGGTGGCAGTGCCGCTCCTGGATGCTCGACCCGGGGCTGCCCGCCGCGCTCGGTCCCGATGCCAACCTCGTGCGCTTCGCCCGGCGCTTCCGTCTCGTCCCGCCGGGGGAGCACGACGCGACCGAGGGGGACGCCAGCGTCGCGAAGTTCGTCTTCGGGGTGCCGCTGGCGACCGCGCGGTCCGCGGCGCCGTCCGGTCGGTTGCGCGCGGCCGTGCTCGACCGGTGGGCGAGCGGTGGGCACTGGGCCGAGCGGACCGGCACGGCACCGGTCGCGTGACCGCCCGCAGCCGCGGCCGCGTACCGTGCACGGCATGACGAAGCCCGACCACGACCACCTCGACGACGGCGTCGACATGACGTTCGAGGAACGCCGACAGGACACGTTCCGCCGCATGTCCGGATCCGACGAGCACGACGCCGATCCGCGGGTCGAGGTCTCCCGTGCCGAGGACGGCGACGTCCGCATCGACGTCGCCGACACCGCGGCGGTCCGACCCGGCGAGTGACACCCGTTCCGGCCCTGGTCCGCCGGGGTCGGTGGGGCACGGCATGATCGTGTCGTGCACCTCGTCCTCCGCCGCGTCGACGGCGGCGTCCTCGCGACGCCCCTGACCGACGCGGGGACCGCCGGGGGCGAGCCGATCCGCCTGGACGAGCCGGGCCTCCCGGCCTTCGTCGCGGCCCACGATGCACCGGGCGTGCGATGGGTGTGGGACGACACCGCCCGCTGGTACCCGGCCGTGCTCGCTGCGGGCGGTCGGGTCGGACGCTGCGTCGACCTGCGCCTCGGTCGTCGTGTCTTGCGGGCCGCGCTCGCGGCACGGGGATCCGCGCTCGCGGCCGCGCCGGCCGACGCCCTGGACGCCCCGGTCGCGGAAGCCCGCGTGGTCCGGCCGACGCAGGCCCAGCTCTTCGACGACGCCCTGTTCACCGCCGCTGCGCCCGACGACGAGGTCGACCCGGTGGCGGAGTTCCGGGCGCAGCTCGCCGCGGTGACGGGGTCGAGCGCTCCCGGTGCCCTCCGCCTGCTGCTCACCGCGGAGTCGGCCGGCGCGCTCGTGGCGGCCGAGATGCTGCACGCCGGGCTGCCGTGGCGTGCCGACGTGCACGAGCGGCTGCTCGAGGACGCCCTCGGGCCGCGCGTGCCCTACGGGGTGCGGCCGCGACGCCTCGAGGAGATCGCCGCCGTCGTGCGCGAGCGCCTCGACGACCCCGGTCTCAACCCGGACTCACCCGCCGACGTCCTGAAGTCGCTGCGCCGGGCCGGCCTGATGGTCACGAGCACGCGGAAGTGGGAGCTGCAGGAGATCGAGCACCCCGTCATCGAGCCGCTGCTCGAGTACAAGCGCCTGGCGCGACTGCTCACCGCCAACGGCTGGACCTGGCTCGACGACTGGATCCGCGACGGACGGTTCCACCCGAAGTACGTCGTCGGCGGTGTCGTCACCGGTCGTTGGGCGGCCGACGGCGGGGGCGCGATGCAGTTGCCGAAGGGCATCCGCGGGGCCGTCATCGCCGATCCCGGGTGGAAGCTCGTCGTCGCGGACGCCGCGCAGCTGGAGCCCCGGGTGCTCGCCGCGATGTCCGGCGACCGGGCGATGGCCGCGGCCGGTGACGGGCGCGACCTGTACGACGGCGTGGTGGCCTCGGGTGCGGTCGAGACCCGGCAGCAGGCCAAGGTGGCGATGCTCGGTGCGATGTACGGGGCGACCCAGGGCGAGGGCGGTCGGCTCGTGCCACGCCTGGTCCGGGCGTTCCCGCAGGCGCTCGACATGGTGGAACGGGCGGCCCGTGCGGGGGAGCGCGGCGAACCCGTGACGACGTTGCTCGGGCGGACGTCACCGGTGCCCGAGGACTCGTGGTTCGAGGCCCGGAACCAGGCCTACACGGTCGAGGGGACCCCGGCGATGCAGCGCGCGGTCGAGTCCCGCGCCCGGAGCTGGGGGCGGTTCACCCGGAACTTCGTGGTGCAGGGGACGGCGGCCGAGTGGGCGCTCGCGTGGATGGGGTCCCTGCGCTCGCGGCTGATCGCGCGCTTCCCCGGAGCCGTGACGGACGGGCCGCACCTGGTGTTCTTCGTGCACGACGAGATCGTGGTGCACGCCCCGGCGGAGCACGCGGAGTGGGTGGCGCAGCAGATCCGGGAGGCCGCCGTCGATGCCGGACGGCTGCTGTTCCAGGACTTCCCGGTGACGTTCCCGCTGTCGGTCGGGGTGGTGGGGGCGTACTCGGAGGCGAAGGACTGAGGCGGCAGCCAAGGGTTGGACTGACTGCGCCTGACGTTGTGCCGGTGAAACATGTATGCCAGTGTTTCAATGAACGACGAAAGGAATGCATTGAAGCACTCACTTACCGCCCTTGCTGCACCGGTCCTCCTTGTGGCGGGTCTCCTCGGCACGAACCCTTCGAACGAGGCACACGCGTCTACGGCGGGTGGTCCTTCCGACGCAGCAATCGTCGAAGCCCTCGCCTAGGGTGCGGGAGACCTCGCCCACCAGCTGGGCACGGAGGTCGGAGTCGACGTTCTCGTGTCTGATGGCTTCGACGTCGGCGAATACCGAGAGAAGGCTCACGCGGCCAGTACCGAGGTGCTGGCCGCCGAACAGGACCGCCTTGAGCCTGTTCTGCAGGATGTCCGGAGCGGCGACGTCTACCGTGTCCAGTCCGCGTCTGCTGAGCTCGGTGAGATCGTCGTAGACCACACCCGCCAGCGGATGGACGCTGAGGGTGTCGTCCCTGCAGACCTTCCGTCCGCGGAAGGAAGCGGCCGATGTGGTGCGGCCGTGGTGTGCGTTGCATACGCGGCTGTCGGGGTGCACAACGCAGCGGTGGCAACCGCTGCCGTTGCGGTCGTGGTGACCGCGGCACTGTGGTGCGGTGCCTGGACGTGGTGCGGCAAAGCGGCGACGGGTGCGGAGAGCGTGGCAGCACGAGAGCGCCTCGCCGCACAGATCGTCTCGACCATCCGGTAGTCGTCGATGACGAGCTCACGAATCCACGCGCTCGCCCTTTGTGGGACCGTCGTCTGCATCACCGTGACCGGTGTCGCAGCGATGTCCTTGCCGGCGGCCGACCATCTCGGGCCAGGCGCAAAGCGTGCAGCGAATGTGACACGGGAACTCCTACCCGAGGGATGGTCCTTCTTCACGAAGTCACCTCGAGATTCGTTCGTGATCGCCTACGACGAAACCGGTGAGGAGATGGGCACGGGAACGAACATGCAGCTCAAGTGGGCGTTCGGCTTGAACCGTGCGTCGCGGTTGGGCGGGATCGACGTGGACCGAGTCATGCAGCAGCTGGACCGTGCGGCGTGGCGAGGCTGCAAAGCGGGCACGAGCGTCTCTGAGTGCGTCAACGGGCTAAAGAGACAGCAAGTGCGGATCAGCAACGACGTGCACTCGCTGTGCGGTGAGATCACACTCGTGCGGAAGAAACCCACTCCTTGGGCGTTCCGCGGGGCTGATCCGCGCGTTGAGGAAGTCGCAGCCGTGAAAGTGCGATGCACGTGAGCCTCGCAGCGTTGGCGCGCGGCGCGCGCACCGAGGCCAAAGCCTTCACCGAGAACATTCGGCCACTCCTCGCCGCCGCCGTTCGTTGCATCGACGAGGTTTCGACGTACAACTCGTCATTGGCCCTCGCGCGAACTTTCCTTGCGCTGTCCACCCTCTTGACCGTGCTGATGACGCCGGCTGGCGTGCTCTTCCTGAAGGGTCCGGCCGATCCCGTCGGGGTCGTGTGCGAAGCGTTCACCTCGCGCTGGTCACTGTTCTGCATGGCTGGTGGGGCTACGCCGACCAGCATCATCATTGTGCTCGCGGTCACGCTCGCGGTGATCAGCGGCTACCTTCCGGCTGTCACCGCAATCCCTCACTGGTGGGTGGCGTGGAGCCTGAACATCGGTTCCCCGATCCGAGACGGTGGGGACCAGGTCGCAGCAGTACTGACCCTGCTCTTGGTTCCGCTGCTACTCCTCGACCGTCGTCGCAACCACTGGTCGGTGGACAGGCGCTGGAGTTCGCGATCGTGGGTTGTGCGCGGAGCAGCCTGGGCCGTGCTCGTGGTCGTCTGGGTCCAGACGTCGGTGCTGTACGCCAACGCGGCGATCGCCAAGTTCGCGGTGGCCGAGTGGGCCAATGGAACAGCGCTTTGGTACTGGATCCAAGAGCCTAGCTTTCGGCCTCCCGCCGCGTTCCTCTGGCTTGCGGAAGGCGTTCAAGGCTCCCTTGCCGGTGCCCTCATCGTGAACTACGGCGTTCTGGCGGTCGAACTGCTGGCCGCAGGACTCGTGCTGGTACGACCAGCGAATCGCAGGATTGCACTCCCGCTCATGCTTGCCTTCCACCTCTCCATCGCCGTGATGTTCGGGCTCTGGTCGTTCTTCCTCTCCATGGCAGCTCTTCTGGTGCTCTACCTCCGAGTACCCCGAAACGATCGGACGGATCGATGCGTGTCCTCTCCTGGCAACGGTTCGACATCGGGTTGCGGCTCATCCTCTGCAGCGGCCCTGTGCTGATCTGCGTGTTCTCCCTGGCCGAGTTCCCGGAAGTGAGCGGCTGGTGGATGCTGGGCATCGGGACCGCGTCGATCGTGCTGATGCTCAGCACCCCGGCAGTCGGCATCATCGCGACCCGTAACGCCCTCTGGCTCGTTGCGGCGCCGTTCTGGGGCGTCCGGGTCAAGATCGGCGACATCGCCTCGGTGACCAGCGTGGACGTGCGACCGATGGAGGACTTCGGCGGGTGGGGCATCAAGGGCAGGAGCCGCCGCGATGGTCTGCTCCTGGCAGCGGACGGCCAGCGCGCCGTACGCATCGCTCGACTGAACGGACAGGTCTTCCTCGCCACCTCGGATGATGCCGACGGTGTGGCCAGCGCGATCGGTCGTGTGGTCGCTCGGCGCTCGTAGCCAGGCGGCCGGGACGGCTCCCGGCGGCTTCGGGCAGTGTGGACGGATGCAGACCGAACGCGGGGACGCCGCCGACCGCACCGTCGGCGAAGTCGACCTGACCCGTTGGCGCTCCCGTGCCGGTCGCAGTGTCGCCGGTGCGTGGACCGCGCTCGGCAAGCGCTTCGGCGCCATGCCCGTCCTGCTGCTGACCCTCGCCATCGGCCTGGGCGTCGCCGTCCTCGCCACGTGGATCGCCTCCGAGGTCTACGACGCCGTGCGGGAAGCCGACGACGTCGCGGTGCTCGACCGACCCGTCCTCGACTGGGCGCTCACACTCCGATCACCCACGGCGGACACGCTCGTCACCTGGTGGACCGACATCGCGGGCACGATCGGGATGCCGATCGTCGCGCTCGGGTTCCTGGTCGGCTTCACGATCCAGCGCCGTGCGTGGACGCCACTGGTGCTCCTGGTCGCCGCGAGCGGTGGGTCGTTGCTCATGACGATCGCGGGCAAGGACCTGATCGGTCGCGCCCGTCCGCCGCTGTCCGACGCGGTGCCGCCGTACGAGACGTCGCCGTCGTTCCCGTCGGGGCACACGCTCAACTCCACGGTGATCGTGGGCACCATCGTGTACCTCCTGCTCCTGCGGCAGTCGCGCGTCGTCACCCGGGTGTGGACGATCGTCGTGGGCACCCTGTTCGTGCTGTCGGTCGGGGCGTCGCGGGTGTTCCTCGGGCACCACTGGCTGACCGACGTGCTGGCGGCGTGGGCGCTCGGACTCGCCTGGCTCGCCCTCGTGATCACGGCGCACCGGTTGTACCTGACGGCGCTCCACCACGGTGCTGAGCCCGCGCCGGACGTCGACCGCATCACTTCGTGAGCAGAAGACGTCGGGTCGCTCGCCCGCACCCGACATCTTCTGCTCACGAAGTCGTCAGGCGCCCCGAACGGCAGAGCGCCGTCAGCCGCGACCGGTAGGTTGCCGGGCATGGAAGAACGGGTCTTCGGCGGCAGGTACCGCGTCACGGGCACGCTCGGACACGGTGGCATGGCGTCCGTGTACCGGGCGGTCGACGAGCAACTCGGTCGCGAGGTCGCGGTCAAGGTGTTCCGCATCGGCCCCGTCGACCGCGGTGAGCGCGCCCGCGCCGAGGCGGAGATCCAGACGCTCGCGACGCTGCGCGCGCCCGAGCTCGTCACGCTCTACGACGCCGCTCTCGACGACGTCGACGGTGACTCGTACCTCGTCATGGAACTCGTGCCGGGCAGTGACCTGGCGACCCGTCTGCGCGAGGGCCCGCTCGACCCCGCGACCGCTGCCCGCCTGGGTGCGCAGGTCGCCGACGGCCTGGCCGCCGTGCACGCGCAGGGGATCGTCCACCGTGACGTGAAGCCCGCGAACGTCCTGCTCGAGAGCGACGGCCGGCACGTCAAGCTCGCCGACTTCGGGATCGCCCTGCTCCGTGACGCCTCACGCGTGACGGGGACGGGGACCGTGATGGGGACGGCCGCGTACCTGGCCCCGGAGCAGGTCCTGGCGAAGGAGATCACCGGCAAGGCCGACGTCTACTCGCTCGGGCTCGTGCTGCTCGAGTGCATGACCGGCCGCCAGCCGTTCCCGGGCAGCGCGGTCGAGTCGGCCACGGCCCGGCTGACCCGTTCACCCGAGATCGACCGGCAGCTGCCCACGGCCTGGCGCACCCTGCTGCACGTGATGACCGCGCAGGACCCGGCGGAGCGACCGACGGCAGCCGAGGCCGCCGAGCGCCTGCGTGCGCTGGGCCGCGACGAGCCGACGAACGCCACGCAGCTGCTGCCCGGCACGCCCGGTGCGGTGACGTCCGCGGCCGCCGGTGCGGCTGGTGCCGCGGTCGGCGCCGGTGCCGCCGCTGCGGCGAACGCCGACGACCGGACGCAGGCGATGCCGGCGAGCGAACTGCCGAACGGCGGCGCGGGTCCGGGGGACGACGCCACCCGCGTCCTCGACACCCAGCGTCCGAACGCCGCCGACGACGTCTCGACGACCGTCCTCGGCGCCCAGGCGAACGGCCGCGGCGCATCGGGCCCGAGCGGGCCGACCCCGCCGCCGGTCACGCCCCGCCCGGTCCGGGACCGGCCGGACGACCTGCCGGAGAAGAAGAAGCGCGGACCGCTCATCGCCGCGATCATCGTGATCGTCCTGGTGCTCATCGGCATCGGGGTCGCGGTGTTCGCCCTGAACGGCGACGACGACGGCACCCCGGCCCCGACGGACACCACGTCGACCGCGCCGACCGAGCAGCAGCCGTCCGAGGACCCGGGCGAGGAAGAGCAGCCGAGCGAACCCGCCGAGCAGCAGCCCTCGCAGGAGCAGCAGCAGCCGTCGCAGCCCGCCGAGGAACCGAGCGAGCAGCCGAGCGAACCGACCCAGCCGGAGCAGCCCACGCAGGACCCGCCCGTCGGCCCGGAGCCGAGCACCCCGGCCTCGAACCCGGTGCAGGAGCCGCAGGACGGCACGGGCGCGGCCGACACCGGTGCGGTCGACACCACGTCGGACACCGCTCCCGGCAAGTCCGGCAGTGCCCCGGGACAGAACAAGGACTGACACGCCGGGGTTTTCGTCCAGTCCCTGGAGCAAATAGGCTCGCCCCGTGCGAGAACTGCAACGGAGCGGTGGTCCGACGACGGCCGTGGCCGCTCGGAACGGTGTCGGGTTCGGTTCCGCGGAGGGCTGGCTCGTCGAACGACCAGCTGGCGGGTCGGTGGCCGAGGCGATCGTCCCCGGCTTCAGCGGACGCACCATCGCCGCCGGCGACGAGCTCGCCTGGGTCTGGTTCCCCGAGCGGACCCTGCCCGACGGGGCGTCGGAACCGACCGAAGCAGACCTGCCGCACTTCTGGGACGCCACGGCCTTCGCCCTCGACGTCGTCTTCACCGACGGCTCGCGGCTGCGTGACGACGCCGTGGTCCGCGACCAGTACGGCGACGCGGTCACCCCGGACGCGCAGGACGCGGCCCGCAAGCAGTGGGTGGACCAGTGGAACCGTCGCGCGGTCGACCTCACGCCGTTCGCGGGGCTGGTCGTCGACCGCCTGGAGGCCCGGTTCGGCTCCGAAGCACCGGCTGCGGCCTCCGACGGCGAGCGTCCCGCACTGCGCGGCTGGCTCGACGCCGTCCGGATCGGTCCCGCGCGTCCGACCCCGACGACGCCGCTCGGCCACGTCCGGACGACTCGTGGCACCCAGGCGTCCTCCCGGTTCTCCCGCGGCAACAACGCCCCGCTCGTCGGCGTCCCGCACGGCGGGGTGTTCGGCCTGCCGATGACGGACGCCTCGAGCAACCGCTGGCCGTACGCGTACCAGGAGCACGACCGGCTCGACGACCAGGGGCGACTCCGCCCGGCGATCCAGGCCTTCGCGACGAGTCACATCCCGTCGCCGTGGATGGGCGACCGCGGGGTGTTCCAGGTGATGCCCTCGCCACTCGACACTCCCGATGTCGACCGGTCCGCCCGCGCGCTCGGGTTCGACCACGAGGACGAGCAGGACGGCCCGCACCGCTACCGGGTCGCCCTCGAGCACGGTGTGACGGCCGAGCTGACCGCGGGGGAGTTCGCCCTCGGGTTCCGGTTCACCGGCACCCGCAGCGTCGTGCTCGACCACCACGGCCGGGTGTCCGACGTCTCCGTGACGATCACCGACGGCACCGCCGTGGTCGAGGCCGTCCTCGACGACCGCCCCGGCACGCCGCCGCACCACGTGCACCTGCGGGTCGCGGGGATCACCGCCGACCACACGACGATCGGTGAGCACGAGCTGCGCGGCTGGCTGTCCGTGGGGGAGGCCAGCGGCACGGCCGGCCCGGTCGACGTCCTGCTCGGCATCTCGACCGTCTCGATCGAGGACGCCCGCGCGAACCTCGACGCCGCCGGCTCGTTCGACGCCATGTGCTCCCGTGCCGAGGCGCTGTGGACCGAGAAGCTCGCGACGCTGTCCTTCGACGGCGCGAGCCCCGACCAGCTGACGAGTCTGTACTCCGGCCTGTACCGGCTGTTCCTCTACCCGAACCGCGCCGGGGAGACCGCCCTGACCGGCACCCCGCGGCACCGCTCCCCGTACGGCGACGTGCTGGCGGACCCGATCCGCGACGAGCCCGGGCCGGAGATCGTCGAGGGTCCGTTCACCACCACGAACGGCTTCTGGGACACCTACCGCACGGCCTGGCCGCTCCTCGGACTCCTGACCCCCGAGACCGCTGGCGAGCTCGCGCAGGGCTTCGTCGAGCACCACCACGACGGCGGGTGGACGCCCCGCTGGAGTGCCCCCGGCGCCGAGGACTGCATGACCGGCACCACGAGCGACACCGTCTTCGCCGACCTCGCGGTGAAGGGCGTGCGTGGCTTCGACCTGGCCGAGGCGTACCGGAGCGCGGTGCGGAACGCGACCGTCCCGCCGCGTGACGAGCGCGTCGGACGCAAGGGGAGCCTCCCGGGCGCCTTCCGCGGCCACGTCGACACGGCGACCCACGAGGGGATGTCGTGGACCCTGGACGCGGCCATCAACGACTGGGGTCTGGCCGTCATGGCGGGCCTGCTCGCGTCACGGGCGCGGACGCCCGCCGACCTGTCCCGTTACGAGGCCGAGGCCGAGTGGTTCGCCCGTCGGTCCCTGCAGTACCGGCACGTCTTCGACTCCGAGCGCGGGTTCTTCATCGGCCGCGACCCGGACGGCTCGTGGCGGGTCGGCACCGAGTTCGACCCGCGCGACTGGGGCGACGACTACACGGAGACGAACGCGTGGGGCACCGCGTTCACGGCGCCGCACGACGGCGCTGGCGTCGTCGACCTGCACGGCGGGCCGGAGCGGTTCGACGCGGCCCTCGACGCGTTCTTCGCGACCCCCGAGACCGGCGCCCTGGCGCGGTCCGGCTCGTACGGGTTCCCGATCCACGAGATGACCGAGGCCCGCGACGTCCGGATGGGCATGCTCGGGCTGTCGAACCAGCCGGCGCACCACATCCCCTTCTTCCCGATGTTCACCGGGCGCCACGACGACGCGCACCGCATCGTCCGCGAGTCGCTCGAGCGGCTGTTCGTCGGGTCCGACCTCGGCCAGGGATACTCCGGCGACGAGGACAACGGTGAGATGAGCGCCTGGTACGTCTTTGCGACCATCGGCCTGTACCCGCTGGCCCCGTCGACCGGTACCTACGTGCTCGTGCCGCCGTCGGTCCGCAGGACGGTGCTGCGACAGCCTGGAGGAACGGAGACGGTCATCGAGATCGCCGCCGGCTCCGCAGGCCGGTACGTCGCGTCGGTGACGGTCGACGGCGCGCCCTGGACCTCGGTCACCATTCCGCACAGCGTGGTCGTGGCCGCGTCGCGGATCGAGTTCACCCTGTCCGACGAACCGCAGGGATGGGCGTCGGACACCCGTCCCGTCTCGGCCTCCGACGTGCACGGGTACCGGGACGCCCCGGTGGACGTCCTGCCCGTCGGAGCCTCGGCGCTCACCGACGACACCGGCCGCACCGTCACGTCGCTGGCCGCGGGGGAGTCCGTGTCCTTCGACGTGTCGTGCCCCGCCGCCTCGTTGTACACGGTGACGGTGGCATCGCCGGGGTCCTACTCGTGGCAGGTCGGCCTCGACGAAGCCGTCACGGCGGTCGACGGCGCCGAGTTCTCGTGGGCCGGCCAGACCCGGGTGTTCCGCATCCTCGGCGGCGGTTCGTCGTTCACGTTCACCGCCGGCACCGACCTGACGCTGACGCAGCTCGAGCTCATCGCGGCCGACGGACAGCGTTGACCCGGCGTTCACCGAGCGGGAGCATGCTCGCCCCATGTCGATGAGCGCACCGTTCGATCCCGAACAGCAGGGCCGGTCCATCCCCGTGGACGGCAGTGACGAGTCCGAGCTCGAGATGGAGGAGGACCGCGGCGCCGACGTCGGCGACGACTCCGCTGACCCGAGCGTCTCGCCCGTCAGTCACCACGACGAGGACGAGGCTGGCGGCGGCCCGGTGTTCCGGCGTCCGCACGCCGGTGAGCGGCTCCACCCGGACGACCTCTGACCGTTCCGGGGGTCCTCCGGGGTTTCTTGGGCGATTGCCAAGCGGCTCGGGCATGCTCGTGCGCATGTCGATCGCGAACTCGTGGGACCCGTCCGGTGGCCGTGCAATCCCGGAGGACCAGGTCCGTCAGGACGGGCTCGAACTCGACGAGGACCCGGCGATGCTCGGGATCTCGTTCGACGTCGTGGGTGGTGCCTCCGCCGATCCCGCCGGGGTGTCCCCGGTCGACGTGAACGTGCCGACGCCGAGGTCTGCTGGTTCCGCCTCCGACGACTAGCGCGCGCCCGGCTGCAGCGGCCGCGCGGTCCCATCCGACCGGTAGTATTCCGGAATGGTACCGACGGCGTACGTGGACGAATCCGAGCCCGGAGACGAACGTGACCCCGGCGCGTACATCCTCGGGGCGGTCACAGTTGCCGACAGCGATGCTGAGCGGTTCCGGGACTCGCTCTGCGCCATCAAGCCACGATCGGCGCGGAAGCTGCACTGGTCCGAGAGCGACGCCCGGCACCGCACCGGGATCGTCGGGATGCTGTGCGACCATCCGTTTGCAGCCATCGGGGTCGTGAGCGTGACCGACCCATCCGTCCGGAGCGAGCGTCGTCGCCGTCTCGCTCTTGAGCACTTGATCTTGGAACTCCGCGCGGGCGGTGTCGATCGAGTCGTCCTCGAATCTCGCGGGCCCTCGGACCGGAACGATCGTGCGCACCTCGACGCCTTGCGATCACGCAAGTTGGTGCACGGGTTGGCGTTCGAGCACCTGCCGGGTGGCCGCGAGCCACTTCTCTGGGCGGCGGACGCGGTGTGCGGCGTGGTCGCGCTGGCTCGGCGAGGGGAAACGGCCTACCTCGAGCAGCTGGGCCATGTGCTGAGCGTCCACGAACACCGTCGGTGAACGCGCGAATCCCCGGGCCCCGCTATACCGCAGGAGCTCCCGGGGATCACTTCCGCACCCACCTCGATGGGGCGACTGGTCTCAGTGTGACATATCAGGCGGGATGGCGGAAGGGTCGGGGACCCGGTACTTGAACCCGACGTGCGACCCGGTGAAGCCGAGGCGCTCGTAGAACCGGTGCGCATCGGTCCGTGCAGCGTCCGAGGTGAGCTGCACGAGCGGGGTCCCGAGGGCCGGCGCCGCGACGTCGGTCACCCAGCGCATCAGCGCACTCCCGATGCCGCCGGAGCGCAGCGCACTGCTGACCCGCACCGCCTCGACGAGCAGCCGGGTGGCACCACGACGAGCCATGCCGGGGATCCGGGTGAGTTGCAGCGTCCCGACGAGCCGCCCGTCGGCGTCCTCGGCGACGAGCAGCGCGTTCGCCGGGTCGTCCACGATCGACCGGAGTGCCTCGGCGTACTGCGGGCGGTCCTCCGGCGCGGCGACGTCACCCCGTGCGGCGCTGATCGGGTCGTCGGACAACAGCGCCATGAGCGCATCGAGGTCCTCGTCCACCGCGTCCCGCAGCGTCAGTTCGCCGGAGCGTGTGGTCAGACGAACGGGCAGGGCGAGGTCGTGGAGCACGACCCCACCCTGCCCGACCCGACCGAGCCGTTCCTGCTCAGGGAACGGTGTGTCCGGCCGCGGTGAAGATCCGGTACCACTCCTCGCGCGACAGCTCGACGTCCGAGCCGGCTGCCGAGTCCCGCACGCGCTGCGGGTTGGTGGTGCCGAGGACGACCTGGAAGTGCGCGGGGTGGCGGGTGATCCACGAGACCGCGATGCCGGTCGGGGTGACACCGTGCGCGGCGGCGACCTCCTCGAGCACGTCGTTCAGCTCGGCGTACTGCTCACGGTCGCCCAGGAAGACGCCGTCGAAGAAGCCCTTCTGGAACGGCGACCAGGCCTGCAGCGTGATGTCGTTGATGCGCGAGTAGTTGAGGATGTCGTTGTCGCGGTCGACCGACTGCTCGAGGCCACCCATGTTCGCCGTCAGGCCCTGCGAGATGACGTTGGCGTGGGTGATGCTCAGCTGCACCTGGTTGAACGCGAGCGGCTGGCGGACGTGCTTCTTGAGCAGGTCGACCTGGCCGGGGGTGTGGTTCGAGACGCCGAAGTGGTGCACCTTGCCGGCGGCGTGCAGCTCGTCGAAGGCCTTCGCGACCTCTTCCGGCTCGACCAGGGCGTCGGGGCGGTGCAGCAGCAGGACGTCGACGTACTCGGTCTGCAGTGCCTCGAGCGACTCGTGCACGGACTCGAGGATGTGCTCGTACGAGAAGTCGAAGTACGCGCCCTTCGGCGTCGGCCGGATGCCGACCTTGGTCTGCAGCACGATCTCGGCGCGTTCCGCGGGCGACAGCGTGACCGCCGCGCCGAACCGCTGCTCGCAGCCGTGCCATTCGCCGTAGACCGCGGCGTGGTCGAACATGTTCACGCCCGCATCGCGCGAGGCGCTGTAGAGCGAACGGATGTCCTCGTCGCTCATGTCGTTGATCCGCATCAGTCCGACGACGACGTCGGAGGCGGTGAGGTCTGTCTGTGGCAACTCCAGTGTCTTCACGCCGTCGATCCTGCCAGCCGGTCCCCGGTGCAGGCAGGCCCTGCCAGTACCTCAGGCGCGTTCGGGCAGCAGGACGGCGAGCACCTCGGAGCCGTCCGCCCACGTCCCGGTCAGCGTCTCGCCCTCGGGCAGGGCCGTACCGACGACCCGAGCGACGACGATCGTGCCGTGGTCGGTCGCGATCGACGTCAGGGCGTTCGCAGTGGTCGCTCGCACCGAGGTGACACTGGGGGAGTCGGGTGCGGAGCCGCTCCCGCTGGCCCAGGCGTCCTTCGGCCGCTGTCCGGCACCGTTGGCCAACTCGAGCTCCGCTTCGTGTCCGCCGGTGACGATCGCCCGGCGCAGGACATCAGCGTGGACGGGATCGCCCACGGCGTCGTAGACCCACCGTCGCCCGAGCACGGAGTGGTCCATCTCGGTGACCAGGAACGCGTCGGCGCCGGGCAGTGGTGCGTCCCGGTAGGTCAGTGGCGCCTGCAGGACCCGGCCGTCGTCGGTGCGGACGAGGAGCACCTCGATGCCGACCTCGCCAGCGGGGTCGTCGAACCGGAACTGCCCGACGACCTGGAGCGGCGCTCCCGCGACGACGCCGCTCCACGCCTGGTCGGGGAGCCAGGCGGCGAGCGCCTCGGCCTTGGAGGGGCGGAGCGTTGCCTGCTCGATGACTGCCATGTCCTGACCGTACTGCCGCGCAGCACACTGCCGTCGGCGCACCTCGGGGTCAGTGGACGGAGAACCCGCCGTCCACCGCAATGGACTGGCCGGTGACGTAGGCCGACCCGGGCCCGGCGAGGAACACCGCCGCCGCGGCGAAGTCCGACGCCAGCCCGTTCCGGCCGACCAGCGTCCGTGCGGCGAGGGCCGCCACCGTCGCCGGGTCGGAACCCAGCCGCTCGTTGAGCGGGGTGCGCACGAAACCGGGGACGAGGACGTTGGAGGTGATCCCCTGCGCGGACCAGGCCTCTGCCTGGGACCGGGCCAGCGCCTCCAGGCCGGCCTTGGAGACCCCGTACGCGCCGCTGGCGGCGAAGGGGCGGTGGGCCTGCTGCGAACTGATCGACACGATCCGCCCGTACCCACGGGCCGCCATGCTGGGTGCGAGCCCCTGCCCGAGCACGAACGGCGCGTCGAGGTTGACGGCCATCGTGGCGTCCCAGGTGGCCTCGTCGAGTTCGGGTATCGGCGGCCGCAGGTTGATCCCGGCGGAGTTCACCAGCACGTCGACGTCCCCGGCGGCGTCCGCGAGTGCATGTGCGCCAGCGCGGGAGGAGAGGTCCGCGACGATGCCGTCAGCCGAGCGGCCCGCCTGGCGGATGCCGGCGACGGTGGCGTCGATGGTCGCGGACGTCCGGGCGGCGACGAGGACGTGGGCACCCGCGTCGGCGAGTGCGGTGGCGATCGCCCGGCCGATGCCGGAGCTGCCTCCCGTCACGAGTGCGGTGCGGCCGTCGAGGCCGAAGAGCTGCTGCAGCGACATCCGGTCAGGCTACCGAGGCCCGTACGCTGGGCCGGTGCGTGACGATCTGCTGCCGATGCTCGCCTGCCCCGTGTGCGCCGAGCCCCTCGGCCGCGTCGACGGTGGCCAGGTCGGCTGCCCGAACGGTCACCGGTTCGACGAGGCGAAGCAGAGCCACCTGACGCTCCTGCCCGCGAAGCGGCGCGCACTCACCGCGGACACCCCGGAGATGGTGGACGCGCGGCTGCGGTTCCTGGGGCGCGGCCACTACGCGCCCGTCGAGCGGGCGCTCGCCGCGATCGTCGCGGACGCCACCGCGCCCGGCATCGTGCTCGACGTCGGTTCGGGCCCAGGGACCTACCTGGCGCATGCGCTGCGCGCGGCGGACGGGAGGCTCGGGGTCGCGTTGGACTTGTCGGCCGTCGCGATCCGGCGTGCGGCACGCGCCCACGAGCGCGCGGGGGCCGTCGTCGGGGACGTGACCGAGCGCCTCCCGGTCGTCGACGGCGCTGCCGCCGTCCTGCTCGACGTCTTCGCACCCCGCAACCAGACCGAGTACGCCCGCGTCCTGCACACCGACGGCGTGCTCGCGGTGGTGACCCCGCGGGCCGGCCACCTGGCGGAACTCGCCGAGGCGACGATCAGCGTGGACCCGGAGAAGGAGCGCCGGCTGCACGACTCCCTGACGCCGTCGTTCGCGCTGCGGTCCTCCGAGGACCTGACCTGGACCATGGAGCTGTCGACGGAGGACGTCCACGACGTCGTGCACATGGGGCCGAGCCACCACCACGTCGCGGCGGACACGGAGTTCGAGCCGGCGACGGTGACGGCCGCGGTCACCGTGTCGACGTGGACGCCGACGCGCTGACCGCGGCCCTCAGGACGGATCAGTCACCAGCGGGGCGACGTCGAGCTGCCAGACCACGCCGAAGCGGTCGCGCAGCTGCCCGGCCAACGGTGCCCAGGCCGAGGGTTCCAGGGGCTGCCGGACCTCGGCGCCGTCGGACAGTACGGCCCAGTACCGCTGGATCTCGGCCGTGTCGTCGCCGTGCACGAACACGTAGAAGGCGTTCGATCCCTGGTCGTAGGGCTGCCCGGGCCAGACGTCGAAGGCCTTGACACGGAAGCCGGCGGCCGTGGAGACCTGCCCGAAGACGATCCGGTCCGCCCAGGCCTGGTCGTCCAGGGCGCCCATCTGGCCGTAGGTGGCGGCGGTGACCTCGCCGCCGAAGACCGATGCGTAGAAGTCGAGCGCCGCGCGGGCGTCGCCGTCGAAGTTGAGGTGGGTTGTCGTCTCGATGCTCATGGGACGAGGATGTCGGGCAATGCGGTCAGATCATGTCCGCTTCTCGGACGAAGATGGACGCCATGGCCGGACCCTCCGCACGGATGCTCGCGCTGCTCTCCCTGCTCCAGGTGCACCGCGACTGGCCGGGCGACGAGCTCGCCGGTCGGCTCGAGGTCAGTCCGCGCACCGTCCGCCGCGACGTCGATCGGCTCCGCGGGCTCGGGTACCGGGTGGAGGCACTCCGCGGCCCGGCCGGCGGCTACCGGCTCGAGGCCGGCTCCGACCTGCCCCCGCTGCTCTTCGACGACGACCAGGCGGTGGCGATCGCCCTGGCGCTCGCCGTGGCGCCGGCATCGGGGGCGGACGTCGCCGAGTCGGCGGCCCGCGCCCTGGCGACCGTCCGGCAGGTGATGCCCGCGCGGCTGCGGTCCCGGGTCGACGCGGTGCAGGCCGTGACCGCGACCAGCCGGACCACCACCGACCCGGAGGTCCTGGTGGCGGTGAGCGAGGCCGTCCACCTGCAGGAGGTCTTCCGCTTCGGGTACGGCGAGGACGAGACTCCGTACCGGGTGGAACCGCACGCCGTCGTCGCCCGGAACGGCCGCTGGTACCTGCTCGACTGGGATGCCGATCGCGACGACTGGCGCACGCACCGCATCGACCGGATCACGCCCCGGATGCGCACGCGCGTCCCCTTCACGCCACGTCCGATCCCCGGTGGCGATGCGGCCGCGTTCGTGTCCGCGCGGTTCAAGGGGTCGGCGGTCGACGACGTGTGGCCGTGCACCGGCTCGGTGACCACGACGGCGGGCGATGCGCGGCGGATCGCGCCGTACCTGCCCGAGGACGCCGTGGTCGAGCAGCTCGAGGACGACCGGGCCCGCGTCACCCTCGGATCGTGGTCGTGGGACGGGCTCGCGGGAGTGGTGTCAGGACTTGCGGTCGACTTCGTCGTCGCGAGTCCGGACGAGCTCGTCGAGGCCGTGGCAGGCCTCGCTGACCGGTTGCGCGCGGCCGGCACGCGTGGCCCAGCGTGATCAGTGGCGACCTCTCCAGATCGCGTGGTCCAGCCAACCGGCGCCGACACCCATCGACGAGAGATCGAGGTGTTCGTTGCTCGGGAAGGCCCCGAGGAGAGCGGCCACGCGCTCGGCCCAGTCGTGGTCGGACGGGATCGACCTGAGCAGGTAGGCCATAACCGCCAAGGTGTTGTAGACACCGAACTGCTTCGGCGCATCGGTTCCCGAGAGATGTGCGAGGAGCGGTACCGCACCGGAACTCGGGCGTTTCGGGACCACGACCAACTTCCGGTTGAACAGACGCGCATGGTGTGCTGCGACGTTCCGGACGTAGTTGACCGAGGCGAGCCAGCTCAGCATCGTCTTCTTGGTCGGGACGCCGAACTCTCCGGCGATCCGGGTGGCGACGTCGTTCCGGAGACCGCCGTACAGCCGAGCGAGGTGTCCCAGCTCGAGGATTTCGGTGAGTGCCCAGATGGGCATCCGGTCGTCGTACTTGGCGCGGAAGTGGGCAACGAACGACTCATCCGAGGAATCCTGCCGTTCGCGGACGCGCTGCAGCCAAGCAGTGTGCGGGCTGGAGCCATCGGACGCATCGGCCCGGTGTGCGGTGAAGGCATCGGTGAAGAGTGATCCGTCTTCGTGAGCGAAGGGGGCGTGCTCTCCGAGGACGTGGCCGACCTGGGTCCGAACGGCCACCTCGATCCGCTCGACACCTTCGATCACCAGGAGCCGGAGACTCCGATCGAAGGCAATGAGTGCTTCTGCTGCGGCGAGTTCCGTCCCTGCTCGGTACCGGTCCTGGACCTCGATGTGCCGACGGCCGCCGTCGTCGATCTCGAACGAGGATTCACGGAAGGGGTAGAGGTACCCGGTGAGGCGGTAGTAGCCGACTTCGCGCAGCACCGAGCTCGCGACACCCCGATCACCGATGCAGACTCCCTTGGAAGCCAGCTTCTCGATCTGCTCACCGATCGAGAGCCACGGCTTCACGTACTCCATGCGCCCCCCCGAGACAAGAAAATCGGCCCGAGCCGTGAGGCGAGCGGGCCGATCGTGATACCGAAACCCTACCAGGATCCGCGTCACGGGATCGAGCGCTCTCCACAGGCGTTAGGAGCGTGCATGCGTCCGCCAGGGCGGCGTCAGGGATCCGTTAGGAGCGGCCTGGAGGCGCGGCGCAGGACGCAGCATCGGTTCGGCACCACTCGTGGTGCCGGTCCGCGTCACCCGGCGCGGACACCGCAGATCTTCTGGAGTCCCTCGTGTTCGACGTGTTCGTCGTCGCCGGTGTCCTCGCCGTGTTCGGCGTGGTGGCACTGATCGCCAAGGGGGTGGAACGGCTGTGATCGGCATCACCATCGCGGCCGCCGTCCTCGGCATCGCCGCAGTCGTGTACCTCGTCTGGGCGCTCGTGCGTCCGGAGCGCTTCTAGTGGGCGCCGCGGACGTCTGGGCGGGCATCGCCCAGGTCGCCACGCTCGTCCTGCTGCTCGTCGTCGCGTACCGCCCGCTCGGTGACTGGATGGCGAAGGTCTTCACGCCCGTCCGTCACAACCGGGTCGAGCGCGGGGTCTACCGGCTGATCGGGGTCGACCCGGACGCCGAGCAGTCGTGGCCCGTGTACCTGCGCGGCGTGCTGCTCTTCAGCGTCGCCGGGCTCCTGCTCGTCTACCTGCTGCAGCGCATCCAGGTCGTCCTGCCCGGCGACCTGGGGCTGCCCGGCGTCGGACCCTCGCTGGCGTTCAACACCGCGGCGTCGTTCGTGTCGAACACGAACTGGCAGTCGTACTCGCCCGAGGTCACCCTCGGCTACACGGTGCAGATGGCCGGCCTGGCGGTGCAGAACTTCCTGTCCGCAGCCGTCGGCCTGGCGGTCGCCGTGGCCCTGGTGCGCGGGTTCGCCCGTCGCAAGTCGGGCACGCTCGGCAACGTGTGGGTGGACATCGTCCGCGGTCTCGGCCGACTGCTGCTGCCCGGGGCGTTCGTCTTCGCGGTCGTCCTCGTCGCCGGCGGGGTCGTCCAGTCGTGGGGGAGCGGCACCGACGTCACCACGCTCATCGGTGGCACGCAGCACATCCCCGACGGGTTCGTCGCGTCGCAGGAGGCGATCAAGGAGCTCGGCACGAACGGTGGCGGCTACTTCAACGCGAACTCGGCGCACCCGTTCGAGAACCCGCAGGCATGGACGAACCTCGTCGAGATCTTCCTGATGCTCGTCATCCCGTTCTCGCTCCCGCGCACGTTCGGGCGCCTGGTCGGCGACGACCGCCAGGGGTACGCGATCCTCGCCGTGATGGGCGCGATCTTCCTCGTGTCGCTGTCGGTCATGTCGATCGCCGAACTCGGCGGCGGCGGTGTCGCCACACACGCTGCCGGTGCCGCGATGGAGGGCAAGGAGAGCCGCTTCGGCATCCTCGGTTCGACGCTCTTCTCGACCGCGACCACCTCGACGTCCACCGGTGCCGTCAACGCGATGCACGACAGCTACACCCCGATCGGCGGGATGATGGCGCTCGTCAACATGATGCTCGGCGAGGTCACCCCCGGCGGCGTCGGATCCGGCCTGTACGGCATGCTCGTGCTCGCCGTCATCACGGTGTTCATCGGCGGCCTGCTCGTCGGTCGCACCCCGGAGTACCTCGGCAAGAAGATCCGCGCCAAGGAGATGACCTTCGCGGCGCTGTACATCCTCGTCACGCCGACGCTCGTGCTCCTGGCCACCGGGCTCTCGCTCGTGATCCCCGGGGTCCGCGAACAGGTGCTCGGGACGTCGATCTTCAACCCCGGCAACCACGGGCTGACCGAGCTGCTCTACGCCTTCACCTCGGGTGCGAACAACAACGGCTCGGCCTTCGGCGGGCTCACCGCGAACACCACGTGGATGAACTCCTCGCTCGGCGTCGTGATGCTGCTCGGCCGCTTCGTGCCGATGGTGTTCGTCCTGGCGCTCGCCGGGTCCCTCGCCGCGCAGGACCGGGTGCCGGAGACCGCCGGCACGCTGCCCACCCACCGCCCGCTGTTCATCGGGCTGCTCGGCGGCGTCGCCGTCATCGTCACCGCACTCACCTACTTCCCGGTGCTCGCACTGGGTCCGCTCGCAGAAGGACTGTCATGACCACCCCCGTGACCACGGAGTCGGAACCGCGCACCGCCGTGGAACCGGCCACCCGCTCGTCCGCATTCGGACCCCGCCAACTGGTGGCGGGCCTCCCGGGCGCCCTGCGGAAACTCGATCCGCGACTCATGTGGCGGAACCCCGTCATGTTCATCGTCGAGGTCGGCGCGGCGCTGACGACGGTGGCCGCCGTCGTCGAGCCGTCCGCGTTCACCATCGCGATCGCCGTGTGGCTCTGGCTCACCGTCGTCTTCGCCAACCTGGCGGAGTCGGTGGCCGAGGGCCGTGGCAAGGCGCAGGCCGACACCCTGCGGAAGACCCGCTCGACCACGAGCGCCCGCCGCGTGCTCGGGTACAAGACGACCGACGCGGCCGCGACCGGCAACGAGACCGAGGAGGTCGCGTCCGTCGACCTGGCGAAGGGCGACGTGGTCGTGGTCGTCGCCGGCGAGGTCATCCCGGGCGACGGCGACGTCATCGACGGCATCGCGTCGGTCGACGAGTCGGCCGTCACCGGCGAGTCCGCGCCGGTCATCCGCGAGTCCGGTGGTGACCGCAGTGCCGTCACCGGCGGCACCCGGGTGCTGTCGGACCGGATCGTGGTGCGCATCACCTCGACGCCGGGCGAGACCTTCATCGACCGGATGATCCGCCTGGTCGAGGGCGCGGCACGGCAGAAGACACCGAACGAGATCGCGCTGAACATCCTGCTCGCCTCGTTGTCGATCGTCTTCGTGATCGTCTGCCTGACGATGCAGCCCATCGCGGGACTCGTCGGTGCGACGGTCAGCGTGCCGGTGCTCATCGCCCTGCTCGTCTGCCTCATCCCGACCACCATCGGAGCCCTGCTCTCCGCGATCGGCATCGCCGGCATGGACCGGCTCGTGCAGCACAACGTGCTGGCGATGTCGGGCCGCGCGGTCGAGGCCGCCGGTGACATCACGACGCTGTTGCTCGACAAGACCGGGACGATCACCTACGGCAACCGTCGGGCATCCCGTGTGGTGCCGGTGCCGGGCGTGAGCGAGGCTTCGCTCATGGCGGCAGCCGCGCTGTCGAGCGCCGCCGACGGGACACCGGAAGGCCGCTCGATCGTGTCGCTCGCTGCTGACGCAGGGGTGGCGCCGGCACTGCCGGACGGCGCTGTCGAGGTGCCGTTCACGGCGCAGACGCGCATGTCCGGTCTCGACCTGCCCGACGGCTCACAGATCCGGAAGGGCGCCGCTGCGGCAGTGCTCGCCTGGGCGGACACCACCGAAGCCGGTGTGGTTTCGGCCATCGACGTGACCGTCGCGGAGATCTCCGACCAGGGCGGCACCCCGCTCGTCGTCGGTCGCCGCTCGTCAACGGGCGCGGTCACGCTGCTCGGTGTCGTGCACCTGAAGGACGTCGTCAAGGACGGCATGGCGTCGCGGTTCGCCGAGCTCCGGTCGATGGGCATCCGCACGGTGATGATCACCGGCGACAACCCGCGCACCGCGGCCGCCATCGCCCACGAGGCCGGCGTCGACGACTTCCTCGCCGAGGCCACCCCGGAGGACAAGCTCGCCTACATCAAGCGCGAGCAGGAGGGCGGCAACCTCGTCGCCATGACCGGTGACGGCACCAACGACGCCCCGGCCCTGGCCCAGGCGGACGTCGGCGTCGCGATGAACACCGGCACGACGGCGGCGAAGGAGGCGGGCAACATGGTCGACCTCGACTCCGACCCGACCAAGCTCATCGACGTCGTCCGCATCGGCAAGCAGCTGCTCATCACCCGCGGTGCCCTGACCACCTTCTCCATCGCCAACGACGTCGCGAAGTACTTCGCGATCATCCCGGCGATGTTCCAGGCGGCGTTCCCCGGGCTCGCGGCGCTCAACATCATGGGGCTGCACAGCCCGTCGTCCGCGATCCTGTCGGCGGTCATCTTCAACGCGCTCGTCATCGTGGCGCTCATCCCGCTGTCCCTGCGTGGCGTCAAGTACCGCGCGGCCGCAGCGTCGTCGATCCTCGGCCGCAACCTGCTCGTCTACGGGCTGGGCGGCGTGGTCGTCCCCTTCATCGGCATCAAACTGATCGACCTCGTGGTCGGTCTCATCCCGGGGTTCTAGTCATGGCATCTGCACGTTCCACCTTCCGTTCCGCCGGTGTGGCCATCCGCCTCACCCTCGTCGCCACCGTCGTCCTGGGCGTCGGCTACCCGCTCGCCGTCTGGGGCGTCGGCCAGGCGGCGTTCCACGACCAGGCCAACGGTTCGATGGTCACGGACTCGTCCGGCGAGGTCGTCGGTTCCTCGTTGATCGGGCAGTCGTTCACGGGCAAGCAGGCCGACCGCTGGTTCCAGTCCCGGCCGTCCGCCGCCGGGGACGGCTACGACGCGGGGGCGTCCTCCGGCTCGAACCTCGGGCCGAACAACGCCGACCTGCTCAAGGCCGTCGAGGAGCGTCGTGCGGCGCTGGCGAAGGCCGACGGGGTCCCCGCCGCGCAGGTGCCTGCCGACGCCGTGACCGCATCCGGTTCGGGGCTCGACCCGGACATCAGCCCGGCCTACGCGTCCCAGCAGGCGGCTCGAGTGGCCTCGGCTCGGGGGTTGTCCGTCGCCACCGTGCGGCAGCTCGTGGCGTCGCACACCGAGTCGCGGCAGCTCGGGTTCCTCGGCGAGCCCGTCGTGAACGTGTTGTCGCTGAACCTGGCCCTGGCGAAGTCCTCCTGACCGTGGGTGGCCCCTCCGCAAGACACCGGTGCTCGCACGTCGAACACCCGCAATCCGCGGTGCGACAGGTGAACACCGGTGTCTTGCGGAGACCGACCCCCGGACGCGAGAGGATGAGCACGTGAAGCGCGGGAAGCTGCGGGTCCTGCTCGGTGCGGCGCCCGGTGTCGGCAAGACCTACACGATGCTCGAAGAGGGGCGTCGGTTGCTCGACGAGGGTCGCGACGTGGTCGTCGCCGTCGTCGAGACGCACGAGCGCGCCGCCACCGCAGCACTGGTGAACGGGCTCGAGGTCGTGCCCCGCCGCACCGTCTCGCACCGGGGCGTCGACCTCGACGACCTCGACCTCGACGCCGTCATCGCCCGGGCACCCGAGGTCGCGCTGGTCGACGAACTCGCGCACACGAACGCCCCGGGGAGCCCGAACGAGAAGCGCTGGCAGGACGTGGAGGCACTGCGGGACGCTGGCATCGACGTCATCTCGACCGTCAACGTGCAGCACATGCAGTCCCTCGGCGACGTGGTCCGCGAGATCACCGGCACCGTGCAGCGCGAGACCGTCCCCGACGCCGTGGTGCGCGCGGCCGACCAGATCGAGGTCGTCGACCTGGCCCCGGCAGCGCTGCGCGAACGGCTCTCCGACGGGCTCGTGTACCCGGCGGCCCGGATCGACGCCGCGCTGTCGAACTACTTCCGCCTCGGCAACCTCACCGCACTGCGCGAGATCGCCCTGCTCTGGCTCGCCGACGAGGTCGACGACGCGCTCAAGGCCTACCGCGCCGAGCACGGCATCGAGCACCGGTGGGAGACCCGGGAGCGCGTGCTCGTCGCCCTGACCGGCGGCCCCGAGGGCGAGACCCTGTTGCGCCGCGGCGCCCGGATCGCCGCCCGCAGCGCCGGTGGGGAACTCGCCGCCGTGCACGTGACGACGAACGACGGCCTGCGCGTCCGGCACCCCGGCGCGCTCGGCAAGCAGCGGACCCTGCTCGAGCAGCTCGGTGGCACGTACCACCAGGTCGTCGGCGACGACGTGCCGAGCACGCTCGTGCGGTTCGCGCGGTCGATCGACGCCACCCAGATCGTGATCGGGGTCAGCCGCCGCAGCCGACTCGCTGCCGCGATGACCGGTCCGGGGATCGGCAACACCGTGATCCGCGAGTCCGGCGACATCGACGTGCACGTCGTCACGCACGAGCGCGCCGGCGGCGGGATCACCCTGCCCAAGCTCGGCGGCAGCCTGTCCCGCGGCCGGGTGGTCGCCGCGTTCGTCCTGTCGGTCCTGGTCGGGCCGCTGCTCACGTGGGTGCTGTCGATCGGCAGCGATCCGGACGCCATCACGGTGGACGTGCTGGCGTACCAGCTGCTCGTCCTCGTCGTGGCGCTCGTGGGCGGGATGTGGCCGGCGGTCTTCACGGCCGTGCTGTCCGGGCTGAGCCTCGACTACTTCTTCGTGCAACCCCTCTACATGGTCACCGTCCAGCAGCCGTGGCACCTGTTCGCCCTGGTCATGTACGTGATCAGTGCGGTGCTGGTCAGCTTCGTGGTCGACCGGTCCGCTCGCCGTTCACGTGCCGCCCGTCGGGCCTCGGCCGAGTCCGGGCTCCTGATGGGCATCGCCGGCAGCGTGCTCCGCGGCGACGACGCCCTGCAGGCACTGCTCGACCGCACCCGTGAAGCCTTCGGCTTCGTCGGGGTCCGGATCCGCCAGGGTGACGAGGTGCCGGCGACCTCCGGCGAGTTCGGTGCGACGCCGGACGCGTCGACGACGCTCGCGTCCGGTGCCGTGCTCGAGTTCGCCGGTGCGCCCGACGACCCGACCCAGCGCCGGCTGCTGCGGGTCGTCGAGCAGCAGCTCGACGCCGCCGTCGAGCACCGGGAGCTGACCCGCACCGCCGTCGGCGCCGAGCGCATCGCCGCCGCCGACCGGGTCCGGAGCGCGCTGCTCGCGGCCGTCGGCCACGACGTGCGCCGACCCATCGCCGCGGCCTCCGCCGCCGTGCAGACGCTGCGTGCGTCCGACATCGACCTGTCCGGGGCCGACCGGGAGGCGCTGCTCGCGACCGCCGACGAGAGCCTCGGTCAGCTGGCGGTGCTGTTGGCAGACCTGTTGGACGTCAGCCGCGTGCAGGCCGGAGTCCTCGCGGTCACCCCGGCGGCGATCGCGCTCGAGACGGTGGTCGCGCCGGCGCTCGACGAGCTGGAGCTCGGCCCCGACGACGTCGACCTCGACCTGCCCGCGGACCTGCCGCCGGTGCTCGCCGACCCGGTCCTGCTGCAGCGCGTCGTCGTGAACCTGCTCGCCAACGCCGCCCGGTACGCACCGGACGGCACCCACGTCCGGGTCGCCGCGAGCGCGTTCGCCGGCGGTGTCGAGCTCCGCGTCGCCGACCACGGCCCCGGCATCCCCGAGGACCGCCGCGACGAGGTGTTCCAGCCGTTCCAGCGGCTCGGTGACACCGACAACGAGACCGGCCTCGGGCTCGGGCTAGCCCTGGCGCGCGGGTTCACCGAGGGCATGGGCGGCACGATCGAGGTCGACGACACCCCGGGCGGTGGGCTCACCGTCGTGGTGCGGCTGCCGATCGCCGGGCACGTGGGAGTGGAGATCCGATGAAGGTCCTGATCGCTGACGACGACGCGCAGCTCGTCCGCGCGCTGTCGGTGACGCTCTCGGCGCGCGGGTACGACGTCGTCACGGCTCGGGACGGGCGCGAGGCGATCGACGCCGTCATCACCGAGCGCCCCGACCTGGTGCTGCTCGACCTCGGCATGCCCCGGCTCGACGGGATCGGGGTGCTCGAGGGCGTCCGGGCCTGGTCGCAGGTGCCGGTCCTCGTGCTCTCGGGGCGCACCGACTCGTCGGACAAGGTCGACGCGCTCGACGCCGGTGCGGACGACTACGTGACGAAGCCGTTCCAGATGGACGAGCTCCTCGCCCGGCTGCGGGCACTCGGACGGCGCCGGGTGGTGGCGTCCGAGGAGACCCCGACGATCGCCATCGGACCGCTGCTCGTGGACCTCGTCGCGAAGCAGGTCACCCCGGCCGAGGGCCCCGCGATCCGCCTGACGCCCACCGAGTG
The DNA here is from genome assembly GCF_003234395.1 of Curtobacterium sp. MCLR17_051. Classification (NCBI taxonomy): domain Bacteria; kingdom Bacillati; phylum Actinomycetota; class Actinomycetes; order Micrococcales; family Microbacteriaceae; genus Curtobacterium; species Curtobacterium sp. MCLR17_051. Next base: position 101,174 of record NZ_QKTA01000002.1, read on the forward strand.
GCGCCTGCTCGAGGTCCTGGTCACGAACCCCGACCGGCTGATGACCCGCGAGATGCTGTTGACCGAGGTCTGGGGGCCGACGCACGGCAACGACTCCGGGTACCTGCGGCTGTACATGGCCCAGCTGCGGCGGAAGCTCGAGCCCGACCCCGCGCACCCGCGCTACCTGGTGACGGAGTCCGGCATGGGCTACCGCTTCGCCCCCGGAGCGTAGGAACCCGCCGCTGTCGGGGGACTGGCGGGAAGCTGTCGTGTCGGTGGCGGGTCCCTGTCGTGGTGCACCGTTCCGCGGTTCCCTACTGTTCAGGACATGAACGAGATGCGGATCGGTGAACTCCGACGACTGCGGGGCTGGACCCAGGAACGACTGGCCGAGACGAGCGGCATCGCCGTGCGGACGGTGCAACGGATGGAGAGCGGCAACGACGCGAGCCTCGAGTCGCTGTCCGCGGTGGCCACGGCCCTCGAGGTCCCCGTGCGCGACCTGTTCGCCACCGAGGAGCCGGCGTCGCTCGACCCCGGGGTGCGCGGTCTCGACGAGCGTGCCGAGCGGGAGCAGGCGCAGCGCGACGCCGCTTCGCGCGGCTGGCAGTACCTGTACTCCGGCGTCGGCATCGTCGTGACGCTCGGCACCCTGGCACTCATCGGTTCGCGCATCTGGCCGGGCGCCGCGATCTTCGTCATCCCCATCTACTGGGCGGGTGGGCGGCTGCTCTCCCAGTTCCTGATGGCGACCGTCGTCGAGCCCGCGCTCGAACGTCGGTACCCGTTGTCGCGGTCTCGTCGGGACGCCTCGTCGCGGTCCCGTCGGTTCACGCCCGGGAGCTGAACGCCGCGAGCTCGGCCCGGGTCCGGGCGCCGTGCTTCCGGAGCAGGTTCGCCACGTGGTACTTCACGGTGTTGACGCTGATGCCGAGTCCCTCGGCGATCTCCCGGTTGCCGACACCGGTCGCCACGAGCCGCAGGACGTCGCGCTCCCGCGGGGTCAGGTCGCCGTCGTCGACCGCGTCCACCTCGGTCGGCCGCGGGTCGAGCGGCAGTGAGATGTCGAGCACCGATCCCCAGCCGGGCGTGCTCGCGACCTGCACCCGGCCGTCGAGCGTGACGACCCGCTCCGCGATCGGCCGCATGGCGTCGTCGTGCACGTCGAGCGTGCCGGAGCCGTCGTCGCGGAGCTGCATGAGCAGGTTCCGGCCGTCGCAGTCCCACTGGATGCGCACCCGCTTCGCCGCACCGTCGTCGACCAGGGCGAGCACCGCGGTCCGCACGATCGCCCGGGCCGCGTGGGCGACGTCGCCCGGCAACGCACGGCCGGTGGCCGGCGGTTCGACGAACTGCACGTCGAGGTCCCCGAAGCGCACGAGCGGTCGCAGGTCGGCGCGCAACCGCGAGAACGCGCCGGTGACGGGTTCGAGCAGGGTGCTCCGCTGCTGATCGGTCACGGTGCGCAGGTCGACGAGGGCGGCCGAGGCGATCTCGACGGCCTCCGCCCGGGCAGCCGCGTCGGTGACCCGCGACGACCGGAGCACGGCGAGGACGGACTCGAGGGTCAGCGCGTGCCGGTCCGCCTGCTCGGCGACCGTGCGGGCGTGCTCGGCGGCCGCGAGCCGGATGGCGGAGCCGCCCCGGGCCTCCAGGGTGTCGACCGATGCGTCCATGGACGCGACCGTACCCGTCCCACCCGAGCGGACGGGCCCACCCGATGGGATGGGGTCCCTGCCGGGGCGGGTAGCGGCGTGCCGAGGCATGCGACGGAAGGATCGAGGGCATGGCAGCAACCACCGTCTCCGCAGCGCTCGACCTGGTCGTCCGCGAGGTCGGCGACCTGGCAGCCCGCCTCGACGACGCTCCGGCCCAGCGCGCACTCGACCTGATCGAGGGCGCCGACCGGGTGTTCGTCCACGGCGCCGGTCGCTCCGGCCTCGCCCTCCGCATGACCGCGATGCGCCTCATGCACCTCGGGCTCGACGCCCACGTCGTCGGCGAAGTCACCACCCCGGCGATCCGTCAGGGTGACCTGCTCCTCGTCGCGAGCGGCTCCGGTACGACCACCGGCATCGTGCAGGCCGCGCGCACCGCGCACGAGGTCGGCGCATCCGTCGTGGCGCTCTCGACCACCGATGACTCCCCGCTCTCCGAGCTGGCGGACGTCACGATCGTGTTGCCCGCCGCGACGAAGACCGACCGCTCCGGCACCGCCTCGGCCCAGTACGCCGGTGGCCTCTTCGAACAGGCGGTCGCCCTGGTGGGCGACGCCGTGTTCCACACCCTGTGGACCCGAGGCGGGCAGTCCGCCGACGACCTCTGGCCCCGTCACGCCAACCTCGAATGAAAGGCACACCCATGCAGCTCCAGTTCGCCATGGACACCCTGACCACCGAAGCCGCCCTCGAGCTCGCCGCCGCGGCCGCGCCGCACGTCGACGTCCTCGAGCTCGGCACGCCCCTGATCAAGAGTGCCGGCCTGTCCGCCGTCACCGCGATCAAGGAAGCACACCCGGACAAGATCGTGTTCGCCGACCTCAAGACCATGGACGCCGGTGAGCTCGAGGCCGACATCGCCTTCTCGGCCGGTGCCGACCTGGTCACCGTCCTCGGTGTCGCCGGCGACTCGACGATCGTCGGCGCCGTCAAGGCCGCCAAGAAGCACGGCAAGGGCATCGTCGTCGACCTGATCGGCGTCTCCGACAAGGCCGCCCGCGCCCGCGAGGTCGTCGCGCTCGGCGCCGAGTTCGTCGAGGTCCACGCCGGGCTCGACGAGCAGGCGGAAGAGGGCTTCACGTTCTCGACCCTGCTCGACGCCGGCAAGGACTCGGGCGTCCCGTTCTCGATCGCGGGCGGCGTGAACGCGTCCTCGGTCGCCTCGGTGCAGGAGGCCGGTGCCCGCATCGCCGTCGCCGGCAGCGCGATCTACAGCGCCTCGGACGTCGGCGCAGCAGCCGCCGAGATCCGCGCCGCCATCAAGTAGCGCGTCCCAGTCGCCCGCTTCGGGCGACGGTCAACGAGTGAGCAGAAGACGTCGAGTGCGACCACCGCACCCGACGTCTTCTGCTCACTGGCTCCCGCCCCTGCGGTCACACCCCGCCCCGCGGTAGCGTCGGGCCGTGGGGATCGAACTGCGCCGCGCGACCGCCGACGACTGGGAAGCCTGGCGACCCGTGCGCCTCCGCGCGCTCGCCGATGCCCCGCACGCCTTCGGCTCGACGCTGCAGGACTGGGCGAACGCACCCGAACACCGGTGGCGCACCCGCCTGTCGATCCCGGGAGCGCTCGACCTGCTCGCAGTCGACACCGCTGCCGAGGTTCCCGGCACGGTCGTCGGGATGGCCAGCGGGATCCCACCCACCGGCCCCGACGGCCCCGCCGAGCTCATCTCGATGTGGGTCGACCCGGCAGCGCGCGGCCGCGGTGTTGCCCGCGCCCTCATCGACGCGATCGCCGTGTGGGCGGCGACCTCCGGAGCCACCGAACTCGAACTCTCGGTGCTGCCCGACAACGCCGTCGCCCGCCGCGCCTACGAGCGAGTCGGCTTCAGCGCCCGCGACGAACCCGGCGATCCGTTGCCGGACGGTCGGACCGAGGTCCGGATGCGCCGTACGGTGGCCACATGAACCGAGCGCTGCGCTGGACCACCTGGATCGTCGCCGTCGTCGTGCTGATCGCGGTGGTGTTCCTCGTCTGGGCGCACATCGTCATGCAGGGCACCCGCAGCGCCGCCCTGCAGGTCTGGCGCGACGACCGGATCGCGGTCCGGGACGCCGGTGACTCGGTGGTGATGACCCCGACCGGCCAGGCCGACGGGGTCGGGATCGTCTTCATCCCCGGCGCGAAGGTCGATCCGTACGCCTACATGGCCACGTTCCGGCAGGTGGTCGCCAACGGCACGACGGTGGTCATCACGAAGCCGACGCTGAACCTCGCGTTCTTCGACACCCGGCCGCTCGCCACGTTCGAGGCCCACGCGCCCTCGGTCACCCGCTGGGGGGTCGGCGGGCACTCCCTCGGCGGGGTCCGCGCGTGCCAGCTCGCCCAGGACGCCGACGGCCTGCTGCTGCTCGGCAGCTACTGCGCGAACGACATCAGCCGCTCCTACATCGACGTGCTGAGCGTCTCCGGTTCGCGTGACGGCCTGTCGACGCCGGCCAAGGTCGACGCCGCGCGGGACAAGCTGCCGTCGACCGCCACCATGACCGAGATCCAGGGGTCGAACCACGCCGACTTCGGTGCCTACGGCGACCAGCCGGGCGACCGCACGGCGACCATCAGCCGTGCTGATGCCCGCCAGCAGATCGCGGACGCGATCGAGGCCTGGGTGCGCGACCTGCGCTGATCACGCGGGCGGACCGGCGGACGTACCACGGGCCTCCAGACGGTCTGCCTGGAGGCCCGTGGTGCGTGACGTCAGTGGATCACGCCCGCCTCGTGGTCGCGTCCGGAACGGCGCCCGGTGAACCGGGCGACGAAGTACAGGACCACGCCGACGGCGAGCAGGATCGCGGCGTAGAGCCAGACCTGACCGCTCTGCTGCGTCAGCAGCAGGATGCACGACAGCACCCCGAGCACCGGGACGAACGTCCAGACCCGGAAGTGGTCGTGCTCGACGTGGTCGCGGCGGAGCACCAGGACGGCGACGTTCGTGCTGATGAACACGAAGAGCAGCAGGAGCACGACGGTCTCGGCCAGCACGCCCACGTCGCCCACCAGGGTCAGGAGCATCGCGACGACCGTGGTGGCGACGATGGCGGTCCACGGGGTCTTCCGGTTCGGCAGGACCTTCGCGAGCAGGGCGGGCAGGAGCCGCTGCTCGGCCATGCCGTAGGTCACGCGGCTCGACATGATCATCGTGAGCAGTGCGCCGTTCGCGACGGCGACCAGGGCGATGAGGCTGAAGACCCAGTCCGGGATCGGGACGCCGGTGGCGGAGACGACCGCGAGCAGCGGGCCGCTGGACTCGGACAGCTCCGACGCGGGCAGGGCGATCGCGCTGGCGAGGGCGACGAGGACGTAGACGACACCGGCCGTGGCGAGGGCACCGAACAGGGCCTTCGGGTAGACGCGGCGGGGGTCGCGGACCTCCTCCGCGATGTTGGCGGACGTCTCGAAGCCGACGAACGAGTAGTAGGCGACGATCGCGGCGCTCAGGGTCGCCAGGGCCGGGTTCGCCTCGGACGGGAACGCGCCGATCCGGGAGACGTCACCGCCGCCACCGCCGAGCATCACGGCCACGACCACGATCACGATGACCAGGCCGGAGACCTCGATGATCGTCATCACGACGTTGCTCTTGAGCGAGTCGGAGATGCCGCGGGCGTTCAGGCAGGCGATCAGGGCGAGGAAGACGATCGCGGTGGGCACGGGCGGCAGGTCGACGAACGTGCCGAGGTAGTCGCCGGCGAAGGCGAGCGACAGACCGGCGGCGCTCGTGACGCCGGCGGCGAGCATGCTGAACCCGACCAGGAACGAGACGATCGGCGCCTTGTAGGCGCGTTCGGCGAAGACCGCGGCACCGCCGGCCTTCGGGTACTTCGTCACGAGTTCGGCGTAGGAGCCCGCGGTGAGCAGGGCCAGCAGGAGCGCGAGCACCAGCGGTGCCCAGAGCGCACCGCCGACGTCCTTCGCCAGCGTCCCCATCAGGGCGTAGATGCCGGCACCGAGCACGTCGCCGAGGATGAAGAGGAACAGCAGCGGGCCGGTGATCGCCTGGCGGAGCTTCGACTGCGTGCCGTCGTGGGGTGCGGCCGTGGTGTCGCTGGTCATGGTGGTGCCTTTCGTCCGGGTCAGCGTGCCGGGGCGTGTCTCAGAGGCCTCACAGGTGCGCCGTGGCGGGGGTCCTCCCTGCACAGCGGAGCGGCCGGTGAACTCGCTCCACAGGGTGCGGCGCGTCGGAACGTCCGGACTGGAGCGGTCCTAGACTCGTCGCGAGCCATTCGTCCACCACCAGTCCCCGGAGGACCGCAGATGACGACGCAGGACCAGCGCACGCCCGCGCGACTCAGTGACCAGCGCGCGCTCCTGTTCGACCTCGACGGTGTGCTCACCCCCACCGCCGACGTGCACATGCGCGCGTGGAGCCGACTCTTCACGCCGTACCTCGAAGCACACGGGGTCGCGCCGTACACCGAGCAGGACTACTTCACCTCCATCGACGGCAAGCCCCGCTACGACGGCGTGCGCTCGCTGCTCGAGTCGCGCGGCATCGACCTGCCGCAGGGCACCCCGGACGACGCACCCGACACCGACACGGTGTGCGGGCTCGGCAACCGGAAGAACGCGGAGTTCACCGCCGAGCTCGACGAGCACGGCGTCGAGCCCTACCCGGGGTCGCTCCGGTTCCTGACCGCCGCGATCGCCGCAGGCATGTCCGTCGCGGTCGTCTCCAGCTCGGCGAACGCCACGTCGGTGCTCCGGACGGCGGGCATCCTCGACCGGTTCCCCGTCGTCGTCGACGGGCTCGTCGCGCGCCAGGACGGCCTGACCGGCAAGCCCGCTCCCGACACCTACCTCGACGCGGCGACCCGGTTCGGACTCACCGCCGCCGAGTGCGTCGTGGTCGAGGACGCCACCAGCGGGGTCGAAGCCGGCCGCAACGGTTCGTTCGGTCTCGTCGTCGGTGTCGACCGCGGTGCCGGGGCGGACGCCCTGCGCGAGCACGGTGCCGACGTCGTCGTGTCCGACCTCGACGAACTCATCGACCAGCTGCCCGCACCGGCCACCAGCACGACGTAGGCCACCCGGCCGGACGCTCCCTGGCTGCCGGCCGCACCGACGCACCCATCTCCCTCCCTTCCCACGGAGCAGCATGAACCCCATCACCTCGGACCCCCTCGACCGCGTCCGCTACCCGATCGACGAGTGGGCCCTCGTCGAGACCGAGTACACCCCCGACGAGCAGGGCGTCGCCGAGACGAACTTCGCCGTCGGCAACGGGTACCTCGGCCTGCGAGGCAACCTCGACGAAGGCCGTGGCGGCGTGCAGTACGGCACGTACATCAACGGGTTCCACGAGACCTGGCCGATCCGGCATGCGGAAGACGCCTTCGGCTTCGCGAAGACCGGGCAGACGATCATCAACGCGCCGGACGCCAAGGTCATCCGCCTCTACGTCGACGACGAGCCGCTCGTGCTGGCCGAGGCCGACATCCTCCGGCACACCCGTCGGCTGGAGTTCCGCGGCGGCTACCTGTTCCGCGAGACCGAGTGGTCGACGCCGTCCGGCAAGCGGGTGCTCATCCGAGCACGTCGACTCGTGTCGTTCACCGACCGGCACCTCGCCGTCATCGACTACGAGGTCACCGTGCTCGACGCGGACGCCTCGATCCTGCTGTCCAGCCAGATCCTCAACCGCCAGGACGTGCAGGACGAGTACCACGCCGGCATGCGGGCCGCGGCGAACGCCTTCGACCCCCGCAAGGCCGAGTCGTTCACCGAGCGGGTGCTCGTGCCGAAGCTCAAGCGCAGCACCGGCGGCCGCTCGGTCCTCGGGTACCAGGCGTCCAGCTCCGGCATGACGATCTGCGTCGGCGTCGAGCACCACATCGAGACCGAGAACAGCTGGGACGAGTCGTCGTCGATCGAGGACGACCTGGCGAAGCACGTCTACCGGGTGCAGGCCCGCGCCGGGCAGCCGATCCGGCTCGTGAAGCACGTGGTGTACCACACCTCCCGCGGGGTGCCCGTGCGCGAGCTCGCCGACCGGTGCGACCGCACGCTCGACCGCGCGCACGCCGAGAACGTCGACGAGACCTTCGCGAAGCAGCGCGACTGGCTCGACGACTACTGGGCCCGCAGCGACGTCGAGATCGCCGGTCAGCCCGCGATCCAGCAGGCCGTCCGCTGGAACCTCTTCCAGCTCGCGCAGGCCACCGCCCGCACCGACGGCCACGGCATCGCCGCGAAGGGGGTCACCGGCTCCGGCTACGGCGGCCACTACTTCTGGGACATGGAGATCTACGTCCTGCCGTTCCTGTCGTACACGGCGCCGATCGTCGCCCGGAACGCCCTGCGCTTCCGCTACAACATGCTCGACGCGGCACGGGCTCGGGCGCGCGAGCTGAACCAGCGCGGCGCCCTGTTCCCGTGGCGGACGATCAACGGTGAAGAGTCCAGCGCGTACTACGCCGCCGGCACCGCGCAGTACCACATCGACGCCGACATCTCGCATGCGCTCATGCAGTACGTGCGGGCCTCGGGCGACCGCGAGTTCCTGAAGCGCGGCGCCATCGACGTGCTCGTGGAGACCGCCCGGCTCTGGGCCGACCTCGGGTTCTGGCGGTCCAACGGCGACAAGAAGTTCCACATCGACGGCGTCACCGGGCCGGACGAGTACACGACCGTCGTCGACGACAACCTCTACACGAACGTCATGGCGCGGGCGAACCTGTGGTTCGCCGTCAACGCCTGCCGCGAGCTCGCCGCCGACGACGCCGAAGAGTACGACCGCATGGTGCGCCGGACCGGTCTGCAGCCGGACGAGCTCGTCGAGTGGGAGCACGCCGCCGAGTCGATGGAGATCCCCTTCGACCCGCACCGTGGCATCCACCCGCAGGACGCCCAGTTCCTCGACAAGGAACTCTGGGACCTCGAGAACACCCCCGAGTCCAAGCGCCCGCTGCTGCTCCACTACCACCCGCTGGTCATCTACCGGTTCCAGGTGCTGAAGCAGGCCGACGTCGTGCTCGCACTGTTCCTGCAGGGGCACGAGTTCACGGCGGCCGAGAAGCGTCGCGACTTCGACTACTACGACGCACTCACCACCGGTGACTCGACGCTGTCCGCGGTCGTGCAGTCGATCATGGCGGCCGAGGTCGGGTACCACGACCTCGCCGACCGGTACTTCCAGACCGCGCTCTACGTCGACCTGGCGGACCTGCACGGCAACACCTCGGACGGCGTGCACATCGCGTCGACCGGTGGCATCTGGGGTGCGCTCGTCAACGGCTTCGGCGGCATGCGCGACCACGGCGGCCGGATGAGCTTCAACCCGCGGCTGCCGAAGCACTGGGACCGTCTGTCCTACCGTCTGACGGTGCGCGGATCGCGGGTCCGGGTCGACCTCGAGCAGGAAGCCATGACGCTCACGGTCGAGACCGGTTCGGGCTTCACGGTGTGGGTGCACAACCAGCAGTGGGACATCGAGGCGGGGGAGCCCACCGTGGTGCCGCTGCCGCACCACGGGCCGCGCATGTCCGGGCACGCCCCGACCACGAGCGACATCCAGGGCACGCTGCGTGCGGACGGCTCGGTCATCACCGCGTCGATCCCGACGATCTCCCTGGAGCGCGACTTCGACCTCGACGACTCGACCGGCTGACGCCTCCTCACGTCCGCTCGTCGCCCCGGCTCAGCCTCGCTGTGCCGGGGCGTCGTGCATGTCGGGGTGTTCCCGCGCCTCCGAGCGCGTCCAGCCGGCCCGGGGCACCGTGGTCTGCCGTGCCCCTCGGGTCGATGGCGTCTCCCCGGGCACGGTTCGTGCAACGAGAGGAGACATCATGGGCAACCGGTTCGAGGGCAAGGTCGCGATCGTCACGGGCGCAGGGTCCGGCATCGGTGAGGCGACGGCGCGGGCGTTCATCGACGAGGGCGCGTCGGTCGTGCTGACCGACAGCGTCGAGGAGAAGGTCCGCGCGGTGGGTGACTCCCTGCCGACGCACCGGGTCGTCGCCCTGCACGCCGACGTGGCGAGCCCGGAGGACTGGGAGACCGTCGTCTCGGCGGCGATCGACCGCTTCGACCGGCTCGACGTCCTGGTGAACAACGCCGGGACCTTCAGCTCGGGCGACATCACCGACATCAGCACGGCCGAGTGGCGCCGGGTCATCGAGACCGACCTGTCCGGTGTGTTCTACGGCACCCGGGCGGCCCTGCCGTTCCTGCGCGAGACGAAGGGGTCGATCGTCAACACGTCGTCGGTCTCCGGTGAGGACGCCGACTGGCGGATGAGCCCCTACAACGCGGCGAAGGGCGGCGTGACGAACTTCACCAAGGCGGCTGCCCTCGACAACGGGCAGTTCGGCGTGCGCGTGAACGCCGTCGCTCCGGGACTCATCTGGACCGACCTCACCCAGGAGCAGGCGGAGGACGAGGCCCTGCAGTCGAAGTTCACCGAGCGCATCGCCCTCGGCCGCGGGGGTCGCTCTGCCGAGGTCGCCGAGGCGATCCTGTTCCTGGCCAGCGACGCGGCCTCGTTCATCACGGGCGCGGTCCTGCCGGTGGACGGCGGCACCATGGCGAGCAACGGGCAGCCGCCGCAGGCCTGAGCCGCCGCAGCGTCGCCGTCAGCTGGCGACGAGCTCGACCTTGAACCGCTCGGCGTCCTCGAGGAAGGCCGCGTGGTGCTCCGGGCCACCGGCGAACGGGTGCCGGTCCTCGTACAGGTGGGTCCAGCCGTGATCGGGAGCCTCGGCCCAGAGTCGCTCCACCGTCTCGGCAGTACCGGCGTGGAACGCCAGGTGGCTGAGCCCCGGTCGGCGGCGGTCGTGATCGCCGTCCAGCGGTGCCGATTCGAGCACGACGTACAACGGGCCGAGCCGCCAGCTCCGGCCGTGCTCCCAGCGCTGGAACGGCTCGTAGCCGAGTTCGCCGAGCAGCCAGCCCCAGGCGCCGACGGCGGTGTCGAGGTCGGCGGTGCGGAGCTCGACGTGGTGCAGGGTGCCGAGCGTCACAGGAGCTTCCGCAGGGTGTTCGTGTTGCGGGTCGTCGTCGTGCGCTTGTAGCGTGCGGCGCCGGCCCGCCTGGCGAACACGGTGTCGGTGCTCGACCCCTTCGGGCAGGACCAGTAGACGACCCCGTTCCCGCGGGCGACCTGCTCGACCGAGTCGTCGAGTTCGAGGTCCGTGACCAAGGCGTCGAGCGCACCGTCGTCGGACCCGAACACGACGTAGTCGTGCCGTTCGTCGGCACGCGCGAAGGGGAACCCGTCGACCACGGCCGCCAGGGCGTCGTGCCGGACGAGCACGATCCAGGCGTCGTAGCCGAACCGGTCGCGCAGCCCCTGCTCGATCGACGTCTTGAGCTGCTCGGCGGGCACGTCGGCGGAGAACACGACGTTGCCCGAGGCGAGCACGGTGCGGACGTCGTCGAACCCGAGCCCTCGGAAGAGCTCCGCGAGTTCAGCGCTCCGGATCGTGATGCCGTTCACGTTGACCCCGCGCAGCAGCGCCACCCACCTGTCCATGTCCGGGACGGTAGCGGTCCGGGCCGCTCACGTCCACGTGCGGGCCACGCCCCAACCGGCACCCTGCGGCACGATGTCGACCACCAGGGCCTCACCGTCGTCGTCGCTGGTCGCCTGGAACCGCCAGCCCGCCGTGCGCTCGGGCGCGTGGGTGATCGCGGTGGGCAGCTCGGCGCGCGTCACGGTCAGCCGGGTGGGGGTGTCGCTCACCCGCCAGCGCCGTCCGGCCCACACGAGCCGCGTCGGCGTGCCCTCGGCCCACCACACCGTGGCGGCCGTGTCGGTGATCATCATCGGGTCTCCTCGTTCGAACGTGTGTTCGAATGGTAGGTGCCGACCTCCGACGTCGCAACTGACCGTTGCATTCAGAACACGTTCTGAATAGGCTCGATCCATGACGCTCGTCGCTCCGCCCCGATCCCGACGGTCGGTGCAGTCCTCTGACCTCTCACGCCACGCCAAGCAGGTGTTCGCTGCCGCCGAGGAAGCCCCGCTCGAGGTCACCCGTCGCGACGGGAAGCCCCTCGTCCTCACCACGAAGGAACGTTCCGACGACGACGACGCAGTGCTCGACATCGCGGCGCAGCTCATCGCCGCGGTGACGCTCAACGAGCAACTGCCACTCCACGATCGGCTGGCGATCCCGTACCCGTGGATCAAGCTCCTCAGCGCCGCAGACCAGCAGCGCTTCGCCCGGGAGATCGTCGACGTCGCCCGTGGCTCGTTCTCGCTCCGGCAGCCGCGCAGACTCCTGCTCGAGATGCAGGCGTGGCGCAACAGTGCCGAGGCGATCGCCGCGGGCTGGGACACCGGAGAGCCGGAGATCCTCGCCGAGCCGATCCGCGTCGAGAAGCCCTGACGCGGTGGCGGGCCGGCGCGGCGGGGTCCCCCGGCCGATCCGTTCGACGGAGTACACGATCGTCTTCGGGACACGTGGCGCGGAACAGGGGTGGCGCGACGTGGTGGCGGTGCAGCGGAACGCAGTCGCTGCCGCGTGGGATCGGCTGACCACGGATCCGTTGACCGAGGACCTGTCCTGCCACGCCCTGCGCGGGGAACTCGGTGTGGTTCGACACTCTGGCCGGGAGTGGACGCGTCGTCAGTTCGAGCTGAAGCGCGGCGCCCGGATCTGGTTCACGGTCGACGTGGATGACCGGGTGGTGTGCATCACCGACGTGCACACCCACCACCCCAACCAGACGAAGTGACTGCGCTCGGCCTCGGCAGTCGTCGTGTAGACGGGACCCATGACGAACGACGCACAGGGCCCCGACGCGCAGCACCAGGTTCCCGAGGGGGTGTCCGAGGCCACGGTCGAGGCACTCGGCAGCCTGTCCGCCGCGGTCGAGGTCATCGAGCACGCCCGCGGCCTGCTCTACGGGTTCCACCGACTGACCGGCACCGCTGACCTGAACCTCGGTGAGGCGGTCGAGCAGCTGCGGAAGGCCGGGCACACCGAACTCGCCGAGCGCATCGACACCGAACTCGTGGGCCGCAACGTCATCGCGGGCCGCTGGACGTTCCAGATCGTCGAGGACTACGACGACGGCTACTACGCCCTCGCCAAGGAGCTCGAGCGCACGGCGCGCGACGAGCTCGTGCAGGGCCGCCGCCACCTGTTCGAGGCGGGCATGAAGGAAGACCGTCGCACCCAGGACCAGCGCCACCACGAGGCGACGCCGAGCGACCTGCCGGACTGAGCACGGGCCTCCAGGCCTGCGGAAGACGCCGGCGTCCTGCGGAAGACGCCCCGGAAACGTCGAGACGCCGCCGGATTCGGCGGCGTCTCGATGACACGACGGCGTCTTGCGCCAGGTCCAGCCAGACCCGGATCAGCAAGGCCCAGCAGCAAGCCTCAGCCGACGCCGAGCAGCGCCTCCAGCGGCCCCCGCGCGAAGTACAGCAGGAAGCCCGCGGCGACGACGTAGAGCAGCCACGAGACCTCACGGCCACGGCCGGACAGCAGCTTGATGAGCACCCAGCTGATGAAGCCGGCGCCGATGCCGTTCGCGATCGAGTAGGTCAGCGGCATGACGACGATCGTCAGGAACGCCGGCAGGGCCGAGCCGAAGTCCGACCACGAGATGTCCGCGACCTGCGCGACCATGAGCGCACCGACGACGACGAGCCCGGCGGCGGCGACCTCGAGCGGGACGACCTGGGTGAGCGGCGTGAGGAACATCGACGCCAGGAACAGCAGGCCGGTGACGACCGAGGCCATGCCCGTGCGGGCGCCCTCGCCGATGCCGGAGGCCGAGTCGATGAAGACGGTGTTCGACGACACCGACGCGCCGCCACCGGCGATCGCGCCGACGCCCTCGACGACGAGCGCCGACTTCAGGCGGGGGAACGTGCCGTCCGGCTTCGCGACACCGGCGGCCTTGGCCAGACCGGTCATGGTGCCCATGGCGTCGAAGAAGTTGGTGAAGACGAGGGTGAAGACGAGCATCGACGCGGCGAGCGGGCCGATGCGGGTGAAGGCGCCGAAGACGTCGGCGTGGCCGACGAGCGACAGGTCCGGCACGGCGAACAGTGCGCTCGGCAGGCCGGGGGCGTTGAGGTTCCAGCCGGTCTTCGAGTCGACCGAGGTGGGCACCTGGAAGATCGCCTGCAGGATGATCGCGATGATCGTGGTCGCGACGATGCCGATGAGCAGCGCACCCTTGACCCGGCGGGCCATGAGCGTGCCGATGATGATCAGGCCGATCAGGAACACGATGGTCGGCAGGGCCCCGACGGAGCCGTCCTCGCCGAGCTGCAGCGGCGGCGACGCGAGCCCGGAGGACCGCACGAAGCCGGAGTCGACGAGCCCGATGAAGGCGATGAACAGGCCGATGCCGACCGTGATCGCGGCCTTGAGCTGGGCCGGGACGGCGGTGAAGATCATCGTCCGGATGCCGGTCAGCGCGAGGATCACGATGATCACACCGTTGATGACGACCAGCCCCATCGCCTCGGCCCAGGTGACCTGGTGCACGACGCTGACGGCGAGGAACGAGTTGATCCCGAGCCCCGCGGCGATGCCGAACGGCAGGTTCGCGATGATGCCCATCGCGATGGTCATGACGCCGGCGACGAGGCCGGTCGCCGCGGCCACCTGAGCGTTCTCGAGCCATCCGCCGCTGACGTCCTTGGCGGCCTGGTCGGCGCTGAACCCGCCGAGGATGAGGGGGTTCAGGATGACGATGTACGCCATCGTCACGAACGAGACGAGGCCACCGCGGACCTCGCGGGGGATCGACGATCCGCGTTGCGTGATGGAGAAGAATCGATCGAGGCCGGTCGCGAAGCGGTTCCGGGGCGTGGTGTCGGTCTGCGGGGCGCTCACCACGAGAGTTTAAAGGACGCTGGGTTTCGGGCGTGTCACACCGGTCTCACAGGTTGTGACAGCCGGGAGGCCCGTTCCACGCGGATCGCGCACCTCGCGCTGGGCGTCTGCCCGCGTTCTCCGGCCATGGCTGGTGTTGGATGAGCGGGTGACGTCACCCATGGACCGCGCCCGTGTGCAGGCCGCCGTCCGCGAGCTGCTGCTCGCCATCGGCGAGGATCCCGACCGCCCGGAACTCACCCGCACCCCCGCCCGGGTCGCCGACTCGTACGCCGAGTTCTTCTCCGGGATCGGCACCGACGCGGTCGCCATCGCCCGGGACGGCACCGTGCACGCCGAGGACGGCGAACGCGGTCGGCTCGTCATCGTGCGGGACGTGAAGTTCCGCTCCGTCTGCGAGCACCACCTGCTGCCGTTCCTCGGGGTCGCGCACCTGGCGTACGCGCCGGGCGACCGCCTCATCGGGCTCGGCACGCTGGCACGGGTGCTCGACGCGGTGGCCTCCCGTCCGCAGCTGCAGGAGCGACTCGGCGAACAGGTCGCCGCGACCATCGCCGAGGGGCTCGGCGCCGAGGGCGTCCTCGTGGTCCTCGACGCGCAGCACCAGTGCGTCACGACGCGTGGGGAGCGCCAGACCGGTTCGACGACCGTGACGGTGGCGGCGACCGGTTCGCTGGCCGACACCGCAGGACGGGCCGAGGCGATCGCGCTCATCGGCGCGGGGCGTGGGACCGAGGCCGGGCACGACGAGCGTGCCGGGGCGGACGCATGACGGGCCTCCTGGACGGCGCGGCCGGACCCGGCACGGCCAGCCCCGGCTGGGTCGTGCCGGACCTGCGCCACCCGGTCCGGACGTTCGGCCGCCGCACCATCGACTTCGACCACCGCATCGCCGTGATGGCGATCGTGAACCGCACCCCCGACTCGTTCCACGACCGCGGCGCCACCTTCGAGCTCGACCGGGCCGTCGCCGCCTCGGTGCGCGCAGCCGAACAGGGCGCCGACTGGGTCGACATCGGCGGCGTCAAGTTCGCCCCCGGTCCGGAACTGCCCGCCTCCGACGAGATCGACCGCGTCGTCCCCGTCGTCGAGCAGCTCGCCCAGCAGTCCGACGTCGTCATCAGCGTCGACACCTTCCGCCCGGAGGTCGCCGCAGCGGCGATCGCAGCCGGGGCGACCGTCGTCAACGACACCACCGGCCTGTCCGACCCGCGGATGGCCGCCGTGGTCGCCGACTCCGAGGCCACCGTCGTCATCACGCACTCCCTCGCGGAACCCCGACGGCCCCTGCCGGCACCGCCGCAGTACGGCGACATCGCGGGCGAGGTCGTCGCGTTCCTGCGCGAACGGGTCGACCGGGCGCTCGCCGCGGGCATCCCCGAGTCGCGGATCATCGTCGACCCGGGCCACGACCTCCACAAGAACACCGTGCACACCCTCGAGCTCACCCGTCGGCTGCCCGAGGTCGTCGCGCTCGGCTACCCGGTCCTCGCCGCGGTGTCGAACAAGGACTTCGTGGGGGAGTCGCTCGGACGCCCCCGCGGGGAACGGCTCTCCGGATCGCTCGCCGTCGCGACCGTGAGTGCGATGCTCGGTGCCCGGATCGTCCGGATGCACGACGTCGCCGAGAGCGTCGACGCGATGCGCATGGTCGAGGCCACGCTCGGATGGCGCACCCCCGTGGAATCGAGGCACAACACGTGAACGTCCTGCCCCCGTCGATCGCGGACCTGTCCGACGACGACCTGCTCGACCTCTACACCGCCGACGCCGGGGCCCCCTGGCTCCGCGTGAACTTCGTCGCGACGCTCGACGGTTCGGCCTCGGCTGCCGGGGTGTCCGGGTCGCTCGGCGGCGACGACGACCTGCGCGTCTTCGACCTGCTCCGGCGGGTGGCCGACGTCGTGCTCGTCGCCGCCGGCACCGTCCGTGACGAGGGCTACGGGCCGATGGTCCTGCACGACGCCGACGTCGCCTGGCGTCGGGCGCACGGCAAGCCGGACCACCCCGTGTTCGCGATCGTCACCGGCTCGCTGTCGCTCGACCCGGGGTCTCGGGTGTTCACCGAGGCGCCGGTGCGCCCGATCGTCCTGACGTCGGCGACGGCGGCTGCGTCGTCGAAGGCCCAGACACTCGCCGAGGTCGCCGACGTCGTGCCCTGCAGTGCGGACGACGAGCCGGACTCGGTGGACGCCGGGCGGATCCGAGGCGTGTTGGCCGACCGTGGCCTCGGGATGATCCACTGCGAGGGCGGGCCGTCGTTCCTCGGGGCGCTCATCGCCGCGGACGCCGTCGACGAGCTGACCCTGACGCTCGACCCGTCGCTCGAGGGCGGGGAGGGGCCGCGCATCGCCCGGGGGTCCTCGCCGGAACTCCGGCGGATGCGACCGGCGCACGTGTTGCTCGGCGCCGGCGGCGTGCTGCTCACCCGGTACGTCCGGGCGCGCTGACCCGTCCGCGCTGGTGCCGGGGCGCGCTGACCCCCGTGGGCTAGGGTCGGGCGCGTGATCGACATCGTGGCGTCCGGGGTCCTCTTCGACATGGACGGGACGCTCGTCGACTCGACCGCGGTGGTCGAGGCGACCTGGACCCGGTTCGGCCATGCGAACGGCATCGACCCCGTCGAGATCCTCGCGTTCTCGCACGGGCGGCAGGCGATCGACACCCTGCGGCGCTTCCTGCCCGACCTGCCCCTGGCCGAGCAGCAGCGGATCGCGGCGGAGCTCGTCGCCGAGGAGACCGCGAGCACCGAGGGCATCCTCGAGATCCCCGGCGCCGTCGCCTTCGTGCAGCGACTCGTCGAACTCGGCGTCCCGGTGGCCCTCGTGACGAGCGCACCGCGTGACCTCGCCGCGGGCCGGATGGCGGCCGCCGGGTTCGCCGTGCCCGAGGCCTTCGTGCCCTCGGAGGACGTCGAGCACGGCAAGCCCCACCCCGACGGCTACCTGCGCGGAGCTGCCCTGCTCGGCCTCGACCCGACCGACTGCGTGGCGTTCGAGGACGCCCCGGCCGGGCTGGAGTCCGCCATCGCCTCCGGCGCGACCACGGTCGTCGTCGGTCCACTCGAGCACCCGGTGACGGCCGGCCTGCACCGAGTGCACGGGTACGACGGCCTGACCGTCGAGCGTGACGGCGAGGGCTTCCGCATCCGCGGCTGAGCGCGACGCCCGGCCTGCCCGGCGCGCCCGCCCGCCGGCTGGTCAGGACACCCCGCCCGTCCCGCGCCCAGTGGTCAGGAACCGTCGGCTGCGCCGCCGCCAGCCGACGCTTCGCGACCACCCGGCGGACCTGAGCGGGGAGTCGCGACCGCCCGGACGGACCCCCGAGCCGCCCCTGGAGGCCTGCCCAGCCGACCCCGACGACCCTCGGGTGTGCGGCCGGAACGACCGGGCCGCGGAAGGAGCGATCATGGCAACCCTCGACGGCAAGAAGGTCCTCGTCATCACGACGAACTACGGCGTGGAGCAGGACGAGATCGTCGTCCCCACCGAGCAGCTGCGTGAGCGCGGTGCCTCGGTGACCGTGGCGGCGAAGGAGACCGGCACGATCCAGACCCTGGTCGGCGACAAGGACCCGGGGCAGACGCTCGAGCCGGACACCACCATCGCCGGTGTCGACGCGAAGGACTTCGACGCCCTCGTGATCCCCGGCGGCACGATCAACGCCGACACGCTGCGCCAGGAGTCCCGCGCGGCGACGCTCGTGCAGGCCTTCGCCGAGGCGAGCAAGCCGGTCGCGGCGATCTGCCACGGCCCGTGGACCCTCGTCGAGGCGGGCGTGCTGTCCGGCAAGACCGTCACCTCGTTCCCGTCGCTGCAGACCGACCTGCGCAACGCCGGTGCCGAGTGGGTCGACCAGGAGGTCCAGGTCGACGGCGGCTTCATCACCTCCCGCACCCCGGACGACCTGCCGGCGTTCGTCGACGCGATCGAGAGCGCCCTCACCGCCTGAGCACTGTGCCGCAGGGCGGTCGCCCCGTCCGGCGACCGCGTCAGCCGAGCGTCACGGGGCGGGCCGTGCGGAGCACCGCCGGACCGAGGGTGAGCACACCGTCGGACTCCGGGTCGCACCGCACGCCGCCCCGGCCGCGCATCGCCCGGAACGCCCCGGGTGCCACCTCGTGGTCCATCCAGGCGCAGGGGTTCGCCGCGCGGTAGCCACGGAACCGGACGGCACGACCGAGGGCGCCGCCGCTGTCACCACCGGGAAGCACGCTCTCCAGCGAGAACGGCTCGCCCCGCAGTGCCTCGACGTCGGCGCCCCGCAGGAACACGTTCCGTCGGGTCGCAGCGGGGTCGACCGTGGCACCGATCGCGTGACCGACGGCCTCGAGACCCTCCAGGCCGATCACCGTGACCGAGGCGTGCACGTGCGCCCGGGCCGCGAAGTACCGGTCGCCGACGATGCCCAGCCCGGCCCGCAGCTCGATCCGGTCGCGTGACTCGTCCGGATCGTCCGCGGCCACCGGCAGCGCGCCGTCGGCCGGGCGTCCCTCGTACCGGTGCCGCGGCGAGACAAGCAGCAGCGCGACCTCGACCTCGGTCCGGAACGGCAGGTCGTCGAGACCGGCCACGTCGTCTGCGGAAGTCACCCGGTCAACGCTAGCCGGGCCTCCCGGCCGTGCGCTGCTCCGTCCGATTCCCGCCAGTCGACGTCGGCGGCGCATGTCAGGCTGAGTCCATGACCACCCCGGACACCGACGCGCAGCCTGACGCGCTGCACGCCGAGCGGCACCGCGCCGTCGCCTCCCGCGACGCGCGCTTCGACGGCCAGTTCGTCACCGCCGTGCACTCCACCGGCATCTACTGCCGGCCCAGCTGCCCGGCCCGCACGCCGAGGGTCTCCGGCGTCACCTTCTACCGCACGAGCGCCGCAGCGCACCTGGCCGGCTTCCGCGCCTGCAAGCGCTGCCTGCCCGAGGCGACCCCCGGCAGCCCCGAGTGGGACCTGCGCGAGGACGTCGCCGGCCGGGCGATGCGACTCGTCCTCGATGGTGTCGTCGAGCGCGACGGCGTCCCCGGGCTCGCCGCGCGTGTGGGGTACTCGGAGCGGCAGCTCAACCGCATCATGACGGCCGAGCTGGGCGCCGGGCCGAAGGCGCTCAGTCGGGCGCACCGGGCGCAGACCGCGCGGACCCTGCTCACCTCGTCCGACCTGCCCGTCGCCGACGTCGCGTTCGCCGCAGGCTTCGCCAGCGTCCGGCAGTTCAACGACACCGTGCGCGAGGTCTTCGCCGTCACCCCGACGGAGCTCCGCGCACGGCGGTCCGGGCGAGGCGACGGTGCCACGGACGGCGGCGACGGCGCACTGAACGTCCACCTGCCGGCCCGGGCGCCGTTCGACGCGCAGGGCCTGCTCGACTGGCACGCGCTGCACGCCCTGCCGGGCACGGAGCAGGTGGACACCGACCCCACGGGCCGGGTCACGTCGTACGGGCGGCTGGTCGACCTGCCTGGAGGCCCGGGCTGGTTCAGCGCGTCGGCCGCCGTCCCCGACGTGGCCGGGCGGGGCACCGGGATCGACCTGCGCGTGCGGGTCACCGACCTCTCCGACCTGCCCGCGCTCGTGGCGCGGGTGCGTGCGCTGTTCGACCTCGACGCCGACCCGGTCGCCGTCGACGCCGTCCTCGGAGCCGTGCCCGAGCTCGCCGGACCCGTCGCGCGGGTGCCCGGCCTCCGGCTCCCCGGCGCGGTGGACGCGCACGAGATCGTGTTCCGCACCCTGATCGGGCAGCAGGTCTCGGTGGCCGCGGCGCGCACGGCGCAGACCCGGCTCGTGGCGGCACTCGGAGCGACGGTGCCGGACGCCATCCGGCCCGGCGGACTGCTGTTCCCGTCCGCGGTGGCGATCGCCGAACGCGGGCACGAGGTGCTGCGCGGCCCCGCCGCCCGCGTCGACACGATCCTGCGGGTGGCGGCGGCGCTCGCCGACGGGTCCCTGGTGGTGGACGGTGGGCAGTCCCTCGGTGACCTGCGCGACGGACTCCTCGCGGTGAAGGGCATCGGGCCGTGGACCGCCGACTACGTCGCGCTGCGGGTCCGGCACCACCCCGACATCTTCCTCCACAGCGACCTCGCCGTGCGGAACGGTGCACAGGAACTCGGGCTGCCCGGAACGGCGCGCGAGCTCTCCCTATGGTCGGAGCAGGTGGCCCCCTGGCGGAGCTACCTCACGATGCACTGCTGGCGACCGATCATCGACCGCGCGATGACCGCGACCGCCGGCGCCCGTGCAGCCCGTGCCCCCGAGGACCCCCGGAAGGACGACCGATGACCGACGCAACCATCCAGATCCTGGACACCCCCGACGGGGCGTTCACCGTGCTCGAAGACGCCGAGGGCAGGGTCCTCGCGTCCGGGTGGACCGACTCCGTCGAGCGGATCCTCGCCCGTCTGGCCGACCGCCACCGTCCCGACCGGGTGCTCGACGGCGTGGTCGCCTCGGCCGACGCGGTCGACGCCTTCTACTCGGGCGAGGTCGAGCACGCCATGCAGGTGCCCGTGCGCCAGTTCGGCACGGAGCTCTTCACCGAGGGGTGGCGCCAGCTCCGCCGGATCCCCGCCGGCGGCACCCTGACCTACACCGGGTTCGCGGCTGCGATGGGCCGGCCCGACGCCGTGCGGGCGGCGGCGAGCGTGTGTGCCCGGAACGCCCCGGCGCTCTTCGTCCCGTGCCACCGGGTGTTGCGCTCGGACGGCACGCTCGGGGGCTTCGCGTGGGGGCTCGACGTCAAGCGGTCCCTGCTCGAACGGGAGTCGGTCGGCACCACGGCACTCGTTTGACTTGTACAAAACGCTCTAGAATGTACAGGTGAGCGAAGTGTCGATCTCCGAAGCCCGTGGCCGCCTGGCGTCGATCATCGACGACGCCCGGCACGAACCCGTCTACCTGACCCGGCGCAACAAGCGCGTCGCAGCCGTCGTCGACGCGGCCGTCCTCGACCGGTTGCTCGAGGCGGCCGAGGACCTGGACGACCTGAAGGCGGTGGAAGAGGCCCGACTCGAGAACGAGCGCATCGGCGGCGAGAACGTCAAGTGGGAGGACCTCAGGCGCGAACTCGGTCTGGGATGACCTACGACATCGAGTTCGAGCCGAGTGCGGGGCGTGCCATCCGCAAACTGCCGCCACATGCCCGACGACTCGTCGAAGGGGTTCTCGCGATCCTGGCTGACGAGCCACGTCCACCCGCGGCTCGTCGACTCGTCAACAGCCCGGAATGGCGTGTCCGGGTCGGTGACTACCGCGTGATCTACCTGATCGACGATGGGCGGCTCGTGGTCGTCGTCGTGCGCGCCGGGCACCGGCGCGAGGTCTACCGGGGTCGTTGAGGCGTCAGGCGATCGCGCCGCGCAGGCTGTCCACGTGCAGTTCGACGAGCGCCAGGACCCGCTCGGGCGCACGTGCCGCCGGATCCCACGTGTGCTCGACCGCCAGCCCGTCGATCAGCGCGTGCAGCCGGTCGACCTCGTCGGTCAGGTCGCGACCGTCGCCGAAGCCGCCGTCCTCACGCAGGATCTCCAGCGCCCGGGTGCCCACCCGGCGGACCCCGTCGTTCAGGCGTCGGGCACTCGCGGCCAGGTGGTCGTCGGTGCGCGCGAGCACGCCGAGCTGCACCTGCGCCAGGATCTCGGTCGTGCGCTCGGCGTCGAGCGGCAGCACCTGGGCGAGGACGTCCAGTGCGAGCGCACGACCCGTCGAACGCAGGGCGGCGAGCCGAACGGTGACCCGTTCCTCGATGATCGTCAGGCAGTGCTCGCGCAGGGCGTGCTGTGTCGGGAACACGCGGCGGAGTGACGCCGGGGCGATGCCGGCCTCGTCCGCGACGTTCCGCACGGACAGCGCGCTGAGGCCGTCCCGCTCCAGGATCCGCAGGCAGGCCGCGGCCACCAGGCTTCCCCGTTCCTCGAGGTCGACACGGCGGGGCACCGGGTCAGCCTACGGCCGGCTCGAAGCTCCGGCCGGGTCCGCGGCTGCGGTGGTGACTCGGCGCGGCCAGATCGTGTAACTGATCGCCCACAGCAGTTCGACGCCCAGGACCACCCCGAGCAGTGCGACCGTGCCCTGCAGCTCGTCCGTGCGCTCCGGGTCGCCGACGACGAGGACGAGCGCACCGATGATCCCGCCGGCGATCAGCACGGCGAGCCCGGTCCGCAGCACGTCGCCCCAGCACCGGGCCGTGTACCGCCGTCCACTCAGACGCGCCGGCGCGGGACCCCCGGCGAACCGGTGCGTGAACCGGACATCCGCCCACGCGATCATCCGGTGCCCGTACGCGACCGAGAAGCCGATGTAGATCGCCGCGAGTCCGTGGTGCCACGACGCGGTTCCGCCACCGAGCAGGTCGACAGTGACGACCGCGAGCAGCACGAGGTCGATCACGGGTGCCGCGACGAGCATCGCCGCACCCGTGCGTGGCCGTCGCAGCAGGTACCGGGTGGTCAGGCCGCCGAGGATCGCGACCCAGAAGGCGATCTCGCAGGCGACGATGGCGATGAGTGTCATGGTTCCCCGTTGCAGTGCCGGTGTTCGTTTGAGTACAGGTGTACTCAAACAGCATGACACCGCGACCACCACGGTGTCGAGTGGCGGGGTTCTGCCCCTGGAAGCGGGGGGAGACACGGACTCCCATGCCTGCGACACTCGGAGGACCGGTAATCCGCACGGTCCCCTCCGAGGCCCGACGCATCGCCGTCGACAGCTCGCAAAGGACCCCATGCTCCCTCCAGTCGACCGAACGGTCGTCTCCTCCGACGGCACCAACATCGCCGTCTCCGAGGCAGGGGACGGGCCGGCGGTCGTCGTCGTGGGCGGTGCCTTCGACCACCGCGGGACCCCGTACCTCGACCGCGTGGTCGCCGAGCTCGGCTCGACCCACCGCGTGGTGACCTACGACCGCCGTGGCCGTGGTGCCAGCGGTGACTCCGCGACGTGGGCCATCGAGCGCGAGGTCGACGACCTGCGGGCCGTCGTCGAGAGCATCGGCGCACCGACCACCGCCGTCGGCATCTGCGTCGGCGCCGGTGTCGTCCTGCACGGGCTCGCCACCGGACTGCCCGTCGACGGCGCCGTCCTGTGGGAACCGCCGTACCGCGCCTCCGTCGACCCGCACGCCGACGACGTCGTGTTCGCCGACCTGCTCGACGAGCACGTCGGTGCCGGCCGCCGAGCCCAGGCCGTCCGTGGGTTCCTGACCCAGGTGCTCGGGGTCCCGATGGGCCAGGTCACGGCACTGCGGCTCAAGGGGTCGCTCTGGCGCTCCCTGGTGGTCGACGCCCACGTGCTCAGCCGCGAGGTCCGGGTACTGAACGGCCTCGCCGTGCCCGAGCGGGTCGCTGCCGCCGTGGGTGTGCCGGTGCTCGTCGGCGCCGGTGGCGACGGACTCGAGTGGATGCGCCGTGCGGCCCGCGCCGTGGTCGACGCCGTCCCGGGCTCGGAGTACGCCGAGGTGCCCGGGCAGGGACACGTCCCCGCTCCCGCGGCCCTCGGAGCCCTGATCGACCGCGTCCGGAGCCGGATCGCCTCGCCCAGCAGCTGACTGCGAGAGGATGGGCGGGTGAACGCACCCCGCCTCGGTCTCCTGCTCGACGTCGACGGGCCCATCGCCAGCCCGGTCTCCCGCACCATCGCGATCCCGAGCATCGTCGCGGACCTCGTCGCGCTCGCCGCCGAGGGCATCCCGATCGTCTTCAACACCGGCCGCAGCGACGCCTTCATCCGCTCCGAGGTCGTCGGTCCGCTGCTCGCCGGGGGTCTCGCCGAGGGTGGCCGGGTCCACGCCGTCTGCGAGAAGGGTGCCGTGTGGTGCTCGATCGGTCCGCAGTACGACGGCGGCATGGGTGAGCTGACCGTCGCCGAGGACCTCGCCCTGCCGCGGGACTACGCCGACGAGATGCGCGAGCTGGTCCGCGACGAGTACGCGGACCTGGTGTTCTTCGACGAGACGAAGCGCGCCATGGTGTCGATCGAGCAGCGCGTCGAGGTGCCGAACGCCACCTACCTGGCCCGCCAGCCGGAGTTCGACGCGAAGGCCATGGCCGCACTCGAGCGTCGCGGGCTCGGTGTCCGCCGCCTCGACGACGTCCGACCCGACGCCGACGGCGCCGTGCAGTGGCGCATCGACCCGACGATCATCTCGACCGACGTCGAGTCCGACCGCAGCGGCAAGGACCTGGGGGCCGAGCGCTCGCTCGAGCTCCTCGGGCAGGACGGCGAGCTCCCGGTCACCTGGCGCACCGTGGGGGACTCCCGCAGCGACTACGCCATGGCGGACTGGCTGCACGCCCACGGCCACGAGGTCGCGCACGTCGACGTCCGTCCCGCCGACGGGGTGCCGGCCACGCCGTACCCGGTGCTCACCGCGCCCGACGGCGTGATCCACGACGAGGCCGGAGCCCGGTTCCTGGCGGACTGGCGCGCCGGCCGCTGACGCGAGCACACCCGCATCCCGCTGACGCGGCCGCAACCGCGGCCCTGGACGCACCCATCGGCTGGCCGAGCGGTACGCGCCGGACTGCCGCCGCGCCTCCCGGCCGTCGCCGGACCGGACCACCGTCCGGGCGGACGCTTTGCGTGACACAGTGGTACACCAGTACCCTTCCGAGGTCCGCCGCCAGCCGATGACGGGATCCACCCCATGGCAACGAAGCTCCGCATCAAGTCGATCGAGGCCTCCCTGGCCGACTCCGAGGAGCAGGGCAGGTCCCTGAAACGCTCCCTGAAGACGTTCGACATCGCCGCGATGGGGATCGCGGTCGCCGTCGGCGCCGGCATCTTCTCGGTCGGCGCGAACGCCGCCGCGAACTTCGCCGGGCCCGGCGTCATCATCTCCTTCCTGCTCGCCGCCGTCACCTGCGGCCTGGCGATCATGTGCTACGCCGAGTTCGCGTCGACGATCCCCGTCGCCGGCTCCGCGTACACGTTCACCTACGCCACGATGGGTGAGCTGCTCGCCTGGATCGTGGGCTGGGACCTCATCCTCGAGACCCTCACGGCCAGTGCTGTGATCGCGAAGTACTGGGGGATCTACCTCAGCACCGCGTTCGACGTCTTCGGCATCACCCTGCCGAGCACGATCCAGCTCGGGCCGATCCCCTTCACCTGGGGGCCGGTGCTCATCGTCGGGATCTTCACGGTGCTCCTCGCCTTCGGCACCCGCCTGTCGTCGCGGGTGTCGGCGGTCATCACCGTCATCAAGGTCGCGATCGTCGTGTTCGTCATCGTCGCCGGTGCGTTCTTCGTCAAGGCCGCGAACTTCACGCCGTTCATCCCGCCGGCCGAGCCTGCCAAGGGTGCCGAGGGCAGCGTCTGGACCCAGTCGCTCGTGTCCTGGTTCACCGGTGCCGAGCCCGCCCAGTACGGCGTCTTCGGCCTGCTCGCCGCGGCGTCCCTGGTGTTCTTCGCCTTCATCGGTTTCGACGTCGTCGCCACGAGCGCGGAGGAGACCGAGAACCCGCAGAAGACCCTGCCGCGCGGCATCTTCATCGGCCTCGGCATCGTGACCCTGCTCTACGTCGGCGTCAGCATCGTCATCACCGGCATGGTCTCGTACCAGCGCCTGGCCGAGGAGAAGGCGCCGTCCCTGGCGTCGGCGTTCGACATCGTCGGGCTGCCGTGGGCCGCCGGCATCATCGCCATCGGCTCCCTGATCGGTCTGACCACCGTCGTCATGGTGCTGCTGCTCGGCCTGTCCCGCATCGTCTTCTCGATGAGCCGCGACGGCCTGCTGCCCCGCTGGTTCTCGAAGACCAAGCCGAAGACGCAGACCCCGGTGCGCGTGCAGGTCGTCGCCGGTGTCGTCGTGGCGCTGCTGGCAGGGTTCACCGCGGTCGACAAGCTCGAGGGCATGATCAACATCGGCACGCTGTCCGCGTTCGTCCTGGTGTCGATCGGCATCGTCGTGCTGCGTCGTTCGCGACCCGACGCCCCGCGGGCCTTCCGGGTGCCGTGGTCGCCCGTGCTGCCGATCATCTCGGCGGTGCTGTGCTTCTGGCTGATGCTGAACCTCGAGGTCGAGACCTGGCTCCGGTTCGTCGTCTGGCTGGCCATCGGCTTCGTCATCTACTTCGGCTACAGCCGTCGGCACAGCCGCGTCGGCCAGCGCATGCAGTAGGGCGGCTCCGCGGGTCGGCCTGGCCCGCAAAACACCGGTGTTCGCACGTTGCACACCCGCAGACCGCGGCGCGACGTGTGGACACCGGTGTTTTGCATCCACCGCCCGCCCGCCCGCCGCGCCGCCCGGGCGCCGCCGCCGCTACGCGCCGACGAGCAGCAGCACGCCGAACGCGAGCATCACGACGGCGACCAGGCCGTCGAACACCCGCCAGGTCAGCGGCTTCTCGAACAGCGGCCGCAGCAGGCGTCCGCCGAACCCGAGCGCACCGAACCACAGGCAGCTCGCTGCGACGGCACCGATCGTCCAGAGCCACCGGTCGTCCGCACCCTGCTGGTTCGCCACCGACCCGAGGAACACCAGCGTGTCCAGGTAGACGTGCGGGTTCGCCCACGTGAAGACGAGCATGGTCAGCACGGCCGTCCGCATGGTCACCACCTGGTCGGGAGGCGCGGTGCGCGTCCGCCCCGCCGCCACCGTCGTGCCGGTGGTCGCGTCGACCCCCGCGCCTGCGCCCGCACCGGAGCCCACGACTCCGTCGTCGGCCGCCTCGTCGGCGACCCGCATCGCGTCCCCCGAGGGCCGCAGCGCACGCCGCGCTGCGAGCACTCCGTACGTGAGCAGGAACGCGGCACCGATGAACCGGATCACCAGGAGCGCCACGGGGAACCGCTCGACCACGGCGCCGACCCCGAGCACGCCGGCGACGATGAGCAGCGCATCCGAGACCGCGCACACCACGACGGCAGCGGCCACCACCCGGAGCCCGGCGCTCACGGCGAGGCGCAGCAGGTACGTGTTCTGCACACCGATCGCGACGATCAGTGCGAGGCCGGTGCCGAGGCCGGAGAGCAGGGGCAGGAGCGTGGTCACGGTCCGACGCTAGGGCCGGGCGTCGGTGTAGTACAGCTCACGTTCCTGCAGCCCCGTAAGCTCAGCTGCATGACCCGGTTCCAGCGCGAGCACCTCGAGACGCTGCTCGCCGCCGTCGACCACGGCACGCTCGATGCGGCGGCCCGTGCGCTGGCGATCACCCCGTCGGCGGTCTCGCAGCGGATCAAGTCGATGGAGCAGCAGGTCGGCCGGGTCCTGCTCCAGCGCACCACCCCGGTGCGCCCGACCGCGGACGGCGCAGTCGTGCTCCGGCACGCACGGCAGGTCCGGCTGCTCGACGAGGAGACCTCCCGAGCCCTCGGCGGTGGAACGTCGGTGGTGCCGTCGATCCCGCTGGCCGTGAACGCCGACTCGCTCGGCACCTGGTTCCTCGACGCCCTCGCCCTCGTCCGGGCCGACACCGAGGTGGTGTTCGACCTGCACCGCGAGGACCAGGACCGCACCGCCGAACTGCTCCGCGCCGGCACGGTGATGGGTGCCGTGACGGCCGAGGCGGATCCGGTGCAGGGCTGCTCGTCGGTGCCGCTCGGCATCGACCGGTACCGGGCGGTGGCGTCCCCGGCGTTCGTCGCCCGCTACCTCGGCGACACCGGCACCGAGCGGCGGATGCTCCGGCGGCTCGACGAGGTCCCGCTCGTCGACTACGACCGCGACGACGACCTGCAGCAGGGGTACCTGCGTCAGGTCCTCGGCCACGCTCCCGGCGGCCCGCGCCACTTCGTCCCGACCTCTGCCGACTTCGCCCGTGCGGTCACGCTCGGGTTCGGGTGGGGACTGCTGCCCGAGGCGCAGTGCCTCGAGGCGATCGACCGCGGTGTCCTGGTCGAGCTGGCCCCGGGTCGGCACGCCGACGTGGCGCTGTGGTGGCAGCGCTGGAACCTGGCGTCACCCCTGCTCGAACGGGTCACCGACGCCGTCCGTGCGACCGCGTCGTCGCGACTGCACCCCGCGCGACAGCGTCAAGACTGACAGCGCGGACACCAGTACGTGTCGCGCAGGGTGAGTTCCGAGTCGCCGAGTTCGCCGTGCCGGATCGGGGTCCCGCACCGCAGACACGGCTTGCCGGCACGGCCGTAGACCCAGAACCGTCGGCCGGGGCGGTCGACGCCGGTGGTGACGCGGGCACTGCGGTCGCGGTTCGCCAGGATCAGTCGGCTGGCGAGCGTGATCGTCCGCGTCGGGTCCGGCACCTGCCCGACCGGACGCGTGGGCAGCACCCCGCGCAGGAAGCAGAGTTCGTTCCGGTACACGTTGCCGAGCCCGGCGAGCACCCGCTGGTCGAGCAGTGCCAGCCCGACCGGGCGTTCGGGGTCCTCGGTCAGGTTGGCGAGCGCGAGGTCGGCGTCCCAGTCGGGGCCGAGCAGGTCCGGCCCCAGGTGTCCGACGACCTCGGACTCCTGGTCGCGCGGCACGACCTCGAGCACTCCGAGGGCGAAGCCGACGGTGGAGACCCCCTCCGCCTCCAGGACCGCCCGGGCCTGGTGCGCCGGACGTCGCCAGCGGTCACCGGGCGCGTAGACGTCCCACCGGCCCTCCATCTTCAGGTGCGAGTGCACGGTCAGGTCGCCGATGCGGTGCAGCAGGTGCTTGCCGCGGGGGACGACCTCGTCGACGGTGCGGCCGACCAGGTCGAGGGTCGCGAACGCTGGGACGCGGAAGTCACTCTTCGTCAGGACCTTGCCCGCCAGCGCGGTGTGCAGGCGGCGGGCAGCGCGGTAGACGGTGTCGCCTTCAGGCACGGGTCACCTCCGGCAGATGGTCGCCGCACTGCCGGGAGGCGCGGCTCGCCTCACACACGGAGCCGCAGCCCCTGCGGGGTCGCCGTGAACCCCGCGGCCCGGAGCGCGCCGCCGAGCGGCGTCTCCAGCACGAAGTCCCCGTCGACCCGCTCGACCGAGAGCTTCCGCAGCCCGGTCCGGACGATGCCGGCGATCGAGGCGGCGGCGGCAGCGAGGTCGGCGGCGTCGTCGGTGAAGGTGAGCACCGACTTGCCGCCGCGCTCCACGTACACGGTGAGCTTGCCGTCGACGGTCGTGACGAGGGCACCCGCCTTGCGCCCGGGCCGGTGGCCCCGAGCCGTCTTCGCACCGCTGCCGACCGCGGTCTCAGGCGGGGCGGCTCCGCCGTCGTCGGCCACGAGACCGGGGTCGGCGTCGCCCGTCGGCCACGGCAGCGAGGCCCCGAACGGGTTCGCCGGGTCGGTCGCGGCGAGCGTGAGCGCCTCGCGCTTCCGGTCCGGGTCGTCGCGCTCGTCGTCGCCGAGTTCGCGGGCGTAGGTGCGCAGCCGGTCGACGGTCGGGCCGGTGGCGAACTGGGCGGCACCGAGCCCCTCGACGAAGTACCCGCGACGAGCCCGACCGGACTCCTCGAAGCGCGAGAGCACCCGGTACACCCCGGCGAAGCCGCCGCGGACACCTTCGACCTGCACGGCACCGCGGGTGACGACGCCGTAGCGTTCGAGCAGCTGTTCGGCGGTCGCCGCGGCCCGCACGGTCGAGTCGGACTCGGCCAGCGGCAGGAGCGACCAACGACCCCCGACGGACGGCGGCCCGGACTGCGTCGGCATGGTCGGACGCCGACGGCCGCGGTAGGCCCGAGCACGCGGAGCGCTCGAGCTCTTCGCCTTGCCGCCGAGCATCGAGCGCAGCGGGGCGAACGTGTCGTTCGTGATCTGCCCGGCCCAGACCAGGTCCCACAGCGCTGTGGTGAGCGCCTGGTCGTCACTGCTGCCCACGGCCTGGCCCAGCTGCCGGAAGAAGTACGCGCCACCGCCGGCCAGGGCGCCGAGCACGTCCCGCTGCAGTTCGGTCGTCTCGTCCCCGGAGGGCTCGGCGAGCGTCGTCGCCGCGGTGTCGGCCAGGTGCAGGCGCACCCAGCCGTCGTTGCCCGGAAGGGTGCCCCCGCCGGACCACAGGACCTCACCGGTGGCGGTGAGCTCGTCGAGCATGCTCGTCGAGTAGTCGGTGACGCGCGACGGCAGCACCAGGGTCTCCCAGGCGCTGGCGGGCAGGGCGACCCCGGCGAGCTGGTCGATCACCTGCAGGACGCCGTCGACGCCACGGAGCCCGCCGCGGGTCCCGGGGGTCTGCACGTGCTGCCACGCGGGCAGGAACCGTGCGAGGGTGTCCGGCGAGACCGGCTCGACCTCGTGCCGCAGCGCTGCGAGGGACTTCGTGCGGATCCGTCGCAGGACCTCGGCGTCACACCACTCGGCACCCTGGCGGTCGGGTCTGAACTCGCCCTCCACCACCCGGCGGTCGGCGACGAGTCGGCGCAGGGTGTCCTGCACGATGGCGATGCCCAGCCCGAGGCGACCGGCGGCCTCCTGCGCGGAGAACGGCCCGTGCGACCGGGCGTAGCGGCCGATCAGGTCACCGAGGGGATCGGCCACGGGCTCGATGAACGCCGTGGGCACACCGATCGGCAGCGGGACCCCGAGGGCGTCCCGCAGACGGGCGGCGTCCTCGATCACGGCCCAGCGCGTCGCCCCGGCGTGCGAGAACGAGAGCACCCGGCGGTCCCGCTCCAACACCTGGAGCGTGCTCCGCAGTTCGGCGGTGGCCGCTGGACGGTCGGCGGTGTCGGCGAGCCAGCTCCGGTCGACCGCTTCGTCGAGGTCGAGCGCGCCGACGAGCCGCAGCACGTCCACGAGTCCCTCGGCGTCACGGGCACGACGGTCCGGCGAGAGCCGCTGCAGGTCGCGCTCCACCGAGGTGATGACCGCCGGGTCGAGCAGCTCGCGCAGCTCCGCACGGCCGAGCAGCTCGCCGAGCAGGGTCGAGTCGAGCGACAGGGCCGCTGCCCGGCGTTCGGCGAGCGGGGTGTCCCCCTCGTACATGAAGGCCGCGACGTACCCGAACAGGATCGAGCGGGCGAACGGCGACGGCTGCTCGGTCTCCGTCTCGACCAGGCGGATCCGACGTCCGGCGATGTCGTCGGCGATCCCGAGCAGCGCGGGCACGTCGTAGACGTCCTGCAGCACCTCGCGCACGGTCTCGAGCACGATCGGGAACGTCGGGTACTTCTGCGCGACCTCGAGCAGCTGCGAGGCCCGCTGTCGCTGCTGCCAGAGCGGCGACCGCTGCCCGGGGTTCCGTCGGGGCAGCAGCAGGGCGCGCGCCGCACATTCACGGAACCGCGCGGCGAACAGCGCCGAGCCGCCGACCTCGTCGGTGACCAGGGCCTCGAGGTCGTCGCGCTCGAACACGAACAGGTCGGCACCCGGTGGCTCGGCGTCGGTCTCCGGGATGCGGACGACGATGCCGTCGTCGGCCGCCATCGCGTCACCGTCGATGCCGTGCCGTTCGCGCAGCCGTGCGGCGACGGCCAGGGCCCACGGCGCGTGCACCTGCATGCCGTAGGGCGAGTGCAGGATGAGCCGCCAGTCCCCGAGCTCGTCGCGGAACCGCTCGATGACGAGCGTGGTGTCGTTCGGCACGTGACCGGTGGCCGCGCGCTGGTCGCGCAGGAAGGTCAGCAGGTTGGTGATCGCGCGCTCGTCCAGTCCACCGGCGGCGACGCGGGCGCGGGCGTCGTCGTCCGAGGCGCCCTCGACCTCGCGCACGAACGCACCGGTCGCCCGGCCGAGTTCGGCGGGCCGGCCGATGCCGTCGCCCTTCCAGAACGGCACGCGTCCGGGCTGCCCGAAGGCGGGGCTCACGACGACGCGGTCGTGGGTGATCTCCTCGATCCGCCAGCTCGTCGCACCGAGGGCGAAGACGTCGCCCACGCGCGACTCGTAGACCATCTCCTCGTCGAGTTCGCCGACGCGGGACGCCTTCTCGCCGACCATGAAGACGCCGAACATGCCGCGGTCGGGGATCGTCCCGCCGCTCGTCACCGCGAGTCGCTGCGCACCGGGGCGCCCGGTCAGGGTGCCGTGCACGCGGTCCCAGACCAGCCGCGGCCGGAGTTCGGCGAACTCGTCGCTCGGGTACCGGCCCGTGACCAGGTCGAGCGTCGCCTCGAACGCCGATCGGGGCAGGCCGCTGAACGGGGCGCTCCGCCGCACGAGCTCGAACCAGTGCTCGACGTCGAGGGTGTCGATCGCCCCGGCCGCCACGGTGTGCTGCGCCAGGACGTCGAGCGGGTTCGCCGGCACCGAGATCGACTCGATCTGGCCCGTGACCATCCGCTCGACCGTGACCGCGCTGTTGACCAGGTCGGCCCGGTGCTTCGGGAACAGCACGCCGCGGGAGATCTCGCCCACCTGGTGTCCGGCACGACCGACGCGCTGCAGGCCGCTCGCGACGGAGGGCGGCGCTTCGACCTGGACGACCAGGTCGACCTCGCCCATGTCGATGCCGAGCTCGAGTGAACTCGTCGCGACGACGCACCGCAGCCGACCGGACTTCAGGTCGTCCTCGATGATCGCGCGCTGGTCCTTCGACACCGAGCCGTGGTGTGCGCGGGCGAGCACCGGGACGGAGGCGTCCGAGCCCCCGCCGCCCGTCTGCCCGGACCCGCCGATCAGCTGCGCCGGCGGTCGCTTGGCCCCCTGGGGTGCGACGGCGTGCGCCGAGGTGCGGGCCGGTGACTGCGGGCGGCCCCGCGCCACGGGCAGGCCGTCGTCGTCCGGGGACGCACCGGCCGGCACCAGCACGCCGTCACCGGCGGCGGCGAGCACGCGTTCCTCGTGGATCTCGTTCAGTCGAGCAGTCAGCCGTTCGGCCAGCCGCCGCGAGTTCGCGAACACGATGGTCGAGCGGTGTTCCTCGATCAGGTCGACGACGCGCTCTTCGACGTGCGGCCAGATCGACCCGTTCGTCGGCGACTCGGACGCGTCCGCGCCGACCGGCGGCGCCCCGAGCTCGGTCATGTCGTCGACGGGCACGACGACCCGCAGGTCGAAGGTCTTCTGCGCGGGCGGCGCGATGATCGTCACCGGTGCACGGCCGCCGAGGAACCGCGCGACCTCTTCCGGCGGGCGGACGGTCGCGGACAACCCGATGCGCTGCACGGGCTTGTCGAGCAGGTCGTCGAGGCGCTCGAGCGACACGGCCAGGTGTGCGCCGCGCTTGGTCGAGGCGACCGCGTGGACCTCGTCCACGATGACGGTGTCGACGTTCACCAGGGTCTCGCGCGCCTGCGAGGTGAGCATCAGGTAGAGCGACTCGGGCGTGGTGATGAGGATGTCCGGCGGCTGGCGCAGGAGCTTCTGGCGGTCGGACGACGGGGTGTCACCGCTGCGCACACCGACCGTGACGTCGGGCGGTTCGGTGCCGAGGCGGCGTGCGGTCTGGGTGATGCCGACGAGCGGGCTCCGCAGGTTGCGCTCGACGTCGACGCCCAGGGCCTTGAGCGGCGAGACGTAGAGCACGCGCGTGCGCTGCTTCGCCGGTGGACGGTCCGTCGCGCTGATGAGCCGGTCGATCGACCACAGGAACGACGCCAGGGTCTTGCCGGAGCCGGTCGGGGCGATCACGAGTGCGTGCTGCCCGGTCGAGATGGCGTCCCACGCCCCGGCCTGCGCGGGCGTCGGTGCGTCGAAGGCGCCGCGGAACCACTCGGTGGTCGCGGGGGAGAAGCGCTCGAAGACGTCCGTCATGGTCCGTCCCATCCTGCCCGCCACCACCGACAGCAGGCCGAGCGCACGTACCCCTTGACAGAGCGATAGTTACCGATCTATCGTAAACACATCGCGATACGACGAAGACGATCAGGTCAGACCGATCGCGAGCCGACTCAGCACGACGAAAGGACTCCTCATGCGCCCCTCGTATGACGACAACAGCAACACGTCCCCCCGCGACCAGCGCGGGTTCGGCCCGCGCGGCCCCCGCTTCGGCGGCGCGCGGCAGCACCACGGCGCCGGCTTCCCCGGCCGTGACCGCGGTGACCACGACCACGGCGGCCGCGGCTTCGGTGGCCGCGGGTTCGGCCCCGGCTTCGGCCCGGGCATGGGCTTCGGCCCCGGTTTCGGCGGGCCCGGCTTCGGCCGCGAACGCCGTCGCCGCGGTGACGTCCGCCTCGCGATCCTCGGTCTGCTGGCCGAGGGCCCGCAGAACGGGTACGCCGTGATCAAGACCATCGCCGAGCGCACCGGTGGCGCCTGGAAGCCGAGCCCCGGCTCGGTCTACCCGACGCTCCAGCAGCTCGTCGACGAAGACCTCGTGGTCTCGTCGGGCGACGGCCGCAAGACGCTCTTCGAGCTCACCGACGCCGGCAAGGCCGAGACCGAGGCCAAGGCCGACGAGATCGCTGCGGCACTCGACGGGGCCCCGGGCATCCCGGACGCCCAGCGCGAGTTCTTCGAGGCGCTGCGGAAGACCATGGGCGTCCTGCAGATGTACCGCAGCACCGCGACCGAGGAACAGGCCAAGGCCGCCACGGCCAAGGTGGACCAGCTCCGCAAGGACCTGCTCCAGATCCTCGCCGACTGACGGACGTCACCCATGACGGACAGGAGGCCCGGTGCCAGCTGGCACCGGGCCTCCTGTCCGTCGTCGTGCGCCTACACCGCGTCGACGAAGGCCGCCACGTCCGCCAGCTCCGCCGTCGACACGGCGTGCGGCAGGCCCGCGTAGGAACGGTCGGTCACGTCGGTGTGCGCTGCGGCCCACGCCTGCGTCCGGGCGGTGGCCTCGGGCGGGATCACCGGGTCGAGGTCACCGTGCCCCAGGAACACCTGCGGCCGCACGGCCGACACGGCCTCGTCGCGGGAGTCCGTGACGCCCGGCACGACGAAGCCCGACAGCGACACCGCGAACGCGAACGCCGCGGGCCGGGCGCGTAGCAGCTGGAGCGCCATCGAGCCGCCCTGCGAGAACCCGAGCAGCCCGATCCGCG
Organism: Curtobacterium sp. MCLR17_051; assembly: GCF_003234395.1. Lineage (NCBI taxonomy): Bacteria > Bacillati > Actinomycetota > Actinomycetes > Micrococcales > Microbacteriaceae > Curtobacterium > Curtobacterium sp. MCLR17_051. The sequence continues at coordinate 136,465 of NZ_QKTA01000002.1, forward strand.
GGTGATCGGCGGCGACGGAGTCGATCCAGTCGAGCACCTCGGCGGTCGCGGCGTCCACCGCCTCGGGCGCTGGGGAGCCGGGCGTGCCGAGCGGGTACCAGCTGAAGCCGGGTCCCCACGGCATCGGCGCGCGGAGCGACGCGACGGTCCACGCGGGCGGCAGCGCGGGGGCGAGCCCGAGCAGGTCGTGCTCGTTGGAGCCCACCCCGTGCATCGCCACGAGCAGGGGTGTGCCCCGCCGGTCGGAGGTACTCCGGGTCCACTGCACCAGGTCCGCATCGATCATGTGGACAACGCTAACCATCCCCAACTCCCGCGCCTTCCGCCGAACTCGCCGCCGTCCCTGGTAGACACGGTGCATGTCCTCGCTGCGCACCCCCGATCCCGACTCCGGCTGGCTGTCCGACGAGGAGCTCGCGAACGTCCGCCGTCGTCTGCCGATCTGCTACGTCGAGGCGGTCCCCGTCCGCACCGACGGCCTCGGCGTCGTGACCGAGGTCGGCGTGCTGCTGCGTGTCTCCCCGAGCGGTTCGATCGCCCGCACCCTGGTGTCCGGCCGTGTGATGTTCGGCGAGTCGATCCGCACCGCGCTGTTCCGCCACCTCGAGAAGGACCTCGGGCCGATGGCGTTCCCGCAGCTGCCCTCGAGTCCGACGCCGTTCACCGTGGCCGAGTACTTCCCGCTGCCCGGCGCCTCGGTGTACACCGACGAGCGGCAGCACGCGATCTCGCTGGCGTACGTCGTCCCCGTCACGGGGACGTGCGAGCCCCGGCAGGACGCCCTCGAGCTCACGTGGATGACCCCGATGGAAGCCGCGTCCGACGCAGTCGCCGACGAGATGGAAGGCGGCCGTGGCGCACTGCTCCGCGCCGGCCTGGCATCGGTCGGCGCCCTCCACTAGTCCGACCAGGGCGTCCGCGCCCGGCGCACGACGAAGCCCCCGGATCCGATCGGATCCGGGGGCTTCGCAGCGCGGTTGCGAACCGGCTTCAGTGCTTGTCGTCCTTGAAGCTGTCGGCGACGCCGTGCGCGGCGTCCTTGACGTCGGTGACGCCCTGCTTCGCCGAGGCCTTGCCCTGGTCGGTCTGGCCTTCGGCCTTCAAGCGGTCGTTACCGGTCGCGTTGCCGGCGGCTTCCTTGACCTTGCCTGCCGCCTTCTCAGCGGCGTTCTTGATGTCATCGATGCCAGCCATAGGCACTCCTTCCAGAAGCGGACGTGTTCCCCGTCAGCCGCTTGCGCGGCATCCGGTGAAGCAGACCGTACGCCCGCCGGGGTACCCCACCCCCAGCCCCCGCCAAGGTTCGCCAGCACAGTCACGCAAAACACCGGTGTTCACGGAACACACCCCGGGATGCGGGGGTTCGAAACGTGAACACCGGTGTCTTGCGGGCATCGACGCGCTCAAGCCGAGCGGGTCAGACCGCGCGGGTCAAGCGCGCAGGTCAGTGGCGGTCGGCAGCGCCGGCCGGACGGGAGGCGCGGCGCGAGCCACCACGACGGTTGCCGCCCGACTCGTTGCCGGACCGCCCCGCGGCGTAGCCACCCTCGGACGACCAGACGGCCGACGAGCCGCCGCGCACGACGTCGCTGCTGCCCGAGCGGCGGTTGCCGCCGCTGCGGCGACCACCGGTCGAACCGGCGGCCGCGGCACCGGAGCGCCCGGCGCCCTCGGAACGTGCGCCACGGGCCGGACGGCCCTGACGGCCCCCGGCCGAACCGGCGGACTCGCCAGCCGAGCCGGAGCGCGCGGGCTGCGCCGCGCCTCCCGACCGACCGCCGCGACCACGGCGACGACCGCCGCCGTCACCGGCGGACTCGGCCGAGCGCTGCTTGGGCTGACGCTGCTGGGTGGGCTGCTCCTCGGCCACGTGGCGGATCGGAGCGACCTCGCCGACGAGCGCGGTGACGGCCGGGGAGGTCGCCGAGACGTGCTGCGGCGTGACCTTGATCGCGGCAGCACGCATCATCTGCGCGACGTCGCGACGCTCTGCGGGCATCGTCACCGTGACGACGTCACCGGACGAACCGGCACGCGCCGTGCGGCCCGAGCGGTGCAGGTACGCCTTGTGCTCGGTGGGCGGGTCGACGTGCACGACGAGCTCGACGTTGTCGACGTGCACACCGCGGGCGGCGACGTCGGTGGCGACGAGCACGAGGGCCTCACCGGAGGAGAACTTCGCGAGGTTGCGCTCACGGGCGCCCTGCGACAGGTTGCCCTGCAGGTCGACGGCCGGGATCCCCTGGCTGCTGAGCTGCTTGGCGAGGCGCTTGGCGTGGTGCTTCGTGCGCATGAAGAGGATGCGGCGACCGTTGCCCGAGGCGAGGGCGCTCACGAGGTGCTTCTTCGCGTCGGCGTCGGCGACCTCGAACAGGTGGTGGGTCATCGCCTCGACGGGGCTGTTCGCCTCGTCGACGGAGTGCATCACCGGGTTGTGCAGGAACTTCTTGACGAGCTTGTCCACGCCGTTGTCGAGCGTGGCGGAGAACAGCAGTCGCTGCCCGTTCTCGGGCGTCGCCTGCATGATCTTGGTCACGCCGGGCAGGAAGCCCATGTCGGCCATGTGGTCGGCCTCGTCGAGGACGGTGACCTCGATGTCGCCCAGGTTCACGTGACCCTGCTGCATCAGGTCGGCGAGGCGACCCGGGCAGGCGACCACGACGTCGACGCCGCCGCGCAGGGCGTCGACCTGACGACCCTGACCGACGCCACCGAAGATGGTCGTGGTGTTGAGGCCCATGGCCTTGGCGAGCGGGGCGAGGGCGACGTCGATCTGCGTCGCGAGCTCACGCGTCGGTGCGAGCACCAGGGCGCGGGGGCGGCCGGCGCGGCGCTTGCGGCCGCTGGCGGCGAGGCGGGCGACGAGCGGGATCGCGAAGGCGATGGTCTTGCCGGAGCCGGTGCGGCCGCGGCCGAGGACGTCCTTGCCCTGCAGGGAGTCCGGGAGGGTGTCCGCCTGGATGGGGAACGCCATGTCCTTGCCCTGGTCGGCGAGGACGGAGACCATCGGCGCGGGGACGCCGAGGTCGGAGAAACGGATGTCTTCGGTGGTCATGGTGACCTTTCGAGCCGGAGCAGTCCGGCTGTGGGCGCGCTCTGAGGCAGCGCGCGGGCGGGATGCGCGCCAACGGATGTGGCTGGCGCAGTCGCCGCAGCAGAGAAGCCTGGGCACCTTCGTGAGGTGCTCGATCATCGACCAGAGTCCGGAGACAGGTGGTCGGGAGTTCGGGGCGTCCGTACGACGCACGAGGCGATCGGCGCCTCGAGTACGACCAGCATAGCGTGCACATCCCCGGAACAGCGAGGGCGGGGTCGTTCGCCGTGCGCGTGCGAGGATTCCGGGGTGCGCATGCGATCCGTCCTGTTGACCACCGCGATGGCCCTGGTGGCCGTCCTCGGCACCGCTGGCTGCGCCGAGGCCGCCACGACCAGCGCGGCCGGGAGCTACCGCAACCTGCCGACCTCGGGCCGCGTGGACTACCAGCTCGGCGGCGGGTACACCCCGCCCTCCGGCGTGACGATCGTCGAGCGCGACAGCACCGACCGCCCGGCGAAGGGCAAGTACAACATCTGCTACGTCAACGGGTTCCAGACGCAGCCCGAGGCCGCACGCACGTGGAAGAAGTCGTACCCGTCGGCGATCCTCCGCGATCGCGCGGGCAAGCCGGTCTCGGACCCGGGGTGGCCGGACGAGATGCTCCTGGACACCCGGACCGCGGCCAAGCGTGCCCTGATCACGAAGGTGCTCGCGAAGACCGTCGCCCGCTGCGGTGACCGCGGGTTCGACGCGGTGGAGTTCGACAACCTCGACTCGTGGACCCGGAGCGGCAAGCGGCTCACCCGTGCCGGCAACCTGGCGCTCGCGAAGTCGCTCGTCGCCAAGGGGCACCGGCACGGCCTGGCCGTCGGGCAGAAGAACACGCCGCAGCTCGGGGCGTCCGGCCGGAAGCAGACCGGGTTCGACTTCGTCGTCGCCGAGGAGTGCGTGCAGTACCGGGAGTGCGCCGCGTACACGAAGGCCTACGGCAAGCGGGTCATCGACGTGGAGTACTCGGACACCCTCGAGCGCTCGTGGGGGTCGGTGTGCGGGCTGAAGAGCCGTCCGGCCATGACGATCCTGCGCGACCGCGACCTGGTGACCCCGAAGGACGACGCGTACGTGTACGAGCACTGCTGAGCGCTCGGGAGGTTCCTTCCCAGAACGCCTGCGATGCCTGGTCGAATCGGGCGTACCGGGTCAGAACTTCGGACCGGGTACGCCCGGAACGACCAGGTACGCCCGGAAGCGCCAGCCCCGCCAGCCCCGCCAGCGCCAGCGCAGCCACCCGCGCCCGCTACGCCGGCCAGGCCTCGCGCAACGCGGTCGCCGCCTGGTCCGCCGACAGCCCCGCCGAGCGCGCCGCGGCGGCCAGGGCACGAGCGGCCTCGGCCACGGCGTCCGGCACCGCCGCTGGCCGCACCACCCGGGTACCGGCGCCCCGTGCGGTGTGCACGAGCCCGGCCTCCTCGAGCAGCTGGTAGGCCTTCGCGACGGTGCCCGCGGCGAGCCCGAGCTCGTCCGCCAGCCCGCGCACGCTCGGCAGCCGTTCGCCGTCGACCAGGTACCCGGCGGTGATCTGTGCGGCGATCTGCGATCGGACCTGCTCGAACGGCGGCACGCGGCCACCGACGTCGAGGGCGACGAGTCCTGTCATGCGTTCCACCCTAGAAGTCGTACTGCTCGCCGACGGGGATCGGGACCGGCACGGTGTTGCCCGGAGGCGCGAGCGGGCACGCCCACGCCGGGTCGTACGCGCACGACGGGTTGTAGGCGAAGTTGAAGTCGAGCACGAGCGACCCGAGGTCGTCGCCGCCCAGGTCCGAGCCCTTGATGGTGTCGAGCAGGTAGCGCCCGCCGCCGTAGGTGCCGCGGGCCTTGCCGGCGCTGGCGTCCTTGACGGGGACGAACACCCCGCCCGCGTAGCCGCCGTGCTTCCAGACGTCGAGCGTGCCGACTCCGGGGACCCGCACGAGGCCGAGCCGGTCGAAGTGGACGACGCCGTCGGTGCCGGTCTCGAAGTCGAACTCGGCGGGCTCCGTGGCCTCGATGCGGACCTGGAACCGCCACGCCGGGTCGTAGTCCGGCACCGGCAGCGATTCGAAGTCGCGAGCGTCCTCGTCGAGCAGGGGCGACGCCGGGTGCTCCGCGAACATCGCGTCACGGGTCTCGCGCCAGAGTGCGTGCGCCGTCTGGGGGTCGGGGGTGGCGCGGACACGGCGGTACAGGTCGAACGTCATCCGCCGCCAATCCGTCGTCGCCAGCGTGCTGCGCACGCGGTCGTCGGTCGTCGGCTCCTGGGGGCGCGTCTGGCTCACGTGGTCGAGGCTACGCCCGCTCCGCGGTGGACGGGAGGCCCGACCCGCGTCGCGTCACTCGCCGTCGGTCCGCCAGGTGGGCGCGAGGGCGCGCATCCGGAACGCCCGCCACTGCCAGATGACCCACATGCCGGGCCACAGGGCGAGCCCGAGGACGGCCGGGCGCATCCGGTAGGTCAGGCGGTCGAGCAGCAGGGTCCGGCCACCCGGTGCGGGGACGACGGCCATCCGGTGCGACATCGTCATCAGCCCGAACAACCCGGACGTGCCGCCGCCGTTGTCGCGCTGCACGGGGACTCCCTGGACCTCGTACAGGTCGAGGTCGACGTGCGTGTCGCCGCTCGGCACCAGCCCGAACGCGTCCGCGGTGATCGGGTGCGGGTGCCCCGGCTCCCAGCGCTCCGGGAACCCCTGGGGATCACGCGAGCGGTACGCCAGGAACGGCTTCGTCACCGCCACCATGACGGACGGGGACAGCAGGGCATCGCGCACGGCGTCGACCGGCGCATCGAGGACGATCCGGAGGCCGACGTGCATGGCGGTGACGCTACGCCCGCGGGCTGGACGGTGCGTCGTGGCGGTGCGAGACGACGCAGCGGGGACGACTCAGGCGTGCCGGGCCGACCGGCGGCGGGACCCCTCGGCGCGGTCGTGCCGCCGGAGCCGCTCGGCCAGCGAGAGCCGCACGGCCGGCCACTCCGACGCGATCACCGAGAACACCACGGTGTCGCGCAGCGTGCCGTCACGGCCGATCGCGTGGTTCCGGAGCACGCCGTCCTGCTTCGCGCCGAGGCCCGCGATGGCCGCCCGGGACTGCAGGTTGTGCCAGTGGGTGCGGAACTCGACCGCGATGCACTGCCAGGCCTCGAACGCGTGCGACAGCATGAGCAGCTTCGACTCGGTGTTGATCCCCGAGCGCTGCGCGGACCGGGCCAGGAACGTGCTGCCGATCTCGACGTGGCGGTTGCCCGGGTCGATGTTCATGAAGGTCGTCGCACCCACCACCCGGCCGGTCGGGCGGTCCCGCACGGCGAAGGGCACCATGCGTCCGGCCTCGTGCTCGGCGAGCCGCCGGTCGATCTCGGCCTCGACCTGTGCCGGGGCGGGCACGGAGGTGTACCAGGTGCGCCACAGATCGCCGTCCGCGACCGCCGCCCGCAGGTCTTCCGCGTGCTCCTGCCCGAGGGGCTCGAGCGTCACACGGTCGCCGGTCAGGGTGGGTACGGGGGCGATCTCCATGACCATGCATCCTAGGGTTGGCGACCCTGGTGGAACCCGGTCGGACGGCGACCCTGTGGAGAAGGACAGCATCGCCCGGGCGGCTATCGTGACGGACGTGGCAGAACGCACCCAGGAGAAGTACCAGGTCCGGTTCGCGTGGGGTCCCGGAGGTGCGGCACGGATCGCCCACGGCACCCACCTGCTCGTCTGGGTCGACGCCCTGCCGCCGACCCCCGACGCCGCAGCACAGCGCCGCGCGCTGCGGAACGTGACCGCCCAGCTGCCGCAGGGTCCGGAGGTCGTGCTCGGCCACCTCGGCAACGCGGCGGCGGTCGCGGAACGCGTGACGGGCCTCCAGGCCGCACGCGGTGGCCGGTGCGTCGTCGCGATCGTGGCCGCCGGGCTGCACCACTCCGCAGTCCTCGACGACGCGGCCGAGGCGGCGGGGGAGTCCGTCGACGTGGCCGACGCACCCGACTTCGCCGTCGAGGACCTGCTCGCCGCCGGAGCCGTCGTCGACGCGCTCACCGAGGTCGGCATCGACCACACCTCACCCGAGGCCGCTGCGGCCTGCGCGGCGTACACGGGGCTGCGCCGTGCCGTGCGGCACCTGGTCAGCGCGTCCGAGGGAGCCGCCGTCCTGAGCCGTGACGACGTGCACGCGGCGCTCGCCGCGGGGCCGGACCTGCCCGTCCTGCGGGAATCGGGGGAGCGCGCGTAGCGTTCGCCCCGTCACGGAACCAGCGAGCGAAGGAGCAACGCCATGAAGGCAGTCGTCGGCGACACGGTGATCGCGGAGGCCCCCGAAGAGGACCTCATCAAGATCGAGGGCAACTGGTACTTCCCGCCGTCGAGCGTGAAGACCGAGCTCTTCACCGAGAGCCCCACCCAGTACCACTGCCCGTGGAAGGGCGACACCCAGTACTTCACGGTGAACGTCGACGGACAGGCGCTGCAGGACCGCGCCTGGTCGTACCCGACGCCGATCCCGTCGTCGTTCGACCGCGTCGGCAAGGACTACTCGGGCTACGTCGCGTTCTGGAAGGACGTCCAGGTCGTCGAGTGACGACCGCCCGTCACCCTGACCGGCTGCGACTCAGCCGGTCAGGGTGAGCACGACCAGCGCGACGTTGAGCGCCACGATGACCGCCGCGATCACCCACGCCACCACGCGGGTGGTCGCGGCGTTCACGTCGGTCCCCATCACGCTCCGTCGCGACGTGTAGACCACCAGGGGCACGATCGCGAAGGCGATCCCGAAGCTCAGCACCACCTGGCTGACCACGAGCAGCATCGTCGCGTCGATGTTCAGCGCGAGCAGCACGATCGCCGGCACCAGGGTGATCGCGCGCCGGGCCACGAGCGGGATCCGCACGTGCAGCAGGCCCTGCATGATCTCCGCGCCGGCCATGCAGCCCACCGAGGTCGAGGCCAGGCCGGACGCGAGCAGGCCCACGGCGAAGAGCACTCCGACGACCGGGCCGACGTTCTCGGCGATGGCGCGCTGCGCACCGGGGATGGAGTCGGTGCCCTCGACGCCCGGCAGGGTGGCTGCCGCGAGGACGAGCATCGCGATGTTCACCCCGCCCGCGACGATCAGCGCGAGGCCGACGTCCCACCGGGTCGCGACGAGCACCCGGCGACGCTCCGGCCCGGCGGGGACGTCCCCGTGGCGGTCCCGGGCGAGCGCCGAGTGCAGGTACACCGCGTGCGGCATCACGGTCGCGCCGAGCATCGAGGCCGCCAGCAGCACCGACCCGGAGCCCTCGAAACGCGGCACGAGCCCGGCGACCAGGTCGGCCGGGGACACCCGGGCGAACAGCAGCCCGGCACAGAAGCCCACGGTCAGGATCGCGAGCATCGCCGTCACCACGGTCTCGAACAGTCGCGTGCCCCGGCGGCTGTGCAGGGTCAGCAGGAGCATCGAGACGAGCCCGGTGATGATCCCGCCGACCACGAGCGGCAGGCCGAAGAGCAGGTAGAGCGCCAGTGCGCCGCCGATGACCTCGGCGATGTCGGTCGCGGCGGCGACGATCTCGGCCTGACCCCAGAACAGCAGGCGGGGGGTGCGCCGCATCCGCAGGCCGAGGTGTTCGGGCAGCGACTTGCCCGTCACCACCCCGAGCTTGGCGGACAGGTACTGCACCACCACGGCGCTGGCGTTCGCGGCCACGAGCACCCAGAGCAGCAGGTACCCGTACTCGGCGCCGGCCGTCAGGTTGGCGGCGACGTTGCCCGGGTCGACGTACGCGATTGCCGCGACGAAGGCCGGTCCGAGCAGGGTGAGCCCGGCTGCGCGGCGACGCGGGGCACCGGATGGGTGCTCGTCGAGCCGGGGGCTGGCAGTGTCGGTCATGCACCGATCCTGCCAGAGAATTCGGCATGCCGAATCTTTTTCTTCGTCGGGTTGTGGTGCTGGCCGGTCGCCGCTCGAGCGTGCGTGTGTCGGGTGGTCACGACCTGTCGGCTGAGAGGCCGCCAGCCGACGGTTGGTGACCGCTCGGCGGGGGTGAGCGGGGTGTCGTGACCGCTCGTGCTCAGCTCGTGGTCACTCCGCGGCGCGGCGGGCGCGGTGCGCCCGGACCTTCGCCCGGTTGCCGCACCGCTGCATCGAGCACCAGCGACGGGTCCCACCGCGCGACGAGTCGTAGAACACCAGGCCGCAGTCCTCGGCCGAGCACCGGCTCAGCCGAGTCGGCCGGCCGTCCGCCTCGACGTCGTCGAAGCCGACCTCGGTGAAGAGCGCGACGGCGTCGCGCGCGACGCTCGACAGGGCCTGCGCCAGGCGGACCCGGTTGGCTCCGGCACGGCGTCGGCCACCCGGGAGGCTCGGGGGCACGTCCGGCAGGGCGGCGAACAGGTTGACGGTGTCGATGTCGTCGGGCGCGGGGCGCGTGCGGCCAGCCCCGGCACGCAGGCCCGCTGCCACGGCGGTGCGTTCCGCGGCGGTGCTCGCAGGCGCGGGGGCGGCGGCCACGGCGAGTCGGGCGATCGCGGCACGCAGGGCCCGGGCGTCCTGCAGCTCGCGGGCGCTGGCGCCGACGTCGATCGGCTCGGTGTGCTCGCTGAGCCACTCGTCCAGGTCGGCCGGGCTCGCGAGCAGCTCGCCGAGCTGCGACCGCGGTCGGCGTCCGGCGGGGTCGTCGGCGAAGCCACCCGTGTGCGCGAAGTCGAGCGCGATCCGTCCGGCGTCGAAGAACCAGGAGGAACCGGCGTCCGTGCGGATGTGCTGCCCCGTGTGCATCCGCCCAGGCTAACGGGTTACCGGCGCGCCTCCGTGCGTCGGGACCCTCATGCGGTAGTCGACGCCATCGTGGCCGCGTCGTCGTCGGCGGTCCGGCGCCGCCAGGTGATGACGTTCCGGGCATCGAAGCGCCGGGAACAGCGGGCGCAGGCCAGGGGACGGGTGGGCGTGCGGTACCGGAAGTGCTCGTGCCCCGCGGGGCAGGTGCCGATCCAGGGGGCGAGCTCGCTGGCGATCGGCCCGTCGTGCAGCCGGGAGCCGGTGTACCCGATGGCCGCGGCCGTGCGCTTCCACTTCGGTCCGTGTGCCGCCCGGGCACCGGCGAGGGCGTGCGCGACCTCGTGCAGCAGGACCTGCTCGACGTCGTCGTCGGAGAACCGGGTGGCCAGGTGACGACTCACCGTGATCCGCTTCCGCGCGAAGTCGCACTGACCGGCGCGCGTCTTGGCGTGGTCGAAGCCGAACGCCCACGTGCCGGCACCGAGGTGTTCGGCGATGAGCGCTTCGGCGCGGAGCCGGACGGTCTCGAGCGCGGTCACTGCTCGGCGCGCGGGTCGGCCTGGCCCTTCTTCGCTGCCCGGGCCGCGATCCGGCCCCAGATGTCGTCGGCCTCGGTCCGTGCGGCGTCGGGCGCACCGAGCACGCGGCGGCGGATCGGCGGGACCTGCTTCACCGGCTCGGCGACGCGGGTGGTGGGTTCCTCGTCCTCGGCACGGCGGGCGGCGACCTCGCGGGCGGTCCGTGGCTTGTCGGACGGTTCCGCCGGGTTGGTGATCGAGGCCCGCATGGCGGCCTCGACCGCGGTGCGCAACGCGTCGGTGCGCTCGGACGGCGCCCCCGCTTGCCGGAAGGCCTGGTACGCCCGCGAGAGTGCGGCGCGGGCCTCGTCGAATCGGTCGTTCTCGAACAGCGACCAGCCCTCGATCTCGGCTGCGGCGCCCTCGAGTTCGGGCCACTCCTCGGTGGCGGCGGTGTCGCGGGCCATGGCGGCCTCGGTGGCGGCGCGGTCGTGCCGCCCGAGGTCGTGCAGGACGTGCGCACGACGGATCCGCGCGGCGACCTTGTCCTGGCGCTCCCCGGTGAACATCGCCAGGCGGAACACCTCTTCCGCGATGACGAGCGACTCGTCCAGTCGACCGAGCAGGCGGAGGAGTTCGGCCCGTTCGGCGAGGGCGTCGGTGCTGCGGCTCTGGCCGAGGTCACGGAGCCGCTGGTGCACGGCGTCGACGTCGACCGCGGGTCGCAGGCTGATGGGCGCGAAGGTGCTGCCCGGGCTGACTCCGGCCGTCACGGGAGCCGCGTGGCGCGGTTCGCGGGAACGGTCGGACAGGTCGGGCTGCTGGCGGTCGTCGGGCGGGAGGGACATCGGTTCGAGGGTAGCCGCGGTCTCCCGGGAGCGGTCGGTGCGACGCGCTCAGGTTGCGCGGGTGCGGCCGTCCGCGCGTGCCGCCCGGGACGACGAACGGCCCGCCGTGCCGGAGCACGACGGGCCGTTCCGAGTGGGCGATCAGGAGTTGGCGGCCACCGCGGCGGCAGCGGCCACGCCGACGTAGGTGACCAGCGTCGCGATCGTGGCCACGACTGCCAGGATGATCGCGAAGATGCCCCAGCCGCGACCACGCTTGGTCACGGCGGCGATGATGCCCTGCACGAGCGCCCAGAGCCCGAGGATCGCGGCGACGCCGGCGATCACCGCACCGACACCGATCTGCGAGATGACGGCCGGGTCGTTCATGAGCTGACGCTGCAGCTCCTGCTGGTCCGGGGTCGCACCGCTGCTCGGTACGAGGTTGTTGATCGCGTCGCTGTTGGCGAGCGCCGACCCCATCACGTACCCGCCGATGACGCCGATGACGAGCGCGGCGAGTCCGAGGAAGAACGCCACGACACCGAGGGTCTTCTTCTTGGGCTTCGGCTCGTCGTGGCTCTGCCAGGCCGGGGCACCGGCGTGCGCGGGCGCGGCGGCGTACGGCTGCTGGTCGTGGTGCTGGTCGTGGCGCTGCTGGTCGTTCCAGCTCGGCGTGCTCGACGGCTGGCCGTACTGCTGCTCGCCGTTCGGCTGGCCGTACTGCTGACCCTGCCCGGACTGCTGCCCGTACTGCTGCTGCTGGCCCTGCCCGTACTGCTCGCCGTACTGCGGGGTCGAGGTCGGCGCCGGGTCCACCCGCTCGCCGTACCGCGGGGCATCGGCGTCGGGCTGCTGCTGCGGGGCGTCGCCCCAGCGCGGCGCCTGGCCGTCGCCCGTCCGGTCCTGGTCGTTCCGGTCGTCGTTCGTCATCAGGGTTCCCATCGCTCGGTCGCGCACCTGCGCGGTCGTTCAGACCATCCTGACAGCCGGACCCGCCGAGTGCCCGAAGTCCGTCCCCGGCGGCGCCGCGCGGGCATCAGCCCCCGAACACGCTCCGGTTCGGCTCCGGCGACGCGACCGCCGTCTGGTCGGTGACGATCGGCGCCCCGGCGATGAACGCCTTGAGCTCCGCACCGTGCACGACCTTCGCCGGCATCGGGTCGGACGAGTACCGCCTCGGCATGTCCGCCACCGGCAGGTCGGTCGGCGACCCGAGCAGCACGATGTTCCCGAACCGCCGGCCCTTGAGCATGCCGGTGTCCGCGACCGCGGCGACCGACGGCAGCACCGACTGCAGCGTCGACGCCTGCCCGCGGGCGAACGCCAACCCGGCGCCGTCGGCCACGTTCACCGCGACGATGCCCGTCGGCGACAGGAACGCGGCGACCTCACGGTAGAACTCGACGCTCGTCACGTGGGCGGGGATCTGCGAACCGCCGAAGACGTCCACCACCGCCAGGTCCACGGTGCCGCGGAGCCCGGCGGGCAGCTTGCCGAGGACCTCCCGGGCGTCGCCGTACCGCACCCGGATCGAGGCACCGCGGGGGAACGGCAGGGCCTCGCGCACGTGCTCGACCAGGTCGCGCTCGAGCTCGATCACCTGCTGCCGCGAACCCGGACGGGTCACCGCGACGTAGCGGGGCAGGGTGAGAGCGCCGGCGCCCAGGTGCAGTGCCGTGATCGGGCCGTCCGGCAGCAGGTCGATCGCGTGCCCGATCCGCCGGATGTACTCGAACGCCAGGTGGGTCGGGTCCTCGAGGTCCACGTGCGACTGCGGGGTGCCGTCCACCACCAGGGTGAAGGACCCCGGTCGGTGCCGGTCCGGCTCCACCACCGAGTACCCCGCACCGATCCGGAACCCGTCGAACGCATCAGCCATGCCGTCAATGGAACACCACCGCGATCACCACCCGCGTCCCCACCCCTGGTTGGTGTGCCCGCGGAGCGCCCGGAACGAGGCTGATGTCACCGGTCGGAACACTCCGCCGGACCACCTCGAAAGGCACACCATGTCGGTCCAGCTCCTCGCGAACGTGCTCATCGGCCTCGCCCTCGTCGGCCTCCTGGCGTACCGGCAGGCGACCTGGCGGTCCCTCGACCCGGCGCGCATCTGGCGGGGACCGCTCGTGATGGCGATCGTCGGCGTGGTCGTCCTCGCACAGACCACGGCGACCGTCACCACCACCGACGTCGTGTTCCTCGGCCTCGAGGCCCTGCTCACCGTCGCCGTCGGCCTCGCGATGGGGGCCATGACCCGGTTCCGCACGGTCACGACGCCGGACGACAAGGGCCGCACGCTGCAGTCCCGCACCGGGTGGCTCGGCGCCGCGCTCTGGCTCGTCCTGATCGCCGCCCGCGTCGGACTCGACGTCCTCGGCGGCCACCTCGGTGCGCACCTGCTCACCTCGACCGGCACGATCCTGCTCGTGCTCGCCCTGAACCGCGCAGCCCGTGCCCTGGTCGTCGACCAGCGCATCCCCCGCGGCGGCGACCGGTCGGCGGCCGCCCGCCGCGGCATGATGGTGCGGTGAGCCTGCCGACCGACCCGGACCGGACCGACCCCGCCGGGGTCCGGTCCGCCTCGGTGCTCTCCTGGGGACTCAACGCCGTCGGGATCGCCGTGGTCGCCTTCTGGTTCGTGCGGAACGGCCTCCTGCTCCACCACCCCGCGTGGGTCTGGGCCGTCGGGGCCGTGGCGCTCGCCGCCTGGGCCGTCCGCGAAGGGGCACGCACGCCCCGCGTCCTCGTCGCCGCAGCCGGCGTGATGATCGCCGCCGGATCGCTCACCGTGGTGCCGACCGACTCGCTGCTGGTGGTCCCGGTGATCGTCGGGCTCGTCATCCTCGGAGCAGACCTGCGTCTGCCGGTCTGGACGGCCGCGGTCGCCGCGCTCGCCGCCGTCGTGGTGGTGGCCGTCACCGCGACGCTCGAGCAGACGTCGGTGCAGTTCGTCCTCGGCGTGAGCGGCGGGCTGCTGCTCGGCGTGCTCGTCGGCTTCAGTCGTCGGCAGGTCCGGATCACGACGGCGCAGGCTCGCGAGACCGAGCAGCAGCAGCAGCGCGCACGGCTCCTCGCCGACCGGTCGCGGGCGTCCCGGGACATCCACGACGTCCTCGCCCACTCGCTCGGCGGACTGGTCCTGCAGCTCGACGCGGTCGAGGCCCTGCTCGAGGCCGGCCGCGTCGACGAGGCCACCCGCCGAGCCGGCGAGGCCCGCGCGCTGGCCGTGGACGGCCTGGCCGAGGCGCGGCGTGCGGTGCACGCGCTCCGCGACGAACCGCAGCCCGGCCAGCCGGAGCCGACCCGTGCCTCCAGTCCGTCCGCCGACCACGCGTCGGGCCTGACGGCCCTGCTCGACGCGCACCGCTCGTTCGGCGGCGAGGTCGTCGTGCAGGGTGACGCGACCCTCGCGGTCCTCGACGACGCCCACCGTGCCGCCGTGGTCCAGGTCGTCCGGGAGGCCCTCAGCAACGCCCGCAGGCACGCTCCCGGCCGCCCCGTGTCCCTGTCCGTGATCCGGGACGGCGACGCCGTGGACGTCGTCGTGGCCAACCCGCTGCCGAGCGGCGGGCAGGGGGTGCTCGGGATGCGCGAACGGTTCGCGGAACTCGGCAGCGAGGCCACGGTGGAGGCCGAGCGTTCCGACGACGAGTTCGTCGTCGCCATGCACCTGCCCGTCGACGGCACGCGCGACGCGGACACTGCGGACGCTGCGGTCGCCGCGGAGGACGACCGCTCGTGACCATCCGGGTGCTCGTGGTCGACGACCAGGCCATCGTCCGCGACGGCCTGGTGACGGTGCTGTCGCTCGTGCCCGACCTGCAGGTCGTCGGGCAGGCGGCCGACGGCGCCGAGGCGATCGCCGCCGTCGACCGGCACGTGCCCGACGTCGTCCTGATGGACCTGCGGATGCCGGGGGTCGACGGGCCGACCGCCACCGCGCGGATCGTCGCCGAGCACCCCGGGGTCGCGGTCCTGGTGCTGACGACCTACGCCGACGACGACTCCATCACCACCGCGCTGCGGGCGGGAGCCCGCGGCTACTTGACGAAGGACGCCGGACGGGCGGAGATCGCGACCGCGGTGCGTGCGGTGGCCGCCGGGCAGTCGACCTTCGACGCGACCGTGGGGGCGCGGCTGGTGGCGCGCCTCGCCGGTGGTGCCGGTGCAGGTGCCGGTGTCGCTGCTGGTTCCGCGGCGCCTGCGTCACCCGATCCCGTTCCGTCGCTCGGTGCTCGGTTCCCGGACCTCACCCCGCGCGAAGTGGACGTCCTCGAGCGGATCGCGGACGGCCGGACGAACCCGCAGATCGCCGCCGAACTGTTCCTGACGGTGCCCACCGTGAAGTCGTACGTGAACCAGGTGTTCGCGAAGCTCGGGGTCCGGACGCGCGCCGAGGCCGTCGCCCGCGTCCTGCGCTGACCACCCGCAGCACCCCGTCGTCCCCGGGCGACGCACTGCGGACACGTGAATGCGTACACATGGACGACCAGCGGACGCCAAGACTCGTTGCGTACCGTTGACGCCTGTCGTCACGACGCCAGAGCGTCGATGCGTGTGTGCCCCACACTCCACGCGTCCGCCCGGACACCGTGACCACGACGTGCCCGTGAGCGCCCCCACCGCTCGAGCGTGCGCGCCGTCGGCGTGCTGCTGCGCGCCACCCCTCCGGCCACCCGCGCGCGCTGGCCGTCGAACGCACCGCACCCGATGACGAGTGCACCACTGCTGATCCGCCGCAGGAGACCTCCGTCATGACCGCCGACACCATGAGCGTGCCCACCGCACGCCTCGCCACCCCGGACACGCGCCGGTCCGGGAGCCGACCCACCCGGGTGATCCGGGCCTCCCGGCCGTCCCGTGCCGCCCGTCCGTCCAGCGCCGCCCTGCCGTTCCGCGCCTCTCTGCCGTTCCACGCCGACCGCGAGACGGCACCGACCTGGATGCGGGTCGTCGGCACGGCGCTGCTCCTCGGCGGCGCCGGCCTGTCCGCCGCCGTGCTCGGCTGGCCCGGGGACGCACCGGAGGTCGCGCTGCTGGTGCCGGCCCTGCTCGCCGTCGCCCTCGGGGCGCTGCTCCTGCTCGCGCGTGCCGGGTTCACCGTCACCGAGCGGCACGTGACCCTGCACTTCCGTCCGCTCCCGCCGCGGCGCATCCCGCGCCGGCGGATCACCGACGTCCGCCTGGTCGAGGCGGACGCGGCCACCTACGGCGGTGTCGGCCTGCGGATCCGTCGCGGCGTGCGTGCGCTCATCCTGACGCCGGGACTCGGGATCGAGCTCACGGACGACCGGGGCCGGGTCACGTTCGTCCGCACGCGTCGACCGGAGGACGCGTTCCGTGCGCTGGCCGGACTGCCGGGCGGGCCGGGAGGCGCGGAGCGCGTCGAGCGCGAGCGTCTCGGTTGATCAGGGGCTCGGCTGAGCAGGGACCTCGGCTGAGCGGGACCCGGCTGAGCAGGGGAATGGAAGCGGCGTGTGGCGGCTTATACACGCCACTGCCGAATCCGGTCAAGCCGGGACTGGACAGCGCGCCACGGAGCGAACTATGATGACAGTTCGCGCTCCCTGGCATCCGTGTCGTCATATTGCGGTCGACGCAGAGTTCTGAGACAGAAACTCATCTCGCCCTGGTGCAGCCGGACCCGTATATGGCGGCGGGTACCGCTCACGGAGATCATCCCACACGTGCACCGACGTTCCGCGTCAGGCACGCGTCGGCGTGGTCGCAGGGCTTGCATCTCAGGGTTCGCCGAGCGATCAATCCACTCACCTACACACTGCTCGTCAGTGTCGGCCCGACGGGGCCTACCGGAGGTCACACCCTTGGCTGCTGCGCCCAACGCATCCACCAACCCCAAGAACGGTCGCAACCACTCGCGACTCTCGTTCGCCAAGATCACGGACACCCTCACGGTTCCTGATCTGCTCGCACTCCAGACGGAGAGCTTCGACTGGCTCGTCGGCAACGACGTCTGGAAGGCCCGCCTCGCCGAAGGGCAGGAGCAGGGTCGTACCGACCTCGCGCTGCACTCGGGGCTCGAGGAGATCTTCGAGGAGATCTCCCCGATCGAGGACCTCGGCGAGACCATGCAGCTCTCGTTCACCGCGCCGGAGCTCGAAGACCCGAAGTACTCGATCGACGACTGCAAGGAGCGCGGCAAGACCTACGCCGCTCCGCTGTACGTCAACGCCGAGTTCATGAACCACATGACGGGTGAGATCAAGACGCAGACGGTCTTCATGGGCGACTTCCCGCTCATGACCGAACGCGGCACGTTCATCATCAACGGCACCGAGCGCGTCGTCGTGTCGCAGCTCGTCCGTTCGCCCGGCGTGTACTTCGAGCGCCAGCAGGAGAAGACCTCCGACAAGGACATCTACTCGGCGCGGATCATCCCGTCGCGTGGTGCCTGGCTCGAGTTCGAGATCGACAAGCGCGACCAGGTGGGCGTGCGCATCGACCGCAAGCGCAAGCAGTCCGTGACCGTCTTCCTCAAGGCCCTCGGCCTGACGAGCGAAGAGATCATGGACGAGTTCCAGGGCTTCGCGTCGATCGAGTCGACCCTCGAGAAGGACGCCGTCCTCACGAAGGAAGAGGCGCTCAAGGACATCTACCGCAAGCTCCGTCCCGGCGAGCAGGTCGCTGCCGAGGCCGCGCGTGCGCTCCTCGACAACTTCTACTTCAACCCGAAGC
Source organism: Curtobacterium sp. MCLR17_051 (assembly GCF_003234395.1). NCBI lineage: Bacteria > Bacillati > Actinomycetota > Actinomycetes > Micrococcales > Microbacteriaceae > Curtobacterium > Curtobacterium sp. MCLR17_051. The sequence goes on from NZ_QKTA01000002.1 coordinate 154,329, forward strand.
GCTACGACCTGGCGAAGGTCGGCCGCTACAAGGTCAACCGCAAGCTCGGCATGGACTCCCCGCTGTCCGACTCGGTGCTCACCGTCAAGGACATCGTCGCGACGATCAAGTACCTGGTGTCGCTGCACGCCGAGCGCACCACGATCGACGGCGTCCGTGACGGCGAGCCGGTGCAGCTGCGCCTCGACGTGGACGACATCGACCACTTCGGCAACCGTCGCATCCGCGCCGTCGGCGAGCTCATCCAGAACCAGGTCCGCACGGGTCTGTCCCGCATGGAGCGCGTCGTCCGCGAGCGCATGACCACGCAGGACATCGAGGCGATCACGCCCCAGACGCTCATCAACGTGCGTCCGGTCGTCGCCGCGATCAAGGAGTTCTTCGGAACGTCCCAGCTGTCGCAGTTCATGGACCAGAACAACCCGCTCGCGGGCCTGACGCACAAGCGTCGTCTCTCGGCCCTCGGCCCGGGTGGTCTGTCCCGTGAGCGTGCCGGCGTCGAGGTCCGTGACGTCCACCCGTCGCACTACGGCCGCATGTGCCCGATCGAGACCCCGGAAGGCCCGAACATCGGCCTGATCGGTTCGCTCGCGTCCTTCGGTCGGATCAACTCCTTCGGCTTCATCGAGACCCCGTACCGTCGCGTCGTCAACGGCGAGGTCACGAAGACCATCGACTACCTCACCGCTTCGGAAGAGGACGACTTCGTCGTCGCGCAGGCCAACGCCCCGCTGACGAACGACTTCCACTTCGCCGATGACAAGGTGCTCGTCCGCAAGAAGGGTGGCGAGGTCGAACTCGTCGCCAAGGACGAGGTCGACTACATGGACGTCTCCCCGCGCCAGATGGTGTCGGTCGCGACGTCGCTCATCCCGTTCCTCGAGCACGACGACGCGAACCGCGCCCTCATGGGTGCGAACATGCAGCGTCAGGCCGTCCCGCTGCTCCGTTCCGAGTCGCCGCTCGTCGGTACCGGTATGGAGGGCTACACGGCCATCGACGCCGGCGACGTCGTCACCGCCGACAAGGCCGGTGTCGTCTCCGAGGTCTCGGCCGACGCCGTCACCCTGCAGCTCGACGAGGGCGGCACGCAGACCTACTACCTGCGCAAGTTCGACCGCTCCAACCAGGGCACGAGCTACAACCACCGGGTCATCGTCTCCGCAGGCGAGCGCGTGGAGCAGGGCGAGGTCATCGCCGACGGTCCCGCGACGGAGAACGGCGAGCTCGCGCTCGGCAAGAACCTCCTCGTCGCGTTCATGCCGTGGGAGGGCTACAACTACGAGGACGCGATGATCCTGTCGCAGAACCTCATCAAGGACGACACGCTCTCCTCGATCCACATCGAGGAGTACGAGGTCGACGCCCGCGACACCAAGCTCGGCAAGGAGGAGATCACCCGTGACCTCCCCAACGTCAGCCCGGACCTGCTGGCCGACCTCGACGAGCGCGGCATCATCCGCATCGGTGCCGAGGTCCGCCCCGGCGACATCCTCGTCGGCAAGGTCACGCCGAAGGGCGAGACCGAGCTGAGCGCCGAGGAGCGTCTGCTCCGGGCCATCTTCAACGAGAAGTCGCGCGAAGTCCGCGACACCTCGCTCAAGGTGCCCCACGGTGAAGAGGGCACGATCATCGGCGTCAAGGTGTTCGACTCGCAGGACGGTGACGACGAACTCGGCTCTGGTGTCAACCAGCGCGTGGTCGTCTACATCGCCCAGAAGCGCAAGATCACCGCGGGTGACAAGCTCGCCGGTCGTCACGGCAACAAGGGCGTCATCTCGACCATCCTCCCGGTCGAGGACATGCCGTTCCTCGCCGACGGCACCCCCGTCGACATCGTCCTCAACCCGCTCGGCGTCCCCGGCCGCATGAACTTCGGCCAGGTGCTCGAGATCCACCTCGGGTGGCTCGCCAAGCAGGGCTGGAACGTCGAGGGCATCCAGGACTGGGCCGAGAACCTGCCGGAGGCAGCGCACAGCGCCGAGCCCGGCACCAAGGTCGCCACCCCGGTGTTCGACGGTGCGTACGAGCGCGAGATCGAGGGCCTCCTCGACTCGACCCTCCCGAACCGCGACGGTGAGCGCTTGATCGGCTCGTCCGGCAAGGCGCAGCTCTTCGACGGCCGCTCCGGCGAGCCGTTCCCGGAGCCCGTCTCGGTCGGCTACATGTACATCCTCAAGCTGCACCACCTGGTCGACGACAAGATCCACGCGCGTTCGACCGGTCCGTACTCGATGATCACGCAGCAGCCGCTGGGTGGTAAGGCGCAGTTCGGTGGACAGCGATTCGGTGAGATGGAGGTGTGGGCGCTCGAAGCGTACGGCGCCGCCTACGCCCTCCAGGAGCTCCTGACGATCAAGTCCGACGACATCCTCGGCCGCGTGAAGGTCTACGAGGCGATCGTCAAGGGCGAGAACATCCAGGAACCCGGCATCCCCGAGTCCTTCAAGGTCCTCATGAAGGAGATGCAGTCGCTCTGCCTGAACGTCGAGGTCCTCTCGGCCGACGGCCAGGCGGTCAGCCTGCGCGACAACGATGACGAGGTCTTCCGCGCTGCGGAGGAGCTGGGCATCAACATCTCCTCGCGGTTCGAGTCGTCCTCCGTCGACGACATCTGATCCCGCCCGTACATCGAAGCCTGAATCAGCAAGAGAGAAGAACATTGCTCGAAGCAACTTCCTTTGACGCCATTCGGATCGGCCTCGCGACCGCCGAGGACATCCGTCAGTGGTCGTACGGCGAGGTCAAGAAGCCGGAGACCATCAACTACCGCACCCTGAAGCCCGAGAAGGACGGTCTGTTCGGCGAGCAGATCTTCGGTCCTTCCCGCGACTGGGAGTGCGCCTGCGGCAAGTACAAGCGTGTCCGGTTCAAGGGCATCGTCTGCGAGCGCTGCGGCGTCGAGGTCACCAAGTCCTCGGTCCGTCGTGAGCGCATGGGCCACATCGAGCTCGCTGCCCCCGTCACGCACATCTGGTACTTCAAGGGCGTCCCGTCGCGCCTCGGGTACCTCCTCGACATGGCGCCGAAGGACCTCGAGAAGGTCATCTACTTCGCGGCGTACATGATCATCGACATCGATGAAGAGGGCCGTCACGCGGACATGCCGGGTCTCGAGAACGAGATGCGTCTCGAGATCAAGACCCTCGAGGGCCAGCGCGACTCGATCATCGCTGACCGCCTCAAGAAGCTCGAGGACGACCTCGCAGCCCTTGAGGAAGAGGGTGCGAAGGCCGACGTCAAGCGCCGCACCAAGGACACCGCCGAGAAGGAGATGTCCCAGGTCCGCAAGTCGTTCGACGAGGACATCACCCGTCTCGAGCGTGTGTGGGAGGACTTCCGCAACCTCAAGGTGGGCGACCTCAAGCCCGAGGACGCCGTCTTCCACGAGCTCCAGGACCGGTTCGGGATCTACTTCGACGCCTACATGGGCGCCGAGGCGATCAAGCTCCGGCTCGAGGCGTTCGACCTGGCCGCCGAGGCCGAGGCACTGCGTCTGCAGATCGCCGAGGGCAAGGGCCAGAAGAAGATCCGCGCGATCAAGCGTCTGCGCGTCGTCAGCTCCTTCCTCGCCACCGGCAACTCGCCGGCCGCGATGGTGCTCGGCGTCGTGCCGGTCATCCCGCCGGAGCTGCGCCCGATGGTGCAGCTCGACGGTGGCCGTTTCGCCACGTCGGACCTCAACGACCTCTACCGTCGTGTGATCAACCGCAACAACCGTCTCCGCCGCCTGCTCGACCTCGGTGCCCCCGAGATCATCGTGAACAACGAGAAGCGCATGCTGCAGGAAGCCGTTGACGCGCTGTTCGACAACGGTCGTCGTGGTCGTCCGGTCACGGGTACCGGCAACCGCGCCCTGAAGTCCCTGAGCGACATGCTCAAGGGCAAGCAGGGTCGTTTCCGCCAGAACCTGCTCGGCAAGCGCGTCGACTACTCGGGCCGTTCGGTCATCATCGTCGGCCCGCAGCTGAAGCTGCACCAGTGCGGTCTGCCCAAGCAGATGGCGCTCGAGCTCTTCAAGCCGTTCGTGATCAAGCGCCTCATCGACCTGTCGCACGCGCAGAACATCAAGTCGGCCAAGCGCATGGTCGAGCGTTCGCGTCCGCAGGTGTGGGACGTGCTCGAGGAGATCATCCGCGAGCGCCCCGTCCTGCTGAACCGTGCGCCGACGCTGCACCGTCTGGGCATCCAGGCGTTCGAGCCGCAGCTCGTCGAGGGCAAGGCCATCCAGCTCCACCCGCTCGTGTGTGCTGCGTTCAACGCGGACTTCGACGGTGACCAGATGGCCGTGCACCTGCCGCTGTCGGTCGAGGCCCAGGCCGAGGCCCGCATCCTGATGCTCGCCTCGAACAACATCCTGAAGCCGTCCGACGGCCGTCCGGTGACCCTGCCCGCACAGGACATGATCATCGGTCTGCACCACCTGACGACCGTCCGCGAGGGCGCCGTCGGTGAAGGCCGCGCGTTCTCCTCGGTCGCCGAGGCGATCCTGGCCAACGACCAGCACACGCTGCACCTCAACGCGATGGCGAAGATCCGCATGACGGGTGTCCACTTCGCCGAGGGTGAAGCTCCCGAGGGCTACGAGCAGGGCGACACCGTGCTGCTCGAGACGACCCTGGGCCGTGCGCTCTTCAACGAGACCCTCCCGGCGAACTACCCGTTCGTCCAGAAGGTCACCGACAAGGGCGTGCTCTCCGCGATCGTCAACGACCTCGCCGAGCGCTACTCCAAGACCGAGACGGCCGCTGCGCTGGACCGGATCAAGGACGCCGGCTTCTACTGGGGCACCCGCTCCGGTGTGACCGTCGCCCTGTCGGACGTCGTGACGCCTCCTCGCAAGAAGGAGATCATCGCGGGCTACGAGATCCAGGCCGCCAAGGTGCAGGGCGAGTTCGACAAGGGTCTGATCACCGACTCCGAGCGTCGCGCCGACCTGATCAAGATCTGGACCGAGGCCACGAACGAGATCGCGCAGGAGATGCGCGACAACTTCCCGGTCGACAACACCATCAACCGCATGGTGTCGTCCGGTGCTCGTGGTAACTGGCTCCAGGTCCGCAACATCGCCGGTATGCGTGGTCTGGTGAACAACCCGAAGGGCGAGATCATCGCCCGCCCGATCATCAACTCGTACCGCGAGGGCCTGACCGTGGCGGAGTACTTCATCGCCACCCACGGTGCTCGTAAGGGTCTTGCCGACACCGCGCTCCGTACCGCGGACTCCGGGTACCTCACCCGTCGTCTCGTGGACGTCTCGCAGGACGTCATCATCCGCGAGGACGACTGCGGCACGACGCGTGGCCTCGAGCTGCCGATCGCGACCGTGGACGCCGACGGCAAGCTCGTCCGCGACCCGCGCGTCGAGAACACCGTGTACTCCCGCACCCTGGCCACCGAGGCCTTGGACGCACAGGGCACGGTCGTGGCAGAGGCTCGCGAGGACGTCGGTGACGTGCTCCTCGAGAAGCTGCTGGCAGCCGGTGTCGAGAGCATCAAGGTGCGCTCGGTCCTGACCTGCGAGTCGGCCGTCGGTGTCTGCGCGAAGTGCTACGGCCGTTCGCTCGCCACCGGCAACCTGGTCGACATCGGTGAGGCAGTCGGCATCATCGCCGCGCAGTCCATCGGTGAGCCCGGTACCCAGCTGACGATGCGTACCTTCCACACGGGTGGTTCGGCCTCGGCCGACGACATCACCCAGGGTCTGCCGCGTGTCACGGAGCTCTTCGAGGCGCGTACCCCCAAGGGCGCGTCCCCGATCGCCGAGGCCCCCGGCCGCGTCGTGGTCGAGGACACGGACAAGGGTCGTCGGATCATCCTCACGCCGGACAACGGCGACGAGCCGTTCATCTACCCGGTGCTCAAGCGTGCGACGCTCCTCATCGAGGACAACCAGCACGTCGAGCTCGGCGAGCAGTTCATCGCCGGCACCGTCGACCCGAAGGAAGTCCTCCGGGTCAAGGGTGTCCGAGAGGTCCAGAAGCACCTGGTCAACGGTGTGCAGGACGTCTACGGCTCGCAGGGTGTGCCGATCCACGACAAGCACATCGAGGTCATCGTCCGCCAGATGCTCCGCAAGGTCACCGTCGTCGACCACGGCGACACCGACCTGCTGCCGGGTGAGCTCGTCGACCGGTCGCGCTACAACGCGCTGAACCGTGCGGCGCTGCAGGAGGGTCGCAAGACCGCCTCGGCTCGCCAGGAGGTCATGGGCATCACGAAGGCGTCCCTCGCGACCGAGTCGTGGCTGTCCGCCGCTTCCTTCCAGGAGACCACCCGCGTGCTCACGCAGGCGGCCATGGAGGGGAAGCAGGACCACCTCGTCGGCCTCAAGGAGAACGTCATCATCGGTAAGCTCATCCCCGCCGGGACGGGCCTCAGCCGGTACCGTGACGTGGACGTGAACGCGACCGAAGAGGCGAAGGCGGAGCGGTACCCCAACCGCATCTTCGCTGACGACTCGTCGTTCTCGGACGCCGACCTGAGCTTCGTCGACTTCGACAGCTTCTCGTCGGACGACTTCACGCCGGGCACGTACAACTGAGCCTGACGTGATCCCACGAAGGCCCCGTCTCCGCAAGGAGGCGGGGCCTTCGTCGTGTCGTCACCACGTGACGGCCTGGAGGCGCGGTGCGGGGCCGCCACGGGCCTCCCGTCCGCCGTGGGGTCGCGGCTAGAGCGCGCGGCCCGCGCCGTTGTCGCGGCCGGAACCGCGTCCGGTCTCGTCGACCAGCGAGAACAGGCTCAGCACGTTGCCGTCGGGGTCGCGGACGTCGAACCAGTCGACCGCCCCGTCGACGCACTCGACGGGGCCGACGTCGATGCCGAGCGCGCCGATGCGTGCGTGCTGCGCGGCGACGTCGTCGACGCCGAAGCGGACGCTGACCGGGTTCTCCTCGGCCTGCTCGTCGACGTAGAGCTGGATCCAGATGCCGCCGACCTCGTACTCGGCGACGCCGTCCTCGGGCTCGAGGTCCGGCTCGGTGCGCTCGAAGACCGCGCCGTACCAGAGGCAGGACGCCTCGATGTCGCTGACGGGCAACCCCACGGTCACGCTCGTGATGTCCATGTCTCATCATGTGCCCGGGTGGGGGCGCGCGTCGAGAGGGATTCCGCGGCGCCGCGCTGTCCGGCCCGCGTCGGACGACGACCTCGTTCCTCCACACCCCCGTGTGACACCGACGTTCTCCACGGACCGCTCGCCAGGACTCCGGCAGCCGTGCGGGGTCCGGGAGGCTGGCGGACATGCACCCTCCGACGGCCACCGCGAACCGGCCCAGGCGTCCCCCGGACCGGGGCCGAACCGGTCGTGGACCCCAGTTCTGGGTGCAGCCGGACCCCCTCCGCCCCCTCTTTCTGGGACTGCGGTCGGCGAGGGCCCCAGAAGTAGCGTGGTCGGGCGCCACATCCCTGGTGGCGCATCACCCGACGACGTCTCGCCGTGCGCGAGTCCAAGGAGGCACGGGACTCATGGCGACCCTGTCCGAGATCCTCATCCTGAACGGCGCCCTGCCCATCGAGCACCTCGATGCGATGACGGGTGACGAGGACCTCGACGAGCGCGCCATCCGTGGCCTGGTCGACCAGGGCGTCGTGAGCGAGGCCCAGTTCATCACCGCCCGGGCCGCGTCGAACAACTCACGCACCGTCCCGCTGAGCGACTACCCCGTCGACGGCACCGCGGTGTCGATCCTGCCGGCGGCCCTGTGCCGGCGCCACGGTGTGCTCGGCGTCGGGTTCGAGGGCGACCTGCTCATCCTCGCGATGGTGAACCCCACGAACGTGCTCGCCATCGACGACGCCCGGACGGCGTCTGGTCGCGCGATCAAGCCGCTGCAGGTCGAGGAGCGTGACCTCGTCGCTGCCCTCGACCGGTACCTGCGCGCCGACGACGAGCTGAACGACCTGACGTCGTCGCTGGAAGAAGAAGCATCGACGACCTCGAAGGCGCAGATCGACATCGCCGACGGCGCCCTCGACGACGTCCCGATCGTCCGGTTCGTGAACCTGCTCGTGTCGCAGGCCATCCAGGACCACGCGTCCGACATCCACATCGAGCCCGGCGAGCACGAGGTCCGGATCCGGTACCGCATCGACGGCGTGCTGCACGAGATGGCGCCGGCGCCGAAGAACATCCAGAACGGCGTGATCAGCCGCCTGAAGATCATGAGCGACATCGACATCGCCGAGCGTCGCAAGCCGCAGGACGGCCGCATGTCCGTGCGGCACGGCGGCCGGCAGATCGACCTCCGTGTCGCGACGCTGCCCACCGTGTGGGGCGAGAAGGTCGTCATGCGGATCCTCGACAACACGAACACCTCGCTGACCCTCAAGGACCTCAACCTCCTCGAGCAGAACTTCCAGGCGTACCAGCGGTCCTACTCGAAGCCGTACGGCATGATCCTGGTCACCGGTCCCACCGGTTCGGGCAAGTCGACGACGCTGTACACGACCCTCAACGCCGTGGCGAAGCCCGAGATCAACGTCATCACGGTGGAGGACCCGGTCGAGTACCGGATGGCCGGCATCAACCAGGTGCAGGTCAACCCGAAGGCCGGCCTGACGTTCGCCTCCGCGCTCCGCTCGATCCTCCGCTCCGACCCCGACGTCGTGCTGCTCGGTGAGATCCGCGACCACGAGACCGCCCAGATCGCGATCGAGGCGTCGCTGACCGGGCACCTCGTGCTCTCGACCCTGCACACCAACGACGCCCCGTCGGCCGTGACCCGCCTGACCGAGATGGACATCGAGCCGTTCCTGGTCGGGTCCGCCCTCGACTCCGTCGTCGCCCAGCGACTCGCCCGCCGGCTGTGCGACCGGTGCAAGGCGCCCGCCGTGTACGAGATCGAGCAGCTCCGGGCGCTCGGGTTCCTGGCCCCCGGCGACGAGATGCCCGCGTTCTTCGCCCCGGTCGGCTGCGCCGTCTGCTCGAACACCGGGTACCGCGGCCGCATCGCCCTGCACGAGGTCATGACCGTGACCGAGGAGATCGAGCGGCTCGCCGTGGGTCGCGCCTCGAGCGCGGAGATCAGTCGCGTCGCCCAGCAGCAGGGCATGCTCACGCTCCGCCAGGACGGCTTCGAGAAGGTCAAGCTCGGCATGACGAGCGTCGACGAGATCCTGCGCGTCGTCGCGTGACCGGGGAACAGGACGAGCAGATGACCGACTCCGTGTACGACATCACCATGCCCGGCGACGAGCCCGTCGCCGGATGGCACCCCGGCACCCCGGGCGCCGAGGTCGGCTCCCGCCGTGCCGCGCGTCTGGCCGCGGCAGCCGCTACCCCGCCCGAGCAGGTCTACGACCTGACGGACGACTCGGCGGTGTGGCCCGCGCCCACCGGCACGGCCGTGGCCAGCCCCGTTGCCGGTCCCGTGGGTGGTCCGGTCGCTGCGCCCGTGGCGCAGTCCGCCACCGCTCCGGCGACGCCGCCCGCCGCGGTGCCGTCGTCGACCGCCACCTACGGGTACGCCGAGCCGGCGACCCAGCAGCTGCCGGCCATCGCCTACAGCGGCGCGCACCACGCCGCACCGCCGGCACCTGCTCCGGCACCCGCCGCGGCCTCGGCCGGTGACATCGACTTCGCCCGGCACGCACGCGAGGTCGCCGACCCCGACCTCATCACCGCACTCGCACAGGTCGTCTACCAGGGGGCCTCCGACCTGCACGTCACGGCCGACGCCCCGCCCACCGTCCGCGTCGACGGCTCACTCCGGCCGGCCGTGCCCGGAGGCGCGTGGTCGCGTGGCAAGGTCATCGCGGCACTCAAGACGCTGCTGTCCGTCGAACAGGCCGGGCAGTTCGACCACGACCAGGAGCTCGACTTCGCGTACTCGCTGTCGCCGGAGTACCGCTTCCGCGTGAACTACTACCAGCAGCGCGGCAACTGGGGCGCCGCGTTCCGCATCATCCCCACCAGGATCAAGACGCTCAAGCAGCTCGGCATCCCCGCGCACGTCGGTGACTTCGCCGGCCTGCCCCGTGGCCTGGTCCTCGTCACCGGCCCGACCGGCTCGGGCAAGTCGACCACCCTCGCGGCGCTCATCGACCTGGTCAACGAGAGCCGTGCCGACCACATCGTCACGGTCGAGGACCCGATCGAGTTCATGCACGACCACAAGCGGTCGATCATCAACCAGCGCGAGGTCGGCGCCGACACCCACTCCTTCGCCTCCGCGCTCAAGCACGTGCTGCGGCAGGACCCCGACGTCATCCTGATCGGTGAGCTCCGCGACCTCGAGACCATCTCCGTCGCACTCACCGCCGCCGAGACCGGCCACCTGGTGTTCGCCACCCTGCACACGCAGAGCGCACCCGGCACGATCGACCGCGTCATCGACGTCTTCCCACCGCACCAGCAGGGGCAGATCCGCACCCAGCTCGCGGCCACCCTGCAGGGCGTCGTCTGCCAGACCCTCGTCCCGAAGGCCAACGGCGTCGGCCGCGTCGTCGCCACCGAGATCATGACGATCACCCCGGCCATCGGCAACCTCATCCGCGAGGGCAAGACCTACCAGATCACCTCCGCCATGCAGGCCGGCCGTGACCTCGGCATGCACACCATGGACCAGGACCTCGCCGAACTGGTCAACGTCGGCACCATCTCGCGCAAGGCCGCGATGGAGAAGGTGCACGACGAAGAGGGCTTCGACCGGCTCGTCCAGCGCGTCGAGTCCCCGTCCGACTCCTCGGCCGCCGCGATCGCCGCCAGCGGCATCGACTTCGGCGACAAGTTCTCCGGAGGCTACTGATGTCACTCGCGTTCGACTACCGCGGGCGTGACGGCGCCGGCAAGCTCGTCAAGGGCCGCCTCGACGCCGCGTCCGAGGGGGCCGTCGTCCAGCGTCTCCGGGGGATGGGCGTCTCACCGATCGCCATCACCGAGGCGAAGGCCGGCACCGGGCTCCAGACCGAAATCAAGATCCCCGGGTTCGAGAAGGGCGTCGGCCTCAAGGACCTCGCGATCATGTCGCGGCAGGCCTCGACGATGCTCACCTCGGGGCTCTCGCTCCTCCGGACCCTGACGATCCTGTCCGACCAGACCGAGAACAAGAAGCTCAAGGACATCCTCGGCAAGGTCCGCGACGACGTCGAGCGCGGCGTCTCCTTCTCCGACGCCGTCGCGAAGTACCCGGTCGACTTCCCGCCGATCATGATCAACATGATCCGTGCGGGGGAGACCGGCGGGTTCCTCGACCAGGCCATGGACTCCATCGCGACGAACTTCGAGAAGGAGCACAAGCTCCGCTCGACGATCAAGTCGGCGATGACCTACCCGGTGGTCGTGCTCGTGATGTCGCTGGTGGCGGTCGCCATCATGCTCATCTTCATCGTCCCGATCTTCCAGGACATGTTCTCGTCGCTCGGCGGCACGCTCCCGCTGCCGACGCAGATCCTCGTGACGCTGTCACACGCCATGCGGTACGTCGCGATCCCGCTCGCGATCGTCGTCGTGCTGGCGTGGCTCTGGTGGCGAGCGAACAAGAACACCGAACGCGTCCGAGCGTTCATCGATCCGATCACCCTGAAACTGCCGGTCTTCGGCCCGCTGCAGAAGAAGATCGTCATTGCTCGGTTCGCTCGCAACTTCTCGAACATGATCGGCGCCGGTGTTCCCATTCTGCAGGCATTGCGGATCGTCGGGGAAGTGTCGAACAACTTCGTCGTGAAGCGCGCGCTCGACAATGTCGCAGAGGCCGTGCGGAAAGGTGAATCAATCGCGGTGCCGCTCGCCGCACAATCGGTTTTCCCGGCAATGGTGACGCAGATGGTCGCGGTCGGTGAAGACGCCGGTTCCCTCGAGATCATGCTCGAGAAGATCGCGGTGTTCTACGACGCCGAGGTCGAGGCGACCACCGACGCCCTCACCTCGCTGATCGAGCCGCTGCTCATCGCGTTCCTTGGCGTTGTGGTGGGCGGGATGATCATCGCGCTCTACATGCCGATCTTCCAGATCACCAACGTCGTGCAGAACGCTTCCTAGTCATTCCACCCCCATGCGGGGGCATTGTCGATATCGACCCTCCCCCGCACTGGGGGTGTTTTGTGCCCAGCATGGCCCCCGTTCTCGGGATTGGCCGCTCGATGTGCCCCCAATACGCTGATCTGCGGCGGCCGAGCAAGCCCCGAACTCATTTCCCCGACATTCCCCGCAGAATGGAAACAACCATGTACTTCGCTCTCATGGGCAAGCTCGACGCTCGCCGCAAGGGTCTCCTGAAGGACGGCGAGAAGGGCTTCACGCTCATCGAGCTACTCGTCGTCGTCATCATCATCGGCATCCTCGCCGCGATCGCCATCCCGGTGTACATCGGCGTGCAGAACAACGCGAAGGACTCGGCAGTCAAGTCGGACGTCACCAACGCGAAGACCGCCGTGGTGAGCATCGCGACGTCCGGCACCGGCGCCTTCCCGGACACTGCCGACCTGACCACCACGGACTACAAGAACGCCGGGGCGACCAAGAGCTCGAACACCACCGCCATCACGTACAAGAAGACCACCGACGGTTTCTGCATCCAGGGCACGAGCTCGACCAACAAGACCTTCGTCGCCAACGAGACCGACGGCGTGAAGGCCGGTACCTGCTGACACTCGCTGTGAACCGTGTGGGCGCCGCCTCGTCGAGGCCGGCGTCCACACGAGCATCGGAACGACCACTGCAGCAAGAAGGGACGCCATGATCTCGCGCATCGCCGAGCGACTGCGTTCCGCACGGGACAACGAGGACGGCTTCACGATCATCGAAGTGATGGTCGCGATGACGATCTTCGCCCTGATCGCCGCCGGGATCGCCGCCGGCATCGCTGCCTCACTGGTGCTGTCGAAGGACACCCGTGCGCGCGAGGTCGCATCGACGATCGCGATGGAGGACATCGACGACCTCCGGGACACCCCGAGCATCTTCAACGTGAAGAGCGGCACCGCCACCAAGCAGGTCGGCAATCAGGTCTTCGACCTGACCCGGAAGGTGTCGTGGACCCGGTCGTCCGGCGCGGCCACCGCCTGCGGCACGGGCGACGGCAGCCTGTCGTACAAGGCCGTGACGGTCACGGTGCGGTGGAAGACCAGCGCTGCAGCGTCCGGGACCCAGCAGGTCGAGATGTCGAGCGCCATCGCTCCACTCACGAACATCAACTCGGACACCACGGGCTCGATCCTCGTCGGCGTGACGAACGCGAACGGGATCGGCGTCTCCGGGATCGTGCCGACCGTGAGCGGTGGCCCCGCCGGGGTCACGTTCCCGGCGACGGACGCGGAGGGCTGCACCTACGTGGCCGGCGTCGCGCCGGGGACCTACAAGGTGTCGGTCGCCCGCACCGGGTACATCGACTCGACCCAACAGCCGAGTCCGTCGTCGCAGTCGGTGACGGTGTCGGTCGGGAGCTCCGGTGCCGCCGCCTTCACGTTCGACAAGGTGACGACCTACTCGTTCAAGTACGTGACCTCGCCGGCCTCGTCCGCGATCCTGCCGACGAACCTGCCCTTGTCGATCACCAACGGGACGTCGGGCACGACCGTGTTGGACCCCGCCCCGACGAGCGCGGCCCTGTTCCCGTTCCCCTCGGGGTACCAGGCGGTGGCCGGGTTGTACTCCGCTGACGTGTCGTCCGACGCCGCAGCGACCTGCCTCGGCCCGGAACCAGGCGCCTGGACGACCGCCAACAAGGCAGGCAAGAAGGGGACGGCGACGGAGTTCAAGGACGCGACCGGGCCGATCCCGATCAGCATGGGCGCGATCACGCTCGCCAAGCCGGACAAGGCGCTCTTCATCACCGCGAAGACCACCACAGCCGTGAACGGCGATCCCGGCTGCGCGAAGGGGATGACCCTGAGCTTCCCGAAGCCGACGTCCGACAGCATGACGATCGCCCTGCCGTGGGGAACCTGGAAGCTGTTCACGGGCGGCACTGCGGGCGCGGCGACGACGCCGCTCGCGCTCACCGCCACCAACACCGCGATGGTCAGCAACGGTGCCGTCACCGGTGGCGTCGTCCTCGTCGACCCGAGGCCGGCCAGCTGATGCGCGCGCTCCTCCGTCGTCTGCGAGTCGATCAACGCGGGATCACGCTCGTGGAGCTCCTCGTCGCCATGCTCGTGACGTCGCTGCTGCTCACCCTGGTCGGGAGCTTCTTCGTGTCGATCTCGAAGGCGCAGCGCACGGTGTCCTCGGTCAACGACAGCACCCGACAGGGCACCACGTCGATGACGCAGCTCAGCCGGTACCTGCGTGAGGCCTCGCGGTGGCAGGTGAGCAAGACGGTCAGTGCGCCGGCGTTCGTGAGCGCCACTGGCAGGAGCGTGCAGTTCTACTCGGGTGTCGACCTGTCGAGTGCACGGGCCGGGCTCACCAAGGTGACGGTCGACGTCGTGTCGAACCGGCTGCGCATGCAGCTGCAGCGGGGCGACTGCCCGGCCGGCGGGTACTGCACGTTCACCGGTGCCACCCGGACGCTGTGGCTCGCCGACGTGGTCCGGGCAGGCACGCTCTTCTCCTACGTCAACGCGGACGACGGTCCCGTGTCCGCGCCGGCGAATGCCACCTACGACACGATCCGGTCCGTCCGCGTGGCGCTGACCGTGGGGTCGACGGGCGGCGTGACCGTCAACGACAGCACGTTCCAGGCCACCATCAACCTGCGCAACCTCGACTACGGCGCAGCCACGGAGTCATGATGCTCATCCGGATCCTCCGAGGCCTGCGTGCCCGAGACGACGAACGCGGGGTCGCCCTCGCGGCCGTCATCGGGATCGGTGCGGTGCTCATGATCGTGCTGTCCCTCGTCGTCGCCACCGCGACGAGCGGTGCGACGAAAGCGACGACCGACACGAACTACAACAAGGCGATCGCGGCCGCGTACGCGGGTCTCTCCGACTACCAGGGCCGCCTGGCAGCCGACAACGCCTACGTCAAGTACGGCGTGCGCACCGCGTTCTCGTCGACGAGCACGTACACGGCAGATCCGGCGAACAAGGCCTTCGGCACCGCGAAGGACGGCTCGTGGGCGAACGTGGTCGGGAGCACCGACCAGTCCTACCGGTACGAGGTCGACAACTCCGACTACTCGACGACCGGCAAGGTCCGCCTGCGCGTGACGGGGAAGGCCGGTGCCACGACGAGGACCATCGTCGTGGACCTCCGCGGCGACGGCTTCGTCAACTACCTGTACTTCACGAACTACGAGTCCCAGGACCCGAGCCTGACGAACGCCGGCTGCGTCTCGAACCACCGCAACGACGACGACTGGAGCTCCAGCAGCAGCTGTGAAGCCGTCACGTTCGCCAGCGGTGACGTCCTCGACGGGCCGGTCCGGTCGAACGATGTCATCACCGCCTGCGGAGCGACGTTCAACTCGAGCGTGCAGGACACGGGGCCCGCCGACTTCTTCTACACGAGCAAGGCGACGACCATCGACTCCGCCTGCCGCTCGTCCACGAAGTTCATCAGCGGGAGGATCAAGAACGTCGGGACGCTCCCCATGCCGAGCACCAACGCGAACATGAAGCAGGAGGCACGGACCGACATCCCCGAGAAGGTGGCGAAGCCCGGGTGCCTGTACACCGGTCCGACGTCCATCACGTTCCTCGCCGGGGGCAAGATGCGCGTGGTCTCACCGTGGACCATCTCCACACAGGTCAAGGGCAACGCCAACGGCAGCGCCATCGCACCGGGCCCGGGGAACGACGCCCTGTGCGGCTCAGTCGCTGCTCTCCGGGGAACCGGTGCCGTCGTCCCCACGCTGCCCGCGAACCTGGTCTACGTGCAGAGCGTGCCGTCGACGGTCGGTGACCCGAACTACTGGGCGTCCAGCGCCACACCGTCCGGCACGGTCAACGGGACCGTGAACGCGGGTTCGCCGGTCTACTGCCAGCAGACGGTCAAGTCGGGGACCTCGACGAGTTCGGACTACGGCAACGGCCTGGGGTACCCGCTCAACGGCGAGTTCACCGGAACGCGCGGGGATGCCGGGTACTACGGGTGCCGCAGCGGTGATGCCTTCGTGTCCGGATCCTTCGGCGGACAGATGACCCTCGCCGCGGAGAACTTCCTGTACGTGACCGGAAACATCGTCTACCAGAACGGCCGGACCTCCGACGACATGCTCGGGCTCGTCGGGCAGAAGGCGGTCTCCGTCTACAACCCCGTGTCGTGCTCGAGCTACTCCGGCTGGTCGAACACGGTGTGCAACACGGGCAGCAGCTCCTACTCGACGAACACGGCGCCGACCAAGAACATCGAGATCGACGCAGCCATCGCCAGCAACCTCGGCACGTTCAACGTCCAGAACAGCCAGTACGGGTCGAACCTCGGCATCCTCACGATCTACGGATCGATCGCCCAGCAGTTCCGCGGCTCGGTCCGCACCTCGTACGGCAACGGCCTGCTGACGGGGTACGCGAAGGCGTACTCGTACGACAGCAGACTCAAGTCCTCGGCCCCGCCCAAGTTCCTGCAGCCGGTCTCGACCACGTACGGCGTGACGACCGAGACCGAGTCGGCCACGGCCTTCCGCGCCGACGGCACCCCGACGGGGAAGTGACCGTGGCTTCCTTCGCCTCGGTGGCGCCCCTCGTCGCCGCGCTGGTCGGCGTGCTCGGTCTCGCGATCGGGTCGTTCCTGAACGTCGTCGTGTACCGGGTGCCCGCGGGCATGTCCGTCGTCGCGCCGGCCAGCTCGTGCCCCGGATGCGGTCATGCGATCCGAGGTCGCGACAACGTGCCCGTCGTCTCCTGGATCGTCCTGCGCGCCCGGTGCCGTGACTGCGGCGCGCCCATCTCGGCCCGGTACCCGCTCGTCGAAGCCGCCACGGGCCTCCTGTTCGTCGCGGTGACGCTGCTCTCGGTCCTCGCACCGTGGTCGCCGCTGGTGGCACCGGACGGCGTCTCCGGATCGATCCACGGAGCGGTCCTGCTCGTCGCGCTCCTGTACCTGATGGCGATCAGCATCTCGTTGACGCTCATCGACCTCGACACCCACACGTTGCCGAACCGGATCGTGCTGCCGGCCTACATCGTGCTGCCCGTGCTCCTGCTGGCTGCGTCGGCGGCGTCCGGCGACTGGGGCGCCGCGCTCCGGGGGCTCATCGGCCTGGTCGTCCTCGGCGGCGTCTACCTCGTGCTCGCGCTGGCGGTACCCGGCGGGATGGGGCTCGGCGACGTGAAGCTCGCCGGCGTGCTCGGCCTCGTGCTGGCGTACCTCGGATGGGGACCCCTCGCAGTGGGTTCTTTCGCGGCGTTCCTGCTCGGAGGTACCTTCGCAGTCGTCCTCCTGGTCGTGCGCCGGGCGGGCCGTCGCAGCGGGATCCCGTTCGGTCCCTGGATGCTCGCGGGTGCCTGGCTCGGCATCGCCGTCGGTGCCCCCGCATGGGACGGCTACCTGCGCCTCCTCGGACTCGCCTGACGCCTCGCCGCGCGCTGACCCACCAGACCGACCCGAAGACGGTCACGGAAGGACCACCCATGTCGAAGAGCATCGTGGGCGTCGACATCGGCGCCGCCGCGATCCGTGCTGTCGAGGTCCAGGACGCCGACAAGCCGAGACCGACGATCCTGCGGTTCGCCGAGGTGCCCGTGCCCCCGGGCGCGACGAAGCAGGGGGAGGTGCTCGAGCCGAACACCGTCGCGGGTGCGCTCCGACAGCTCTGGTCGCTCGGGCGCTTCCGCTCGAAGGACGTCGTGCTCGGCATGGGCAACCAGCGGGTGCTGTCGCGCGACCTGACGGTCCCGAAAGCCCCCATCGCGCAGATCCGCGAATCGTTGCCCTTCCAGGTGCAGGACATGCTCCCGGTGCCCGTGGGCGACGCCATCCTCGACTTCTACCCGACCAGCGAGGAGACGGGGGAGAACGGCCCCACCGTGAGCGGTCTCCTCGTCGCCGCCGTGAAGGACGCCGTGCTCGCCAACGTCCGCGCGGTCCAGAACGCCGGGCTCAAGCCGGTCGGTGTCGACCTCATCCCGTTCGCCCTGGCACGTGTCCTCGCGCCGGCGAACCGGTCGGGCACCGTGGCCATCGTCGAGTGTGGCGGCAACACGACGACCGTCGTCATCGTCACCGACGGCGTCCCGAAGTTCGTCCGCATCGTGCCGACCGGCGGCGACGACATCACGCGGCTCCTCGCCGGTCGGCTGACGATCGACGAGGGAGCGGCCGAAGCCGTCAAGCGCCACCTGGGCATGGATCCGGAGCGGGCGCGGACCGGCGACGACGCGCTCGCGGTCGCGGCGGTCCGCGAGACGATGGGCGAACTGCTCTCGAGTCTCCGCAACACCGTCAACTACTTCGTCAACACCCACCCTGCCGAGCCCGTCGGCGAGATCCTGCTCTGCGGCGCTGCAGCTGCGCTCCCCGGTTTCGCCGCAGCACTCTCGGAGTTCACCCGGACGCCCGTCCGGTTCGGGGCACCGTTCGCGAACGTCGCGCTCGCGAGGTCCATCCGCGTCGAGGACCTGCACGCGCACGGCGCATCGATCGCCGTGGCATGGGGACTCGCCGCGGGAGGCAAGGCAGCATGAGCCAGTCGACCAAGTCGAAGCCCTCGCGCTCTGGACGGAGTCGCCGCCGAGGAGCGGCGCCCGACCCCGCACTGCGCGTCGCCGCCGAGACCGCGGAGCGCGTCAAGCGCCAGCGTCGGACCACCCCCAGCGAGATCGTCGTCGGGGGCCGCCCCAGCGTCGACCTCCTGCCCACCGAGGTCCTCGCCGACCGACGCAGCAGCCGTGTCGTCCGTCGGATGTGGGCGGGCGTCGTCCTCGTGGCGATCGTGGTCGGGATCGCGACCGCCGGAGCCAGCCTCCTGTCCAGCCAGGCCCACGACGACCTGACCCACGCGCAGGACGAGACCCTGTCGCTCCTGCAGCAGCAGGCGAACTACCGCGAGGTCCGGGACACGGAGGCCGGTACTGCGCTGCGTGAAGCCGCGCAGTCGGTCGGCGGGGCCACGGAGATCGCCTGGCAGCCGTACCTCGCTTCGCTGAAGGCATCGCTCCCGGCGGGAGTCGAGATCACCGGCGTCGCGATCGACTCGGCCACGCCGCTGGAGACCTACGCGCAGGCCGACACTCCGCTCCAGGGGCAGCGTGTCGCGACCCTGACCATCGACGCGCAGAGCCCGACGCTGCCGTCCGTTCCGTCGTGGCTCGATGCCGTCAAGGGACTCAAGGGCTTCGTCGACGCGACCGCGAACTCGGTCACGCTCGACCCGACGACGGGCACGTACACGGTGAACATGACGATCCACGTCGACCAGGCCGCCTTCGACGGCAAGTACCAGGACAAGGGCGAGTGAGATGACCCGCAACCGACTCAACATGCTCCTCGCCGTCGTGGCGATGGTCGTGGTGGCACTCGCGGGGTTCTTCCTCGGCGTACAGCCACATCTCGCACAGGCCGCGAGTGACCGTACCGACCAGGTGTCGGTGGACGCGACGAACCGGACGACGGCGGCGGAACTCGCCCGGCTCAAGGACCGCGCGAAGTCCCTGCCGGCGATGAAGGCGGAACTCGCGGAGCTCACCACCTCGGTGCCGTCGAGTGCGAACATGTCCTCCTTCTACGGCGCAGTCGACGGCGTGGCAGCCCGGGCGGGCGTGAAGGTGTCCGCGATCACGACGTCCGACGCTGTGGCGTACACCGCCCCCGTCGCAGCTTCGACGGCCGCGGGCACCGAGGACTCGTCGGCCTCCGCGACGGACGAGGCGACGGACGCGGCGACGCCCGATCCGACCGCGGCATCCACCGGCGCCGCGACGGCGCCCGTGACCGATCCGGCGATCTCGGCCGCGAACTTCTCGGCCATCCCCGTCTCCGTGTCGGTCGACGGGTCGTTCGACCAGGCCCTGTCCTTCGTCGGCGGCATGCAGGACGGCGCTCGACTCTTCCTCGTCACCACGGTGTCGTCCTCCATCTCGCAGGACTCGACCGACCCGGCCGCGGCGGCTGCGACGACGTGGACGTTCGGTGGCTACGTGTACGTCCTGACCGCCGAATCGGACACCGCTGCGAAGGGCTGACCCGACCCCCACGGACTGGGGTCGTCCGCGCCACGCCGACCCCACTTCCGCGACACCCGTCGTTGTGATTACGATGCACCAGGCGCCGTGATCGCGGCTGCTCATCCCCTCTCGAACGGTCGGCTCGAACCGGCCGTTCCTCGTCGTGCCCGGAGTCGCGCGTGTTGGTCGGAATCGTGGAATTCCTGGGTTGGTTCGGTGCAGTAACCGTTCTAGCTGGTTACATCTTGTTCTCCACTGGCAAGATCCCGAACGGCCCGCTCTACCAGCTGTTCAACCTCGTCGGCGGCCTCGCGGTGGCCATCAACGTCGCCGCGCACCACGCCGTCCCCTCGACCATCGTCAACGGGATCTGGGCGATCGTCGCCGTCGTCGTCCTGGTGAAGATGGGCCGAGCGCGCCGCGCGGCGAAGCGCGACGGACCCGTGTCCAGCGAGCCGCCGGTCCTGCACGCTGAACCGGCCGCGACCACCGGGGTCCTGCCGGTCATCGGCCCGGCGCTGCGTGACCACGAGCCGGAGGGCACCGCCGAGGCGGACGCTGCCACGGGCCTCCAGTCCGACGACCCGACGGACGCGGCGGACGAGACGGCCGCGACGATGCCGGATTCCGCGCCCGCGCCCGCCCCCATGACGGAGACCGTCCCGATCATCACGGCGACGATCGCGCTCGCCCTGGTCGCCGCAGCGCAGGAGCAGTCCGACCGGGCGGACCGTCGCGAGCACGCGGACGACACGGACCACGCCGAACCCGCTCGCTGACCAGCCGGTCGACGATACGATCGGCGCATGTCCCGGTGGTTGATCGCGACGATGACGTCCGTCCTCTTCATCGCGCTCGTGATCGCCGTCACGGGCTTCGAAGCCCTGCTCGCCGACGTCGAGGTCATCTCGCAGCCCGACGCCACCCCGTACCTCGGGCCCGCGATGGTGGTCGGTGGCGCGGCCGTGGTCTTCCTCGCGACCGCGGCCGGCGTGCGCGACGGCAACCCCGGGGTCACCGCGCTGGTGGCCGCAGCGACGGTCTACCTGGTCATGCTCGGCGTCGGAGCCGTGGGCTACGCGCTCGTCCGCTCGGACGCGACGGAGCTCCTCGTCTTCCCCGCGGGGTACGCCCTCGGGCCCTTCGTGGTCGGGTCCGTCGTGGTGGCGCTCCTGTCGGTGCTCGGCGGGATCACGATGGCTCGCCACCAGGCACGGACCGATGGCGGCTCGGGCGCGACCGGGGCGGCGCGTCTGGACGGGCCTGACGAGCGCTCCGGGCACAACCGGACGAACGCGGGCGAGGAACCCGCCGGACGGTAGTGTTCGCAGGGCACGACGCACACGCAACGGGGGAACGATGAGCGACCAGCACGCGCAGGATCCGGACCAGCAGGGCGGCTGGGGTGCCGTCCCGCCGGTGGCCTCGATCCGTGGGGACGGAACGTCCGAGGCAGCGGCCCAGGGGTTCGGTCCGGGTCCCGGCGCAGGAGCCCCCGGATTCCCCGGGATGCCCGGACCGGTGCCGCAGCGTCCTCGCCGGAAGCTCCGTCGCGGCCAGCTCATCGGCATCATCTCGGGCGGCACAGCGGTCGTCTTGCTGCTCGTCGCCGGTGTCGTCGGCTACTCGGTCGGTTCCTCCTCGCACTCGGCGGACCGCCCGGTGCGGGCGTTCCTCGACGACCTGACGGCCGGACGCGTGGCCGACGCCCTCGACGACGCAGGCATCGAACGCGAGAAGACCGACGTGCTGCTCGGCGAAGCCGCCTACGCGAAGGCATCGGACAAGGTCACCGGCTACCGCGTCGCCGCGACGCGGACGGACGGCGACACCGCGACGGTCCGCGCGTACCTGCGCCAGGGCGGGCAGGACGTCGCTGCGACCTTCACGCTGGACAAGACCGGGACGGACTGGGGTGTGTTCCCGATCTGGGAGCTGCAGGCCCCCGAGCTCGGAACGGTCGCCGTCGCCGTGCGGGGGCCGTCCGGTGCGTCGGTCACCGTCGCCGGCCGGAACGTGGAGACCGCGAAGGACGGCACGGTGAGCCTCCGTGCACTGCCCGGCACGTACGACGTCGCCTTCGACGGCGGGAAGTGGACCACGGCCCGTGGGGGATCGGCGAGCGTCAGCGGGTTCGGTCGGTCGACCTCGACCCCGGTGCAGATGACCACGACCCTGACCACCGCCGGGCAGCAGGCCGCCAAGCGGGCGGTGGACGACTGGGTGGACGGCTGCATCGCCTCCACCGACGCCGCCCCCGCCGGGTGCAGCTTCTACGCGTACGGGCAGAACCCCGCGTACACGTACTCGAACCAGAAGTGGACGCTCGAGACGCGGCCGACGGTCCGGGTCGGCAGCTGGACGACGAACGGCTGGTTGATCACGACGACGGCGCCCGGCCGGGCGAAGTACACGGCCGACATCTCGGGTGCTGCCGGCACCGGAACGGCCTCCGCGGGGCCGCTCAACGTGAACGCGAGCGGGTACGTCACGGGCTTCTCGAGCGACGGCGCCACGTTCCGCTCGGCGGTGGGCAACGGGTCGTCCGACACCGGCTCATGACGGTGTCGGTTCCCGGGGTGACCCGGATTGATTTCGTCCCGTTACGCGGGTAGTCTCTACCGGGTGTGCGCCCTCGGGCGCGCCCGAAAAGTCCGGCGAGCGGGATCGCCCAGCCGGACCACTCCGTCCCCCACTCGAACACCCGCCGTCCGGCGGTGCTCAGCGTGGGACGAGGAAGCCGGCGGAACGCGCCGGCCAGAGAGCACGAGCGAAGAACCAGGAGAACAGTTGCCTACTATTCAGCAGCTGGTTCGCAAGGGTCGTACGCCGAAGGTCACCAAGACCAAGGCGCCCGCCCTGAAGGCGAACCCCCAGCAGCGTGGTGTGTGCACCCGCGTCTACACCACCACCCCCAAGAAGCCGAACTCGGCACTGCGCAAGGTCGCTCGTGTCAAGCTCTCGAACGGCACCGAGGTCACGGCATACATCCCCGGTGAGGGCCACAACCTCCAGGAGCACTCGATGGTGCTCGTCCGCGGCGGTCGTGTGAAGGACCTCCCGGGTGTGCGGTACAAGATCATCCGTGGCGCCCTGGACACCCAGGCAGTCAAGAACCGTAAGCAGGCTCGTAGCCGCTACGGCGCGAAGAAGGGTTGAGTTAGATGCCTCGTAAGGGTCCCGCCCCCAAGCGTCCCGTCGTCGCCGACCCGGTCTACGGTGCGCCGATCGTCAGCCAGCTCGTCAACAAGATCCTGCTCGACGGCAAGAAGGGCCTCGCCGAGCGCATCGTCTACGGTGCACTCGAGGGCGTTTCCGCCAAGAACCAGCAGGACGCCGTCGTGACGCTGAAGAAGGCGCTCGACAACGTCCGTCCGACCCTCGAGGTCCGTAGCCGCCGTGTCGGTGGCTCGACCTACCAGGTCCCGGTCGAGGTCAAGCCGCACCGCGCGAACACCCTCGCGCTCCGTTGGCTCACCTCGTACGCCAAGGCCCGTCGCGAGAAGACGATGACCGAGCGTCTCATGAACGAGATCCTCGACGCGTCGAACGGTCTCGGTGCCGCGGTCAAGCGCCGCGAGGACACGCACAAGATGGCCGAGTCGAACAAGGCCTTCGCCCACTACCGCTGGTAGTCCCGGCACCGTCCGGGTGCCGGTGGTCAAGAACCCCGGCGCCCGGACGGCCGCCAACCTCTCCTACAACTCTTCCGGAGGAACCCTGTGGCACAGGACGTGCTCACCGACCTGAACAAGGTCCGCAACATCGGCATCATGGCGCACATCGATGCCGGCAAGACCACGACGACCGAGCGCATCCTGTTCTACACGGGCATCACGCACAAGATCGGTGAGGTCCACGACGGCGCTGCCACGATGGACTGGATGGCGCAGGAGCAGGAGCGCGGCATCACGATCACGTCGGCCGCGACGACCTGCTTCTGGGACAACAACCAGATCAACATCATCGACACCCCCGGTCACGTGGACTTCACGGTCGAGGTGGAGCGTTCGCTCCGCGTCCTCGACGGTGCGGTCGCCGTCTTCGACGGCAAGGAGGGCGTCGAGCCCCAGTCCGAGACCGTCTGGCGTCAGGCCGACAAGTACGACGTCCCGCGTATCTGCTTCGTCAACAAGATGGACAAGCTGGGCGCCGACTTCTACTACACCGTCGACACCATCGTGAACCGCCTCGGCGCGGAGCCCCTCGTGCTCCAGCTGCCGATCGGTTCCGAGAGCTCGTTCGAAGGCGTCGTCGACCTCGTCCAGATGCGTGCACTCACCTGGCGCGGCGACGCCAAGGGTGACGTCGCGATGGGCGCGAAGTACGAGATCGAAGAGATCCCGGCCGACCTGCAGGACCGCGCCGCCGAGTACCGCGAGAAGCTCATCGAGCGCGTGGCCGAGGCGGACGACGTCCTCATGGAGCGCTACCTCGAGGGCGACACCGACTTCTCGGTCGCCGAGATCAAGGCAGCCATCCGTGCTCTCACGGTGAGCAGCACGCTCTACCCGGTCCTCTGCGGTTCCGCGTTCAAGAACCGTGGTGTCCAGCCGATGCTCGACGCCGTCATCGACTACCTCCCGTCCCCGCTCGACGTGCCGCCGATGATCGGCCACGACGTCAAGGACGAGGAGAAGGAGATCATCCGCAAGCCCGACGCGTCGGAGCCGTTCTCGGCCCTCGCGTTCAAGGTCGCGGTGCACCCGTTCTTCGGTCGTCTGACCTACGTGCGCGTCTACTCCGGCTCGATCGAGTCCGGTGCCCAGGTCATCAACTCGACCAAGGGCAAGAAGGAGCGCATCGGCAAGATCTTCCAGATGCACTCCAACAAGGAGAACCCGGTCGCCAACGTGACCGCTGGCCACATCTATGCGGTCATCGGCCTCAAGGACACCACCACCGGTGACACCCTGTGCGACCCGACCAACCAGGTCGTCCTCGAGTCGATGACGTTCCCGGAGCCGGTCATCGAGGTCGCCATCGAGCCGAACACGAAGGCCGACCAGGAGAAGCTCTCCACGGCCATCCAGAAGCTCGCCGAAGAGGACCCGACGTTCCGCGTCGAGCTCAACGCCGAGACCGGTCAGACGACGATCAAGGGCATGGGCGAGCTCCACCTCGACATCCTCGTCGACCGCATGAAGCGTGAGTTCCACGTCGAGGCGAGCGTCGGCAAGCCCCAGGTGGCCTACCGCGAGACGCTCACCAAGATCGTCGAGCGCTACGACTACACCCACAAGAAGCAGACCGGTGGTTCCGGCCAGTTCGCGAAGGTGCAGATCGCGCTCGAGCCGATGGAGGTCACGAGCGAGAAGGTCTACGAGTTCGTCAACGCGACCTCCGGTGGCCGTGTCCCGCGCGAGTACATCCCGTCGGTCGACGCCGGTATCCAGGACGCCATGCAGGTCGGCATCCTCGCGGGCTACCCGACGGTCGGCGTGAAGGCCATCCTCAAGGACGGCGCGGCGCACGACGTCGACTCGTCCGAGATGGCGTTCAAGATTGCCGGCTCGATCGCCTACAAGGAAGCGGCTCGCAAGGCCGGTCCGGCGATCCTCGAGCCGATCATGGCCGTCGAGGTCCGTACTCCTGAGGAGTACATGGGCGACGTCATCGGTGACCTGAACTCCCGTCGTGGCCAGATCGCCTCGATGGAGGACGCCTCGGGCGTCAAGGTGGTCCGCGCGAGCGTGCCGCTGTCCGAGATGTTCGGCTACGTCGGCGACCTGCGGTCGAAGACCTCTGGTCGTGCGGTCTACTCGATGACCTTCGAGACCTACAGCCAGGTCCCGGCCAAGGTCGCCGAGGAGATCATCGCGAAGAACGCGGGGGAGTAGCGCTCAGCGCTTCTCCACAGGCGGGGGCGCCCGGCGACGGGCCCCTCGCCACCAAGTAAAGTACAGACACACACCGCGCACCAACGGTCCCGAGCCCATCCAGGGCCGGCCGGGGGTGACGCTTCCGAGTCCTGAGGAGGACCCACAGTGGCCAAGGCCAAGTTCGAGCGCACCAAGCCGCACGTCAACATCGGAACCATCGGTCACGTCGACCACGGCAAGACCACGCTCACGGCGGCGATCACCAAGGTTCTGCACGACCAGTACCCGGACCTCAACGAGGCCCGCGACTTCGCGCAGATCGACAACGCTCCCGAGGAGCGCCAGCGCGGCATCACGATCAACATCTCGCACGTCGAGTACCAGACCGAGAAGCGTCACTACGCGCACGTCGACGCCCCCGGTCACGCCGACTACGTGAAGAACATGATCACGGGTGCGGCACAGATGGACGGCGCGATCCTCGTGGTCGCCGCCACCGACGGCCCGATGCCCCAGACGCGTGAGCACGTCCTGCTCGCCCGCCAGGTCGGCGTCCCCTACATCGTCGTCGCACTGAACAAGTCCGACATGGTGGACGACGAGGAGATCCTGGAGCTCGTCGAGCTCGAGGTCCGCGAGCTCCTCGGCTCGCAGCAGTTCGACGAGGACGCCCCCGTCGTGCAGGTCTCGGCGCTCAAGGCGCTCGAGGGCGACGAGAAGTGGGTCAAGTCGGTCCAGGACCTCATGGCCCAGGTCGACGAGCACGTGCCGGACCCGGTGCGCGCCACCGACCAGCCGTTCCTGATGCCGATCGAGGACGTCTTCACGATCACCGGTCGTGGCACGGTCGTCACCGGTCGCGTCGAGCGTGGCACGCTCAACCTGAACGCCGAGGTCGAGATCGTCGGCATCCGCGCGACGCAGAAGACCACGGTCACGGGCATCGAGATGTTCCGCAAGCTGCTCGACCAGGCGGTCGCCGGTGACAACACCGGTCTGCTCATCCGTGGCCTCAAGCGCGAGGACGTGGAGCGCGGCCAGGTCGTCGTGAAGCCCGGTTCGGTCACGCCGCACACCGAGTTCCAGGCGAACGCGTACATCCTGACCAAGGACGAGGGTGGGCGTCACAACCCGTTCTACGCGAACTACCGCCCGCAGTTCTACTTCCGCACCACGGACGTCACCGGCGTCATCACGCTGCCCGAGGGCACCGAGATGGTCATGCCCGGTGACACCGTCGCCATGACGGTCGAGCTGATCCAGCCGATCGCCATGGAAGAGGGCCTCCGTTTCGCCATCCGTGAGGGTGGTCGTACGGTCGGTGCCGGTACGGTCGAGAAGATCATCAAGTAACTCCGGTTCCTTGCGACAGCGGGGTCGGGCCTTCGGGCCCGGCCCCGCTTCGTCGTACACGGCCACTGGCGGGCCGTACAGGGCGCCGGACAGGAGGCCCGGGGCAGCGCCCGCCATGGGCCTCCTGTCCGCCCCGTGACCCGTCACAGGCGTCACGGAGTTGGCTCGACCACGTGACCCGCCTCCGCAGATCCGCGACCTCCGGTCGCGGCTACCACCGCGTCCGTTCCGGACGCGGTTTCTCGTTCCGCGACCCCGACGGCAACACCGTGACGGACCCGGACGAGCGCCGTCGACTCGAGGAGTTCGTGATCCCGCCGGCGTGGGACGACGTCTGGATCTCCCCGTACGAGAACGGCCACATCCTGGCCACCGGCACGGACGGTGCGGGGCGCCGCCAGTACATGTACCACCCGTCCTGGCGTGAACGGATGGACCGGATCAAGTACGACCGTGCGCTTGCACTGGCGGAGTCCCTGCCGGTCGCCCGCCGCGGTGTCACGCAGGACCTCCGTCGCCCCGAGCCGGACCGCCGCCGTGCGCTGGCCGCAGCGTTCCGCATGCTCGACCAGGGGTCCCTCCGGGTCGGGTCCGAGCGGTACGCCACGGAGCACGGCAGTCGTGGGCTGTCCACGCTGCTGTGCGCGCACGCCCACGTGTCGGGCGACGACATCGAGCTCGACTTCCCCGGCAAGAGCGGGCAGGAGTGGTCGTCGTCGATCCACGACCACGACCTGGCGCGGGTCATCGCCGGCATGAAGCGTCGCGGGCCCAACGCGCGGTTGCTCTCGTTCCGCGAGCGTCGCGGTGCGGAGTGGGAGCCGCTCTCCGCCGAGGACATCAACGCCTACGTGAAGGAACGTGCGGGCGACGAGTTCACCGCGAAGGACTTCCGGACCCTGCACGGGACGGTCGCGGCCGCGGTCGACCTGGCGAAGACCGGACCGCAGTCGTCCCAGGCCAAGCGGAAGAAGGCCGTCTCGCACGCGGTGAAGGCCGCCAGCGACGAGCTCGGCAACACCCCGACGGTGTGCCGACAGAGCTACATCGACCCCCGGTTGCTCGACGCGTACGACCACGGCGAGACCATCGATCCGAACCGCCTGGCGTCCGCCGAGGCCGAGGTCCGGGCACTGCTCTACCGACAATGACCCGGGGGCCGTCCGGATGACGTAGCGTTGGTCGACGTGCCGGACCACCCCCACACGGCACGGAAGGACCCACAACAGTCGTGACCGACGAGTGCATCCACGGATTCCCCACCGAGCTCTGCGACATCTGCGCACCCCGGCAGCGCGAGGCGTCGGAGATCCCAGCCACCCCGGCACCCCGCCGGACCCGCATCACCACCAACCTGCGCGTCGACCCGCCGGCCTCCGGGCCCGGGACGTCGCTCCGGTCGCCGACGTCGCTCCGTTCGTCGTCCGCCGACCTGCCCGAAGCACGTGAGTTCGCAGCGCTCCGCGCCCACCACGTCACCCACATCGACAACCTCGACGGCATCGTCGGCGCCGGCGCGATCCTGGCGTCCGACCAGGCCGAGCCGGTCGTGGACGTCAGTTCCGCCGACACCCGCGCTGCCCGCGCCGAGGCCGAGGCGCCCGACGGCTCCTCGATCGCCGGCCACGTGCCGTTCACGCTGTCGCCCGACGCCACCCGCTGGGACGAGCTCCGTACGGGTGCCGAGGGCGAGCGCTGGTCGGACGCCGCCCGCCGCACCCGGGCGATCGACTACGTCGTGCTCGTCGTGCCCGTCTCCGCGTTCGGTGCCTCGGTGATCGTCGCCGACCAGGACGCCGACGCCGACGACGTCCGGTTCGCCGTCGGTCCCGACGCCGGCACGAACCTGATCCGTCGCACCGACTTCACGGACCCGGAGATGCACGGCCTCGAGCTGCTCGCCGGACCGAGCGTGCCGTTCACGTCGGTCGCGGTCATCGGCGTGCCGAACGACAAGGCTCGGCAGACCGTCCGCGCCGTGCTCGCCGACCACGGTGGACACGCTCCTCGAGTGGCCGTGTTCCCGCCGTGGTTCGTACCCCCGGTGACCGCCGAGTGACGGTCTCCTGACCCGTGTCGACGCACCCTCCGGACCCCGTCCGGAGGGTGCGTCGCGTTGCGGGGCCGAGCCGGGCCTCCAGGCCGTCCGATCGGCGTGGATCCGGGCAAGCGAGCCGGTGGGACACGCCCGGCAATTCGCGACACGCCCGGGTTGCACGTGGGCCGGGGCTATGCGAGACTTGTCCGGTTCCGAATTCCCCGTGGGTGTACGCCCACAGGATCACTGCTCTGGCAGTGCACAACCCCCTTGTTCAGCAGGGCTGGGTTGGGCCGCAGGCAGCAGAACACGACTCCCCGAAGGGTGACGGACGCGGTGTACCACTGCTGCGCCCGGAGCACGAGGCAGTCGATTGCCCACGCTGGACGGCCATGGTCGCCCGCGAGGTTGACAGGTGAACAGCGGTCATCCCCAGTGGATGCGGCCGGTTGGTTCAGGAAAACAGCACGGTCCGCAGGAATGCGGAACCGAGCGGCGTCAGGCGGCCAGAGGGTGCGCGGCGCAGAGAGGACAAGAGACACATGGCGGGACAGAAGATCCGCATCCGGCTCAAGTCGTATGACCACGAGGTCATCGACACGTCGGCCCGGAAGATCGTCGACACGGTGACCCGTGCCGGTGCAACCGTGGTCGGCCCGGTGCCGCTCCCCACCGAGAAGAACGTGATCGCAGTGATCCGTTCCCCTCACAAGTACAAGGACTCGCGCGAGCACTTCGAGAAGCGCACGCACAAGCGGGTCATCGACATCGTCGACCCGACGCCGAAGGCCGTGGACTCGCTCATGCGACTCGACCTGCCGGCAGACGTCAACATCGAGATCAAGCTGTAAGGGGGCTGACCAATGGCGAACTCAACCAAGACCGTCAAGGGCCTCCTCGGCAAGAAGCTCGGCATGACGCAGGTGTGGGACGAGAACAACAAGTTCATCCCCGTCACCGTGATCGAGGTCGGCCCGAACGTGGTCACCCAGATCCGCAACGCTGAGCGCGACGGCTACGAGGCGATCCAGATCGCCGCCGGCGCCATCGACCCGCGCAAGGTCAACAAGCCGGCCGCTGGCCACTTCGAGGCCGCTGGCGTGACCCCGCGTCGCACCCTCACCGAGATCCGTACCAACGACTCCGCTGAGTACACGCTCGGCCAGGAGCTCACCGTGGACGGCACGTTCACGGCGGGCCAGAAGGTCGACGTCGTCGGTACCTCCAAGGGCAAGGGCTTCGCCGGTGTCATGAAGCGCCACGGCTTCCACGGCGTCGGCGCCTCGCACGGTGCGCACCGCAACCACCGCAAGCCCGGCTCGATCGGTGCTTCCTCGACCCCGTCGCGCGTCTTCAAGGGCATGCGCATGGCTGGTCGTATGGGTGGCGACCGCGTGACCGTCCTCAACCTCACGGTGCACGCCGTCGACGCCGAGAAGGGTCTGCTGCTCGTCAAGGGCGCCGTCCCCGGTGCTCGTGGCCGCTCCGTCTTCGTCCGCACCGCCGTGAAGGGTAAGTGATCATGGCCACCACGACCGCAACCACGATCGACGTCCTCGACGCATCGGGTGCCAAGTCCGGCACCGTCGAGCTCCCCGCAGCTCTCTTCGACGTCGAGACCAACGTCCCGCTGATCCACCAGGTCGTCACCGCGCAGCTCGCAGCCGCGCGTCAGGGCACCCACAAGACCAAGAACCGTGGCGAAGTCCGCGGTGCCGGTCGCAAGCCGTTCAAGCAGAAGGGCACCGGCCGCGCCCGTCAGGGTTCCGTCCGTGCTCCGGAGCACACCGGCGGTGGCGTCGTCCACGGACCGACCCCGCGCGACTACTCGCAGCGCACCCCGAAGAAGATGATCGCCGCTGCTCTGCTCGGCTCGCTCTCGGACCGCGCCCGCGGTGGCCGCATCTCCGCTGTGGAGGGCTTCGTCGCGGCTGAACTGCCGTCGACCAAGACCGCCCGCACGCTCCTCGAGAAGGTCGCGCCCGTCAAGAACGTGCTCGTCGTGCTCGAGACGGACGACGAGCTGACGCTCAAGTCGATCCGCAACCTGTCGAACGTCCACGCGCTCTCGTACGGCCAGCTCAACGCCTACGACGTGCTGCGTTCGGACGCCGTCGTCTTCAGCAAGAGCGCCCTCGACGCCTTCATCGCGTCGAAGACCGCGAAGGAGATCACCGCATGAGCGGCTTCAACAAGGACCCGCGCGACGTCATCATCTCGCCGGTCGTCTCGGAGAAGAGCTACGCGCTCATCGACCAGGGCAAGTACACGTTCATCGTGGACCCCCGCTCGAACAAGACCGAGATCAAGCTCGCCATCGAGAAGATCTTCGACGTCAAGGTCGCGAGCATCAACACGCTGAACCGCCCGGGCAAGACCCGTCGCACCAAGTTCGGTCTCGGCAAGCGCAAGGACACCAAGCGCGCCATCGTGACGCTCAAGTCCGGTTCGATCGACATCTTCACGGCTGTCGGCTGAGGACCAGAGGGATAAATCATGGCTATTCGTAACTACAAGCCGACGACCCCCGGTCGTCGCGGCTCGTCGGTCGCCGACTTCGCTGAGATCACCCGTTCGACTCCGGAGAAGTCACTGCTTCGTCCGCTGCCGAAGACCGGTGGTCGCAACAGCTCCGGCCGTATCACCACGCGTCACATCGGTGGTGGCCACAAGCGCCAGTACCGCGTGATCGACTTCCGTCGCTCCGACAAGGACGGCGTCGACGCCAAGGTCGCTCACATCGAGTACGACCCCAACCGCACTGCGCGCATCGCGCTCCTGCACTACGTGGACGGCACGAAGCGGTACATCATCGCGCCGAACAAGCTGAAGCAGGGCGACGTCATCGAGCAGGGCCCCGGCGCCGACATCAAGCCCGGCAACAACCTGCCGCTGCGCAACATCCCCGTGGGTACCGTCGTGCACGCCATCGAGCTCCGCCCCGGTGGCGGCGCCAAGATGGCTCGCTCCGCCGGCGCCTCGGTGCGTCTCGTCGCCAAGGACGGCCCCTACGCGCAGCTCCGTCTGCCGTCGGGCGAGGTCCGCAACGTCGACGCACGCTGCCGCGCCACGATCGGCGAGGTCGGCAACGCCGAGCAGTCGAACATCAACTGGGGCAAGGCCGGCCGCATGCGCTGGAAGGGCGTCCGCCCGACCGTCCGTGGTGTCGCCATGAACCCGGTCGACCACCCGCACGGTGGTGGTGAGGGCAAGACGTCCGGTGGTCGTCACCCGGTCAGCCCCTGGGGCCAGTCCGAGGGCCGTACGCGCAAGCCGAACAAGCCGAGCGACAAGCTCATCGTCCGTCGCCGTAACGCCGGCAAGAAGCGCAAGTAGGAGTTCAGAAGATGCCACGCAGTCTGAAGAAGGGCCCCTTCGTCGACGAGCACCTGCTCCGCAAGGTCGTCACGCAGAACGAGGCCAACACCAAGAACGTGATCCGTACGTGGTCGCGTCGGTCGATGATCGTCCCGAACATGCTCGGGCACACGATCGCCGTCCACGACGGCCGCAAGCACATCCCGGTGTTCGTCACCGAGTCGATGGTCGGTCACAAGCTC
Organism: Curtobacterium sp. MCLR17_051; assembly: GCF_003234395.1. NCBI lineage: Bacteria > Bacillati > Actinomycetota > Actinomycetes > Micrococcales > Microbacteriaceae > Curtobacterium > Curtobacterium sp. MCLR17_051. The sequence goes on from NZ_QKTA01000002.1 coordinate 187,094, forward strand.
GGCGAGTTCGCGCCGACCCGCACCTTCCGTGGTCACGTGAAGGACGACAAGAAGGGCCGTCGCCGCTGAGGCGGCGACGCAGAGGAGGAACGAAATGGTGGAGTCGATCGCACGCGTGCGACACATCCGCGTCACGCCTCAGAAGGCCCGTCGCGTCATCGAGCTGATCCGCGGCAAGCAGGCCCACGAGGCCCTCGCCATCCTGAAGTTCGCCCCCCAGGGCGCTTCGGAGCCCGTGTACAAGCTGGTCGCCTCGGCGATCGCGAACGCACGGGTCAAGGCGGACTCGACGAACAGCTTCCTCGACGAGCGCGACCTCTACGTGAGCCGCGTCTTCGTCGACGAGGGCACGACCCTGAAGCGGTTCCAGCCGCGCGCCCAGGGCCGCGCCTTCCGCATCAACAAGCGCACCAGCCACATCACGGTCGTCCTCGCGACGCCCGACGAGGCCGAGGTTGCCGCGACGAGCAAGAAGGCGAGCAAGTAATGGGCCAGAAGGTCAACCCGTACGGCTTCCGTCTCGGGATCACGACGGACCACGTCTCGCACTGGTTCACCGACAGCAAGAAGGCCGGTCAGCGCTACGCCGACTACGTGGCCGAGGACATCAAGGTGCGCGAGTACCTGAAGAAGACCCTCGACCGTGCCGGCGTCGCACGCATCGAGCTCGAGCGCACCCGTGACCGTGTCCGCGTGGACATCCACACGGCTCGTCCGGGCATCGTCATCGGCCGCCGCGGCGCCGAGGCGGAGCGCGTTCGCGGTGAGCTCGAGAAGCTCACCAAGAAGCAGATCCAGCTGAACATCCTCGAGGTCAAGAACCCCGAGACCGAGGCCCAGCTCGTCGCGCAGGGCATCGCCGAGCAGCTCTCCGCTCGTGTCGCGTTCCGCCGCGCCATGCGCAAGGGCCTGCAGGGTGCACAGCGCGCCGGCGCTAAGGGTGTCCGCATCCAGGTGTCGGGTCGTCTCGGCGGCGCCGAGATGTCGCGTTCGGAGTTCTACCGCGAAGGCCGTGTGCCGCTGCACACCCTCCGCGCGAACATCGACTACGGCTTCTACGAGGCCCGGACCACGTTCGGCCGCATCGGCGTGAAGGTCTGGATCTACAAGGGCGACATCACGAACAAGGAGCTCGCTCGCGAGCAGGCGAACCAGCGTTCGTCGCGCCCGGAGCGTCGTGGCGGCCCGCGCGGTGAGCGTGGCGACCGTGGCGGCGACCGTCGTGGCGGCGACCGCGGTGACCGTCGTCCGCAGCAGGCCCCGCAGGACGCGCCGGCCGGCGCAGGAGTTGAGGCGTAACCATGCTTATTCCCCGTCGAGTCAAGCACCGCAAGCAGCACCACCCGAAGCGTTCGGGTCAGGCCACCGGTGGCACCAAGGTCAGCTTCGGCGACTACGGCATCCAGGCCCTCACCCCGGCGTACGTGACCAACCGTCAGATCGAGTCCGCTCGTATCGCCATGACGCGTCACATCAAGCGTGGTGGCAAGGTCTGGATCAACATCTACCCGGACCGTCCGCTGACCAAGAAGCCCGCCGAGACCCGCATGGGTTCCGGTAAGGGTTCGCCCGAGTGGTGGGTCGCGAACGTGAAGCCGGGCCGGGTGCTCTTCGAGCTCTCCGGCGTCAGCGAGGAGATCGCCCGTGAGGCGTTGACTCGTGCAATCCACAAGCTGCCCCTCAAGGCACGCATCATCAAGCGCGAGGAGGGCGACGCATAATGGCGATCGGTTCCAAGGAGCTCCGTCCGACGGAGCTCGACACGTTCGAGAACGAGCGTCTCGCTGACGAGCTGAAGAAGGCCAAGGAGGAACTCTTCAACCTCCGCTTCCAGTCGGCCACCGGCCAGCTGGAGAGCCACGGTCGTCTCCGTGCCGTCAAGCGCGACATCGCCCGCATCTACACCGTCCTCCGCGAGCGCGAGCTCGGCATCCGTGCCACTCCCGCGCCCGTCGAGACCGCCCCCAAGGCCAAGAAGACGACGAAGAAGGCTGACAAGCCGGCCGAGTCGACCGAGGCCGAGACCGCCGAGGAGAAGTAATGGCGAACGAAGAGAAGAACTCCGCCGCCCTCACTCGCGGCTACCGCAAGACGCGTCGCGGCTACGTGACGAGCGACAAGATGGACAAGACCATCGTGGTCGAGGTCGAGGACCGCGTGAAGCACGCGCTCTACGGCAAGATCATCCGTCGTACGTCCAAGGTGAAGGCCCACGACGAGCTCGGCACCGCTGGTGTCGGCGACCTCGTCGTGATCAGCGAGACCCGTCCCCTCAGCGCCTCCAAGCGCTGGCGCCTGGTCGAGATCCTCGAGAAGGCCAAGTAGGCCTCGGCCTGCTTCGGAATAGGAGACAGCAGTGATTCAGCAGGAATCCCGCCTGAAGGTCGCCGACAACACGGGTGCCAAGGAGATCTTGACCATCCGCGTGCTCGGTGGCTCGGGTCGTCGCTACGCCGGCCTCGGTGACGTCATCGTCGCCACGGTGAAGGACGCCATCCCCGGCGGCAACGTGAAGAAGGGTGACGTCGTCAAGGCGGTCATCGTTCGCACCAAGAAGGAGACCCGTCGTCAGGACGGCTCCTACATCAAGTTCGACGAGAACGCGGCAGTGATCCTCAAGGCCGACGGCGACCCGCGCGGTACGCGCATCTTCGGTCCGGTCGGTCGCGAGCTCCGTGACAAGAAGTTCATGAAGATCATCTCGCTCGCGCCGGAGGTGCTGTAAGCCATGGCGAACATCAAGAAGGGTGACCTCGTCCAGGTCATCACGGGCGCGACGCAGGAGCGTGGCGGCGACCGTGGCAAGCAGGGCAAGGTCATCGAGGTCCTCAAGGACAAGAACCGCGTCGTCGTCGAGGGCGTGAACTTCGTCACGAAGCACGTCCGCGTCGGTCAGACGCAGCGTGGTTCGAAGACCGGTGGCATCGAGCAGCACGAAGCCTCGATCCACGTCTCGAACGTCGCACTCGTCGACCCGAAGACGAAGAAGCCGACGCGTGTCGGTTTCCGCACCGAAGAGGTGGAGAAGGACGGCGTCAAGAAGACCGTCCGTGTCCGCTACGCGAAGAAGTCTGGTGAGAAGCTCTGATGACTGACACGACTGCTGCGCCCGCTGGCAAGATCCAGCCGCGCCTCAAGCAGAAGTACCTGGCCGAGATCAAGACGGCCCTCACCGAGCAGTTCGGTTACGCGAACGTCAACCAGGTCCCCGGCCTGGTCAAGGTCGTCGTGAACACCGGTGTCGGCGAGGCCGCTCGTGACTCCAAGATCATCGAGGGGGCCATCAAGGACCTCACGGCGATCACGGGTCAGAAGCCCCAGGTCAACATCGCCCGCAAGTCCATCGCACAGTTCAAGCTGCGCGAGGGTCAGGCCATCGGCGCGCACGTCACCCTCCGTGGTGACCGCGCGTGGGAGTTCCTGGACCGCCTGGTGACGCTCGCACTGCCCCGCATCCGCGACTTCCGCGGTCTCAGCGACAAGCAGTTCGACGGGAACGGCAACTACACGTTCGGTCTCACGGAGCAGTCCGTGTTCCACGAGATCGACCAGGACCGCATCGACCGTGTCCGCGGCTTCGACATCACTGTCGTCACCACCGCGAAGACGGACGACGAGGGACGCGCGCTGCTCCGCCAGCTCGGCTTCCCGTTCCGCTCCAACGAGCAGACGGTCTAAACTACTTCGGGCGGTGCGGGCCGGAGGATTCACGTCCTCCGGCCCGCACGCACGAACACACCGATCTCGGGGAACCGCCCCGGGATCACTCGATCGCTCAGGTCGGCATTCGTGGAACGGGTGTCGAAACCAGGCGAGAAATGGACGAACATCATGACGATGACCGATCCGGTCGCAGACATGCTGACCAGATTGCGGAACGCGAACTCCGCGCACCACGACGCAGTCGCGCTCCCGAGCTCCAAGCTCAAGAAGAACATCGCCGACATCCTCAAGCGTGAGGGCTACATCAGCGAGTGGAAGGTGGAGGACGCCCGAGTCGGGCAGACCCTCACCATCGACCTGAAGTACGGCCCCGAGCGCGAGCGTTCGATCGCCGGCATCAAGCGCGTCTCGAAGCCGGGCCTCCGGGTCTACGCGAAGTCGACGGAGATCCCCCAGGTCCTCGGTGGCCTCGGCGTGGCGATCCTCTCGACCTCCTCCGGCCTCCTGACCGACCGCGAAGCCGAGCAGAAGGGCGTGGGTGGGGAAGTCCTCGCCTACGTGTGGTGATCGACAATGTCACGAATCGGACGTCTCCCCATCGACATCCCCGCCGGCGTCACCGTCTCCGTTGACGGTCAGAACGTGGCGGTCAAGGGCCCGAAGGGCGAGCTCGCGCTCGTCATCGCGGAGCCCATCCAGGCCAAGGTCGAGGAGAACCAGGTCCTCGTCACCCGTCCGGACGACGAGCGCGAGTCGCGTTCGCTCCACGGACTGACCCGGACCCTCATCGCCAACAACATCATCGGCGTGACCCAGGGCTACACCAAGGGCCTCGAGGTCGTCGGTACGGGCTACCGTGTCGCGGCCAAGGGCTCGAACCTCGAGTTCGCCCTCGGGTACTCCCACTCGATCACGGTCGAGCCGCCGGCGGGCATCAGCTTCGCGGTGGAGGGCAACAACAAGGTCACCGTCGCCGGTATCGACAAGCAGGCTGTCGGCGAGGTCGCCGCGAACATCCGGAAGCTCCGGAAGCCCGAGCCCTACAAGGGCAAGGGTGTCCGTTACGCCGGCGAGAACGTGCGCCGCAAGGCCGGAAAGTCAGGTAAGTGATCATGGGACTCCTCAAGACACGAGGCAAGAGCAAGGCGGCCGCCAAGGCGCGTCGTCACAACCGTCTCCGCAAGAAGATCACCGGCACCGAGGCTCGTCCCCGTCTCGCCGTCACCCGCTCGTCGCGTCACGTGTTCGTGCAGGTCATCGACGACTCGAAGGGTCACACCCTCGCAAGCGCCTCGACGATGGAGGCAGACCTCCGCTCGTTCGACGGCGACAAGACCGCCAAGGCCCGTCGCGTCGGTGAGCTCCTCGCCGAGCGCGCGAAGTCGGCTGGCGTCGAGGCCGTGGTCTTCGACCGCGGTGGCAGCAAGTACGCCGGTCGCGTCGCCGCGATCGCCGATGGTGCCCGTGAAGGAGGGCTGAACCTGTGAGCGACAACGCGAACACCAACGAAGACGCCAAGACCGAGGCTGTCGAGACCACGGAGACCACCGAGGCGAGCACGGAGGCCACGGCCACCGACGCAACCGCTGAGGCGACCACCGAGGGCGTCAAGACCGGCAAGGAGGCGGAGGCACCTGCCGTCGCCGAGCGTCCGGTCGAGACCGCCGCGGGCTCCGCGTCGAACAACCGCGACTCCGCTGACAACCGTGGCCGTCGTGGTGGCGGTCGTGACCGTCAGCAGGGCCGCGACCGCAACAACCGCGGTGGCGACAGCCAGTTCCTCGAGCGCGTGGTGACCATCAACCGCGTCTCGAAGGTCGTCAAGGGTGGTCGTCGCTTCAGCTTCACGGCGCTCGTCGTCGTCGGTGACGGCAACGGCCTCGTGGGCGTCGGCTACGGCAAGGCCAAGGAGGTCCCCACGGCGATCTCCAAGGGTGTCGAAGAGGCGAAGAAGAACTTCTTCCGCGTCCCCCGCGTCGGCAACACGATCCCGCACCCGGTGCAGGGTGAAGCCGCCGCTGGCGTCGTCCTCCTGCGTCCGGCGGGCCCCGGTACCGGTGTCATCGCCGGTGGTCCGGTCCGCGCCGTGCTCGAGTGCGCCGGTATCCACGACGTCCTGAGCAAGTCGCTCGGCTCGTCGAACACCATCAACATCGTGCACGCGACCGTCGAGGCCCTGAAGCAGCTCGAGGAGCCCCGCGCCGTCGCGAGCCGTCGTGGCCTCGACGTCGAGCGGGTCGTCCCGGCCCGTCTGCTCCAGGCCGAGGCCGCAGCCCTGCGTGCCGCGACCGAGAAGGCAGGTGCGTGATGGCGATGCTGAAGATCACGCAGATCAAGTCCGTTATCAGCGAGAAGCAGTACCAGCGCGACACCCTGCGCAGCCTGGGCCTCAAGCGCATCGGCCGTTCGGTCGAGCGTGAGGACAACTCCCAGAACCGCGGGTACATCGCGACGGTGGCGCACCTCGTGAAGGTCGAGGAGGTCGACGCATGAGCGACGAGAAGAACGAGCGCGTGCAGGTGCTGAAGCTGCACCACCTCCGTCCTGCAGAGGGCGCCAAGAAGGACCGCACCCGTGTTGGTCGCGGTGAGGGCTCGAAGGGCAAGACCGCTGGGCGTGGTACCAAGGGCACGAAGGCCCGTTACCAGGTCCGGGTCGGCTTCGAGGGTGGGCAGATGCCGCTGCACATGCGCACCCCGAAGCTCCGCGGGTTCAAGAACCCGTTCCGGGTCGAGTACCAGGTCGTGAACCTGGACAAGATCTCGGAGCTCTACCCCGATGGTGGCGACGTCACCGTTGCGGGCCTGGTCGCCAAGGGCGCCGTCCGCAAGAACGAGAAGGTCAAGGTTCTCGGTCAGGGTGACATCACCGTGAAGATCACGGTCACGGTTGACAAGGTCTCGGCGTCCGCCGCCGAGAAGATCGTGGCTGCTGGCGGCACCGTCTCCCAGTAACCCCCGTCGGCGGCCCGTGCGTTTGCGCACGGGCCGCCGTTACGGTTTCCTTGACAGTGGCCGGCATCCGCCAGCCGGGTCGGCCCTGCCGACCGAAACCGGTCCGGCCGCGATCGACGGCCCCGGTCCCACAAGTTCGGAGTCATCGTGTTCAGAGCGGTCGCGCGCATCATGCGCACCCCTGATCTTCGCAAGAAGATCGGCTTCACCCTCGCGATCATCGCGCTGTTCCGTCTCGGGTCGTACATCCCGGCACCGTTCGTCGACTACGCCGCCGTGCAGAGCTGTCTCGCCAGCGCGTCGTCCTCCGGCGGTCTCTACGACCTCATCAACCTCTTCTCCGGCGGCGCGCTGCTGAAGCTCTCGGTCTTCGCGCTCGGCATCATGCCGTACATCACGTCGTCGATCATCGTGCAGCTCCTGCGTGTGGTCATCCCGCACTTCGACACCCTCTACAAGGAGGGCCAGTCGGGCCAGGCGAAGCTGACGCAGTACACGCGCTACCTCACCATCGCGCTCGGTGTCCTGCAGTCCACGACCCTGATCACGGTCGCCCGCTCCGGCGCCCTGTTCGGCACCAACGCCTCCGCGTCCTGCACGTCGATCATCTCGAACGACAGCTGGTACGCCATCATGCTGATGGTCGTCACGCTGACCGCCGGTACCGGCCTCATCATGTGGATGGGCGAGCTCGTCACCGAGCGCGGCATCGGCAACGGCATGTCGCTCCTGATCTTCACGTCGATCGCGGCGCAGTTCCCGTCGGCGCTCTGGGCGATCGAGCAGTCGCAGTCGTTCGAGCTCTTCCTGTTCGTGATCCTGGTCGGACTCGTGATCATGATGGCCGTCGTGTTCGTCGAGCAGTCACAGCGGCGGATCCCCGTGCAGTACGCCAAGCGCATGGTCGGGCGGCGGACGTACGGCGGCAACAACACCTACATCCCGATCAAGGTGAACATGGCCGGCGTCGTGCCCGTCATCTTCGCCTCGTCGCTGCTGTACCTGCCGGCCCTGATCGCGCAGTTCAACCAGCCCTCGGACGGCTCCGAGCCGGCCGCGTGGGTGACCTGGATCCAGAACAACCTGACCTCGGGTGACAACTGGTTCTACATGGTCCTGTACTTCCTGCTCATCGTCGGGTTCACGTACTTCTACGTGGCGATCACCTTCAACCCCGAAGAGGTCGCCGACAACATGAAGAAGTACGGCGGGTTCATCCCCGGCATCCGTGCCGGTCGTCCGACCGCCGAGTACCTCGACTACGTCCTCACCCGGGTGACGCTGCCCGGTTCGCTCTACCTCGGTCTCATCGCGCTCATCCCGCTGGCAGCACTGGCGCTGTTCGGCGCGAACCAGAACTTCCCGTTCGGTGGCGCGAGCATCCTCATCATCGTGGGTGTCGGTCTCGAGACCGTGAAGCAGATCGACTCGCAGCTGCAGCAGCGTCACTACGAAGGGCTTCTCCGTTGAGCGCACGTCTCATCATCGTCGGACCTCCCGGAGCCGGGAAGGGCACCCAGGCCGGCCGCATCGCCGACTCCTTCGGGATCCCCGCGATCTCGACCGGGGACATCTTCCGCAAGAACGTGGCAGAGGGCACGCCCCTCGGTGTGCAGGCGAAGGCGATCATGGACGCCGGCGACTACGTGCCGGACTCCCTGACGAACGAGCTCGTGAAGTCGCGCCTGCAGGAGCCCGACGCCGAGCACGGCTTCCTGCTGGACGGCTACCCGCGCACGGTCGGTCAGGTCGAGTACCTCGACGCACTGCTCGCCGAGCAGGGCACCGGGATCGACGCCGTCGTGCAGCTCGTCGCCGACCAGGACGAGCTCGTCGGTCGCCTGCTCAAGCGGGCCGAGGACCAGGGCCGCAGCGACGACAACGAGGAGACGGTCCGTCGTCGCCAGCAGGTCTACGCCGAGCAGACGGCGCCCATCGTGGCGGCGTACGGCGAGCGTGGCCTCGTCGTCGACGTCGACGGCCTCGGTGCCATCGACGAGGTCGGCGACCGCATCCAGACGGCACTGGCGGGCCGCGGGCTCTCCGCGACCGTCTGACCAGCGTGGTGCGGTTCAAGAAGCCCTCGATCTACAAGACCCCGGACGAGCTCCGGGCGATGGTCCGGCCGGGCCTGCTGACCGCCGAGGCGCTCGGCGCCGTCCGTGCAGCGATCCGTCCGGGGATCACCACCGGTGAACTCGATGCGATCGCCGAGCGCACCATCCGTGACGGCGGGGGAGTCCCGAACTTCCAGCTCGTGCCCGGCTACCGCCACACGCTGTGCGTGTCGGTGAACGACGAGATCGTGCACGGGATCCCCGGTGAGCGCGTGCTCGCGCCCGGCGACATCGTGTCGGTGGACGCCGGCGCCGAGGTCGACGGCTGGAACGGCGACAGCGCGTTCACGACCGTCGTGCCCGGCGGCGACGCTGCGGTCACCGCAGTCCGTCAGACGCTCTGCGACACGACCGAGCGGTCGCTCTGGCACGGCATCGCCGCGCTCGCCCACGCGAAGAACCTGCACGAGGTCGGCTCCGCCGTGGAGGACGCGATCGACGAGACCGGCGCGTGGGGCATCGTCGAGGAATACACCGGCCACGGCATCGGTCGGTCGATGCACGAGGAACCGCCGGTCTTCAACTACCGCGTGCGCGGTGCCGGACCTGCCGTCAAGCCGGGGCTGGTGGTCGCCATCGAGCCGATGGTCACGGCCGGCGCGATCGACAGCTCGACGGACGACGACGAGTGGACGGTCCGGACGCTCGACGGCTCCGACGCCGCGCACTGGGAGCACAGCGTCGCGGTGCACGCGGACGGCATCTGGGTGCTCACGGCCGCCGACGGCGGCGCTCGGGGCCTGGCCCCGCTGGGTGTGACGCCCGTCCCGATCCCGTAGGACGGGCCTCCAGTCCGCACGCGGTGCCCACGCTGGGTGTCTCCGCACGATGCGACGGCCAGGAGGCCCGGCTGGCGTCCGCCGCCTCGACGACGTCGCGTGGACCCACCCGACCACCGCCGGGCGCACGCGCCGTGGCGTCAGTTGCCGACGGAGCAGGTCTCCTCGGAGGCGCTCTGCCCGGTGATCGACGAGGGCAGCGGCGTCGCCGACGCGGTCGGTGTCCGCGTTGCGGTCGCGCTCGGCGTCGCCGACGGTGTGCCGGCGGACGAGGTCCCGGACGAACCCGAGGTGCCGGACGATCCCGAGGAGCCGGACGACCCGGTGCTGCTCGACGTCCCGCCGCTCGACGGCGACTCCTCGGAGGCGCGACCGGTGCTCGAGTCGCTCAGCGACGACCGGACGTCGTTCTGCAGCGCCACGTTCAGGGTGTGGGCCGTCTCCTGGTCGACGATCACGCGGGCGTTGTCGGCGGGGTCGTCGGCCACCGGGTACTGCACGAAGAGCATGTTGGCCGTGCTCATCCCGCGCAGGGCTGCCGCGAGCTTGACGAGGGTGCCGGTCTGGGCCAGGCCGTCGGACAGCGTCATGTTGGACAAGGCGGCGCCGGCCAGCTTGTAGAGCGTGATCGGGTTCGAGAGCGTGCCGTCCGAGGTGACCTTGCGGAGGAGCGCCGACAGGAACACCTGCTGCGAGCTGATGCGGGCGAGGTCGCTGCCGTCGCCGACCCCGTGGCGGGTGCGCAGGAAGGCCAGGGCGTCCGAACCCTCGAGGGAGTGCGAGCCCGTCGTGAGGTGCAGGCCGGTGAACGTGTCGTCGATCGGCTCGGCGACGCAGACGTCCACACCGCCGAGGGCGTTCGACATCTCGATCACGCCGTCGAACGTGATGAGCCCGGCGTAGGGGATGCTCAGACCGGTCAGGTTCTCCACCGTGTCCACGACGCACGAGACACCGCCGTTGCCGAGCGCGGTGTTGAACATCGCCGAGGTGGACGCCGGGTAGGTCGTACCGGTCGCGGGGTTCGTGCAGGCCGGGATGGGGACCATCAGGTCACGGGGGAAGCTGACCGCGGTGAGCTGCTGGTGGTCCGCCGAGATGTGGATGAGCATCGTGACGTCGTTGCGGGCGCCCTCGACGTCCTCGTCGGAGTCGAACTGGCCGACCCGGGTGTCGCTCCCGATGAGCAGGATGTTCGCCCCGCCCTTGATCGCCGAGATGTCCGCGGTCTTCGCGGTGCTCTGGTCGTCGGTGCTCAGCGCAACGGTCTGCGGCGCGGTGGCGAGCTGTGCCCCGGCGATCGCGGCGACGCTCGTGCCGCTGACGAGCAGGACGGCGACGGCGGACGCGACGACGGTGACGAGCGTGCCCCAACCCCGGCGACGGGCCTGCTTGCCGTGGCTGGCGAAGGGGCGTCGGGTGGCGTCGGGCACGTGTTCTCCGTTCGGTGGTCCGGCGCGAGCTGCTGGTGCGACGGACGTGGCTGCGGAGCAAAACTACGGTTCGCGCGCATGTGTGCGCCCGGAGCGCGCCGTCAAACCACTGTGCAACGCTCAGGCACGGCCCCGGAAGCCCCAGACGTGGGGTGTTCCGCGTCCCCACTTGGCAATTGCGGGTTTACCACATAAGATCGATCTTTGGTGTGTCATGCCCTCTTGGGTGTGGCGACCGACCCGCAGACCGGTTCGGGGATCACACCTGTTCCACAACCAAGCGACAGTGAGGCTATGGCCAAGAAAGACGGCGTCATCGAGATCGAAGGCTCGGTGCTCGAAGCTCTGCCCAACGCGATGTTCCGCGTTGAGCTGACGAACGGACACAAGGTCCTCGCGCACATCTCCGGGAAGATGCGCCAGCACTACATCCGCATCCTCCCCGAGGACCGCGTGATCGTGGAGCTGAGCCCGTACGACCTGACCCGCGGCCGGATCGTCTACCGCTACAAGTGATCCGCGAGCTGGAAAGGAACGGCACGGCAATCCTGCCGAGCACGAAGCCAGCGAGCACGAGGAAAGAACCATGAAGGTCAACCCCAGCGTCAAGCCCATCTGCGAACACTGCCGTGTGATTCGCCGCAAGGGCCGCGTCATGGTGATCTGCAAGAGCAACCCGCGTCACAAGCAGCGCCAGGGCTAGTCCCGGGCGCGTGACCGGCGCCGACGGTGTCCATCGGACACCAGGCTGCTCGAGCACGACCCACAACTGAAGATCGACAACGCAGTACCAGAACCCGGTCGCACGACGACCGGGGGACACCTCGGGGCGGAGGCCCGAGCACCGGTACTGCGCCACACCTCCATCGACAACAGGAGCAGCCATCACATGGCACGTCTAGCAGGCGTCGACATCCCGCGCGAGAAGCGCGTGGAGATCGCACTCACGTACATCTACGGCGTCGGCCGTACCCGCGCCGTCCAGGCACTGACGGAGACCGGTATCTCCGGTGACATCCGCGTCAAGGACCTGACCGACGACCAGCTCGTCGCCCTCCGTGACTTCATCGAGGGCAACTTCAAGGTCGAGGGTGACCTCCGCCGTGAGGTCGCCGCCGACATCCGCCGCAAGGTCGAGATCGGCAGCTACGAGGGTCTTCGCCACCGTCGTGGTCTCCCGGTGCGCGGTCAGCGCACCAAGACCAACGCTCGTACCCGCAAGGGACCGAAGCGCACCGTGGCAGGCAAGAAGAAGGCTCGATAGGAGACCCCGATGGCTACCCCCAAGACTGCCGCGCGCAAGCCGCGCCGCAAGGAGAAGAAGAACGTCGCTGTGGGCCAGGCCCACATCAAGAGCACGTTCAACAACACGATCGTCAGCATCACCGACCCGTCGGGTGCCGTCCTCAGCTGGGCGTCCTCGGGTGCCGTGGGCTTCAAGGGTTCGCGCAAGTCCACGCCGTTCGCGGCGCAGCTCGCTGCCGAGTCCGCTGCGCGTCAGGCGCAGGAGCACGGCGTCAAGAAGGTCGACGTCTTCGTGAAGGGCCCGGGTTCGGGTCGCGAGACCGCGATCCGTTCCCTCCAGGCCGCTGGCCTCGAGGTCGGCTCGATCAACGACGTCACGCCGCAGGCGCACAACGGGTGCCGCCCGCCCAAGCGCCGTCGCGTCTGACGCGAGGAGCAACCGGCCGCGCCCTGCTCGTCCCCTGACCGGATCCGTTCCGGCGAGGGCGGGCAGGGCCCGCGGCCATTCCTGGTCGTTCGATCGCGCACGTGTGTGCGCGTGATCACAACTCAACAGACCCGTCGGGGCCCATGCGGCCCCGTCGTACCGCCAAGTGTCATATAGCGGACACTTCGCCGAAAGGAATCCCACAGTGCTCATTGCACAGCGCCCCACCCTGACCGAGGAGCCGATCTCCGAGCACCGCTCGCGCTTCGTCATCGAGCCGCTCGAGCCGGGCTTCGGTTACACCCTCGGCAACTCGCTGCGCCGCACGCTCCTCTCCTCGATCCCCGGCGCGGCTGTCACCAGCATCCGCATCGACGGCGTCCTCCACGAGTTCAGCACCGTTCCCGGTGTCAAGGAAGACGTCACCGAGATCATCCTCAACATCAAGAGCCTGGTCGTCTCCAGCGAGCACGACGAGCCCATCACGGCGTACCTGCGCAAGCAGGGTGCCGGTCAGGTCACCGCGGCGGACATCTCCGCTCCGGCCGGCGTCGAGATCCACAACCCGGAACTCGTCATCGCGACCCTGAACGACACCGCGCGCTTCGAGCTCGAGCTCACGATCGAGCGTGGCCGTGGCTACGTCTCGGCGACGCAGAACCGTTCCGAGTTCAGCGAAGCCGGTCAGATCCCGATCGACTCGATCTACTCGCCCGTCCTCAAGGTCACCTACCGCGTCGAGGCGACGCGTGCCGGTGAGCGCACGGACTTCGACCGCCTGGTCGTCGACGTCGAAGCGAAGCCGGCCATCACGCCGCGCGACGCCATCGCGTCGGCTGGTCGCACGCTGGTCGAGCTGTTCGGGCTCGCTCGCGAGCTCAACACGGCGGCAGAGGGCATCGAGATCGGCCCCGCGCCGGTCGACGCCGTGCTCTCGAACGAACTGCAGACCCCGATCGAGGACCTCGACCTGTCGGTCCGCAGCTACAACTGCCTGAAGCGGGAGGGCATCAACACGGTGTCCGAGCTCGTCGCCCTGTCGGAGACGCAGCTCATGAACATCCGCAACTTCGGTCAGAAGTCGGTGGACGAGGTCAAGGACAAGCTCACCGAGCTCGGCCTGTCCCTCAAGGACACCGTCCCCGGATTCGACGGCGCCCACTTCTACAGCGGGTACGACGAGGACGAGTCCAACAACTGACCTCGCGCTCACGCGCAAGCGCGCTGACACCGCGCGCACCACTTTCACCACTGGAGAACTGACATGCCGAAGCCCACCAAGGGCCCCCGCCTCGGTGGCGGTCCCGCCCACGAGCGCCTGCTCCTGAGCAACCTCGCCAACGCCCTCTTCACGCACGGTCGCATCACGACCACCGAGACGAAGGCCAAGCGCCTCCGTCCGGTCGCCGAGCGTCTCATCACGTTCGCGAAGCGCGGCGACCTGCACGCGCGTCGTCGTGTGATCAGCATCCTGCGCGACAAGTCCGTCGTGCACACGCTGTTCACCGAGATCGCCCCCCAGGTCGAGGACCGCCAGGGCGGTTACACCCGCATCACGAAGCTCGGCTTCCGCAAGGGCGACAACGCCCCGCTGGCGTCGATCGAGCTCGTCCTCGAGCCCGTCTCGAGCACGCCCGCTCCGGTCAAGCGCAACTCGGCTCCGGCCGCTGCTGCCGCCCCGGTCGACGAGCCCGCCGCTGACGAGACCACCGAGGAGGCCCCGGTCGAGGAGACCGAGACCACCGAGGAGTCCGCCCCGGTCGAGACCGAGTCCGAGACCGAGGCTGCTGCCGAGGTCGAGGCCGACGCCGCCGAGAAGTCGGACGACGCCGACACCAAGTAGTCCGGTGCCCTCCGGGGCGCTGCACCACCACGAGGAAGCCCCCGCGACCCAGGTCGCGGGGGCTTCCTCGCGTCCGAGGCTGGTCGTGCACACCGACTGCTCGGCGTACCGTCACGGGCCGGGTGCGACGGAAGGAAGTCATGGCGTTCCAGCACGTTGCGGGTCTGGGGACCCGGGTCTGGCGGTGGAGCCGGACCTCGGGCACACAGCCGCGCCTGCTGCACGCCGGCAAGGCCGCCGCCGCCGCGGTGATCGCCTGGTTCGTGGCGCGGCACATCCCGGGCGTCGCGGCCGAGTACCCGTACTACGCACCACTCGGCGCCGTCGTCGCGATGCAGACCACGGTGTTCGCGGGCATCCGGAGCGGTGTGCAGACCCTGGTCGGGATCGCCCTCGGCATCCTCATCGCCGCGTTCACGATGTGGGTCGGCGATCCCGGCTTCCTCGCGATTGCGCTCGCGGTCGGCGTCGGGGTGCTGGTCGGCGGGTTCCGCGTGCTGGGCGAGGGCAGCTCGTGGGTGTCCACCGCGGCGCTCTTCGTCCTGCTCGTCGGCGGCGCCAACGCCGAGGGGTACTCGCTCGGGTACCTCGTGCAGATGGCCGTGGGCGTCGTGATCGGGCTGCTGGTCAACTTCCTGGTGTTCCCGCCGCTGCACTTCTGGGACGCCGAACACCGCATCGACGCGGTGAACGGCGTGCTGGCGGACCACCTCGACGGGCTGGCAGCCGTGCTCGAGGAGGGCAAGCGCGACGAGAAGGCGTGGGACCACCAGCAGGACCGCCTGGACCGTGCGATCGCGGACGTCCGGTCACGGGTGGCGATCGCGCACGAGAGCCGCCGACTCAACCCCCGTGGTGCACTGCGCGGGTCGCGAGCGCGGCTCCAGAAGGACGGCGGACGCTTCCGCGCCCTGGAGCGGGTCGCCTGGTACACGACCGACCTCACCGAGCTCGTCGCACGCTCCGGCCCGGTGTCCGAGGGCGTCGGGCGTCCGGACCCGGCGTTCGCCACCCCCATCGCCGAGGCACTGCGGAAGATCGCCAGCACGATCCGCGGCGACTCCCCGGAGGACCAGGCCGAAGAGGCCATCGCACGACTCGAGAGCGCGCTCGACGCATCGCGCGAGAACCCCTCGCACGTCGCGGTCACCTCGGCCGCGCTCGTCGCCCTGCGCGGGATCGTCGAGTCCGAGCGACGCGCCACCGACGACCTCGACACCCGGACCGGTCCGTCGGCGTTCGGCCGTCCGCGCGGCTGAGCGGGCGAGCGGCCGCCGTCCGGCAGACGGATCGCGGGCCGGGAGGCACGGATCACCCCCGCTACGGTGGTCACGTGGACGAGACGGTCGGCTTCCAGGACCCCGACGGCACGGGCGACGTGCGGCTGCGGCTGGACATCGCCTACGACGGGGCGGCGTTCTCCGGGTGGGCCCGGCAGCCCGGGCTCCGGACCGTCCAGGGCGCCCTCGAGGCCGCACTCGCCACCGTGTTCACCCGCTGGGGCGAACCACCGTTGCTCACCGTCGCCGGACGCACCGACGCCGGGGTGCACGCCACCGGGCAGGTCGCGCACCTGGACCTGTCGGCGGAGCAGTGGGCAGCGCTCACCGCCAAGCGCGGGACGGGCCGGTCACCGCTCGACGGGTTGCTCAAGCGGGTCAACGGCATCGCGGCACCCGAGGGGGACGTCGTTGTCACCGGTGCCTCGGTGGCACCCGCGGGGTTCGACGCCCGGTTCTCCCCGCTCTGGCGCCGGTACGAGTACCGGATCGCGGACGCCGACGCCCCGCGCGATCCACGTCGGCGTGGGCACACGGTCTGGCACGCGGCGCGGCTCGATCCGGCAGCGATGGAGCGCGGTGCGCTGACGTTGCTCGGGCTGCACGACTTCGCGACGTTCTGCAAGCCGCGCGAGGGGGCGACGACCATCCGGACGTTGCAGCAGTTCCGCTGGGACCGCGAGCCGGACGGTGTGCTGGTGGCGCGCCTCCAGGCCGATGCCTTCTGCCACTCGATGGTGCGGGCCATGGTCGGCGCGACCATCGCCGTCGGCGAGGGCCGCTTCGGCCCGGACCGCCTCGAGGAACTGCGCGTCGCCGAGGAACGCACGAGCGCCTTCAAGACGGCGCCGGCGAAGGGACTGACGCTGACCGAGGTGGGCTACCCGGCAGACGCGGAGCTCGCGGAGCGGGCGGAGCAGACCCGGGCCCGACGGTCGGCGGACGGTACCGTCGAGGGATGAGCCCGCGCGAACCCCGTTCCGTCGTGTCCGTCGCCCCCGGAGTCGTCTTCGTCGAGGGCCCCGTGTCCAACTGGGTGGTGCTGGCGGAGGAGGACGGCGTCGCGCTGATCGATGCCGGCTACCCTGCCGACACCGACCTCGTGCTCGACACCGTGCGCGCCGCCGGACACGACCCCGCCGACCTCCGTCGCGTCTACGTCACGCACGGACACGTCGACCACGTCGGCGGCATCCCCGGGATCCTCGAGCGCCACCCCGGCGTCGAGGTGCTCGCCCACGCCGACGAGCTCGCCAACGTGCGCGGACCGGAACGGCAGCAGGTCACCCCGGCGGAGATCGGCGGCCGGCTCGCCAGCCCCCGCGTGCTCGCCTGGCTGGCACGCGCGATCCGCTCCGACGCCCTCCGACTCACCACCGTCCCGTCCGCTCGCGCGTTCACCGGTGCGGACTTCGCGGGTCGGGCGATCTCGCCGTTCCCGGCCGTCGGCCACACCGACGGCTCGACGGCGTACCTGCTGCCCGCGGCGGACGCGATCGTCACGGGCGACGCGGTCGTCAGCCGGCACGACACTCAGCCGGGGTCGTGGGCCCCGCGGCCGCGGATGATCACACCGTTCTTCACCGCCGACCAGGACCGCGCGCTCGAGTCGGCACGGGCGCTGCCGTTCCCGGCGCTCGTGCTGCCGGGACACGGACCGGCCGTCCGACGCGTGGGCGGGACCTGGCTGCCGATCGGCTGATACCGCGCGATCGGCTGATGTTGCCGAACGCAATCATTTACCTCGACGCAACCTGAACGACCCCGCAGGTCGGTAGCGTGCGGGCATGGCCAACACCCTCGGGCGCACTCTGCTGTGCGCCACGGCGGCCGCGACGCTCCTCGCGGCCCCACTCGTCACCGTCACCGCAGCGACCGCGAACCCCGAGGGGACCGGCCTCGTCATCGAGGAGGCCTACCTGAAGGCGGGGAGCAAGGGCGCGTTCTACAACGAGAAGTTCGTCGAGATCGGCAACCCGACCGACGCCGCCGTGTCGCTCGACGGGTGGTCGTTGCAGTACCGGTCCGCCACGGGCGCCGGCACGTTCTCGGCCAGTGCGCTCGAGGGCACCGTGCCGGCGAAGGGCACCTTCCTGGTGTCGATGGCGGGCAACGGCGGGGCCAGCCCGGCTGGCGAGGACCTGCCCGCAGCCGACGACACCGCGACGCTCAACCCGTCGGGCACCACCGGCACGCTCGTGCTGTCCGACGCCACCGCACCCCTGGCGCTCGCCGCCGGACCCGTCGCCACCGGCACCGACGGCGTGGTCGACCTGCTCGGCTACGGCGCCTCGAACACGTTCGAGTCGGCCGTGCGCACCGTGACCGGGGACAACTCCGTGCCGAACGGCCTGGTCCGCCAGGGCACCACGGACACCGACGTCAACGGTGCGGACTTCTCCGTGACGACGACGCTCACCCCACGGAACGCCCCGGGCGAGACGACGGCACCGACCGAGCCCACGGACCCGACCGACCCGGCTGACGGCGGGACCCCCACGCCCGGCACCCCCGCCGAGACGGTGACCATCGCCCAGCTGCAGGGCGCCACGGACACCTCGCCGTACGCCGGCAAGAACGTCACGACCGACGGCGTCGTCACCGCGGTGTACGGCACCGGTGGCTTCAACGGCTACACGATCCAGACCCCCGGCACCGGCGGCGCCATCGACCTCGGCGCCCACACCGCGTCCGACGCGGTGTTCGTCTTCTCGTCCGCCACCGCCGGCCTGGTGCACGAGGGCGACCACGTGCGGGTCACCGGTGCCGTGTCCGAGTACTTCGGCCTGACCGAGCTCACGGTGTCCGGCGCCTCGTCGCTGCAGCAGCTCGACGACACCGTCGCGGCACCGCAGCCCGCCGCGGTCGCGTTCCCGTCGTCCGACGCCCAGCGGGAGTCGCTCGAGAGCATGCTCGTCGCTCCCCAGGGCGCGTACACCGTCGCCGACAACTACACGACGAACCGGTACGGCGAGGTCGTGCTCGCCAGCGGCACGAAACGCCTCATCCAGCCGACGGAGGTCGGCCGACCGGGCAGCGCCGAGGCGAAGGCCGTCGAGGCCGACAATGCCGCGCGGAAGGTCACGCTCGACGACGGTGCGAGCACCAACTTCCTGACCCAGGCGAACCAGGGCATCCCGGTGTCGTGGCTCACCCAGGGCCCGGTCACCGTCGGGGCCGCCGCCACCTTCACCGAGCCGGTCGTCCTCGACTACCGCAACAACGGGTGGAAGTTCCAGCCGACCGCCCCGATCACGGGTGCGACCCCGGCCGCCGAGCTGCCGGCGTCGTTCTCGAAGGTGCGCCAGCCGGCACCGCAGGACGTCGGTGGTGACCTGAAGCTCGCCGGCTTCAACGTGCTCAACTACTTCCCGACCACGGGCGACGAGCTCACCGGCTGCAAGTACTACACCGACCGTGCCGGTGACCCCGTCACGGTGAACTCCGGCTGCGACGCCCGCGGTGCCGCCGAGCAGGAGGACTTCCTGCGCCAGCAGGTCAAGATCGTGAAGGCCATCAACGGCCTGGACGCCGACGTCGTCTCGCTCGAGGAGATCGAGAACTCCGTCCGCTTCGGTCAGGACCGCGACGCCGCCGTGGCCACCCTGGTCGACGCGCTCAACGCCGCCACCGGCCAGGACACCTGGGCCTACGCGAAGTCCCCGGCCGTCGTGCCCGCGAGCGAGGACGTCATCCGCCTCGCCCTCATCTACAAGAAGGACCGCGTCGAGCCCGTCGGCGAGTCGACGATCCTGCTCGACGACGCGTTCACGAACGCCCGCCAGCCCGTCGCGGACGCGTTCCGCCCGGTCGGCGGTACCGCGGACGACGACTTCCTGGTGATCGCGAACCACTTCAAGTCCAAGGGCTCCGGAACCGGCGAGAACGCCGACCAGGGCGACGGGCAGGGGGCGTCGAACGCCGACCGCGTCGAGCAGGCGAAGGCCCTCGTGACCTTCTCCACCGACATGCAGGAGCAGTACGGCACCGACAAGGTGTTCATGCTCGGCGACTTCAACGCCTACAGCAAGGAGGACCCGGTGGTGGTCCTCGACGAGGCCGGCTACACCGACCTCGGCCCGGCGCTCGACAGCACCGAGTACTCGTACGTGTTCTCCGGCCTGAGCGGCTCGCTCGACCACGTGTTCGCGTCGGAGGCCGCGCTCGAGACGGTCACGGGCGTGGACATCTGGAACATCAACTCGGTCGAGTCGGTGGGCCTGGAGTACAGCCGCTACAACTACAACGCGACGAACCTGTACACCGACGACGTGTACCGGGCGAGCGACCACGACCCGATCCTGGTCGGGTTCGACCTTGACACCGCGGGCACCGACCCGGGCACGGACCCGACGCCGACGCCGACCCCGGTGCCGAACCCGACGCCGACCCCGACCCCGACTCCGGTGCCGCCGGTCGACGGGATCACCCCGCCGGTTGCTCCGGTGGCACCGTCGGAGTCGTTGTTGACGGAGGCGAACCGTGGCGGGGTGTCTGCTCCGGCGACCGCTCGTGCGGGGGAGACGATCACGGTGACGGTGGGCTCGGCTTCGGCCGGTGACACGGTCAACGTGTGGCTGTTCTCGGAGCCGACGCTGATCGGCACGGCTGTGGTCTCATCCGACGGGACGGTGCGGGTGACGATCCCGGCGGACACGATGGCCGGCGTGCACCGCCTCGCGGTGACGGCTGCTGACGGGAGCCTGATCGGGTGGACCCCGATCACGATCACCACGGATGGGCAGCTCGCGTTCACGGGTGCCGCAGGGATGGGTGCCGGTGCGTTGGTGGCGTTCCTGTTGCTCGCGGCGGGTGCGGGCGTGCTGATCGTGCGTCGCCGACGTCGGACTGCGGCCGCCGCGGAGTAGCCCCCACGCCCCACGGGCGCACTTGGTGGGCAGGAATGGTCGGGTTCGCACAGCGGACCCGACCATTGCTGCTCACCATGCGCGGTAAGCGCGACCGCGCGACGGACGGGAGGCGCGGTGCGGGGCCCCCGCGCCTCCAGGCCGGCAGGCGGCCGCGTTTGACCGACGTACCCCGCGTCGGCTAGGCTCTCACCTTGGTCTGTGCGCCCCGCGCGCGGACAGTCAGATGAGCCCTCCAACCGAGGTGTTCCCCGTGCTTCTGCCCGTGGAACTCCCGACCGGAGTGGGATTCACGGACTCCTCACCTCGACACGAAAGCAGCACTCCTGTGACTCGCACGTTCTCACCGAAGCCGGCAGACGTCCAGCACGACTGGATCGTCATCGACGCCACCGACGTCGTCCTCGGCCGTCTCGCCACCCACGCCGCGGCGCTCCTGCGCGGCAAGCACAAGGCCACCTTCGCCCAGCACATGGACATGGGTGACTTCGTCATCATCGTGAACGCCGACAAGGTCGCCCTGACCGGTTCCAAGCTCGCGAAGAAGGTCTACTACCGTCACTCGGGTTACCCGGGCGGCCTGACGGCGACCTCCTACCCGGAGATGCTCGAGAAGCACCCCACCCGCGCCGTCGAGAAGGCGATCCGCGGCATGCTGCCGAAGAACACCCTCGGCCGCGAGCAGCTCAAGAAGCTGAAGGTCTACGCCGGCGCGGAGCACCCGCACGCCGCGCAGCAGCCCAAGCCGTACATCTTCGACCAGGTCGCACAGTAGTTCCGGCCACGACGACTTCAAGGACACAGAAAACTCATGGCTCAGATCGCTGATTCCCTCGACCAGACCCCGGAGAGCTTCACCACGGAGAGCGCACCCGCCGCTGCCGAGGCCGCTCCCCGTCAGATCCTCAACGTCTCCGGCGGTGCCGTCGGGCGCCGCAAGGAGGCCATCGCGCGCGTCCGGCTCGTCCCGGGCTCCGGCACGTTCGTCGTGAACGGCCGCACGCTCGAGGACTACTTCCCGAACAAGCTGCACCAGCAGCTCATCAACGACCCCTTCAAGGTGCTCGAGCTCCTCGGCTCGTACGACGTCGTCGCCCGCATCACCGGTGGCGGCCCCTCGGGTCAGGCCGGCGCGCTCCGCCTCGCCATCGCCCGCACCCTGAACGAGATCGACCGCGAGAACAACCGCGCGGCCCTCAAGAAGGCCGGCTTCCTCACCCGTGACGCCCGCGTCATCGAGCGCAAGAAGGCCGGTCTCAAGAAGGCCCGCAAGGCTTCGCAGTTCTCGAAGCGCTAGTCGTCACCGGCTGAAGATCGCAATGCCGCGTCTGTTCGGTACCGACGGGGTTCGTGGTCTCGCCAACGGCGAGCTGACGGCCGCGCTCGCACTGGGTCTTGCCCAGGCGAGCGCGGCCGTCCTCACACACGGACACCATGCCGACGCCCGCCGGGCGTCGGGTCGACCGCGCCCGCGCGCGGTCCTCGCGCGTGACCCGCGCGTCTCCGGCGAGTTCCTCGGTGCCGCCGTCGCGGCCGGGCTCGCCTCGGCCGGCGTCGACGTGCTCGACGCCGGGGTCATCCCCACCCCCGCCGCGGCGTTCCTCGTCGCGGACATCGATGCCGACTTCGGCGTGATGATCTCCGCATCGCACAACCCCGCTCCCGACAACGGGATCAAGTTCTTCGCCACGGGTGGCCGCAAGCTGCCGGACGAGGTCGAGGACCGCATCGAAGCGGCCATGCACGACCACTCCGCACCCACCCCCACCGGCATCGACGTCGGGCGCATCTCGCGGTTCGCCGACGCCGAGGACCGCTACGTGGTGCACCTGCTCGGCACGCTGCCGCACCGGCTCGACGGCATCCACGTCGTGCTCGACTGCGCGAACGGTGCCGCCGCCGGCGTCTCGCCCGAGGTCTTCGTCAACGCGGGAGCCCGCGTGACGCTCATCGGCGCCGACCCCGACGGCTGGAACATCAACGACGGCGTCGGTTCGACCCACATCGACAACCTCGCCCGCGCGGTGCTCGAGCACGGTGCCGACGTCGGCATCGCGCACGACGGGGACGCGGACCGCTGCCTGGCGGTCGACGCCGCGGGCAACGCGATCGACGGTGACCAGATCATGGCGATCCTCGCGCTGTCCCTGCAGGAGCGCGGACGACTGAAGGACGACACCCTCGTCGCGACGGTCATGTCGAACCTCGGGCTGAAGCGCGCCATGGCCGACGCGGGCATCACCGTGATCGAGGCCGGCGTGGGCGACCGCTACGTGCTCGAGAAGATGACCGAGGGCGACTACTCCATCGGTGGCGAGCAGTCCGGCCACATCATCTTCAACGAGTTCGCCACCACGGGTGACGGCATCCTGACCGGGTTGCACCTGGTCGCCGAGATGGCGCGCACGGGCAAGACCCTGCAGGAGCTCGCCTCGTGCATGACGGTGTTCCCGCAGGTGCTGCTCAACGTCCGGGGCGTCGATCGGCACGGGCTCGCCGACCAGGGCGTGCAGGACGCCATCGCCGCCGCCAGTGAGGCGCTCGGGGACAGCGGCCGTGTGCTGCTCCGTCCGTCGGGCACCGAGCCGGTCGTTCGCGTCATGGTCGAGGCCGCTTCGCAGGACGATGCCCAGCGCATCGCCGAGGAGCTCGCCGCCGTCGTGCAGGACCGCCTGGCGCTCGACGCCGCGTAGGGTCCCCTCCTCAAGACACCGGTGTTCGCCGGTTGAACACGCGCAGAACGCGGTTCAGCTCGCGAACACCGGTGTTTTGCGATGCCCTCCGCTAGATCTTGCGGAGCAGGACCGAGTTCACCTTGTGGTTCGCGCCCTTCTTGAGCACCAGGGTGGCGCGGGAGCGCGTGGGCAGCACGTTCTCGAGCAGGTTCGGCTCGTTGATCGCCCGCCAGACCTCGGTCGCCGTCCGGACCGCGTCCTCACGCGAGAGCGAGGCGAACCGGTGGAAGAACGAGTCGGGGCTCGAGAACGCCTCTTCCTGCAGGGCGAGGAACCGGTCGACGTACCAGGACTCGATGTCCTTCGTCTTCGCGTCCACGTAGATCGTGAAGTCGAACAGGTCGGACAGCGCGAGCCGCCCGTGCACCGGGGGCGCCAACACGTTGAGGCCCTCGACGATGAGCACGTCGGGCTGCCGGACGACGATCTCGGCATCGGGCACGATGTCGTAGACCAGGTGCGAGTAGTACGGCGCGCGGACCTCGGTCGCCCCGCTCTTCACCTGGCTCACGAAGCGCAGCAGGGAGCGGCGGTCGTACGACTCCGGGAAGCCCTTGCGGTCCATGATCCCGCGGCGCTCGAGCTCGGCGTTCGGGTACAGGAAGCCGTCGGTCGTCACGAGCTCGACCCGAGGGGTGTCCGGCCAGCGCTTCGTCAGCTCGCGCAGCAGACGGGCGACGGTGGACTTGCCGACCGCGACGGAGCCCGCGACGCCGATGACGAACGGCGTGCGTCCGGCGCGCTCCCCGAGGAACCGGCTCGTCTCGGCGTGCAGGTTCCGCGCGCCGGCGGCGTAGAGCGTGAGCAGGCGGGACAGGGGCAGGTAGACCTCCTGCACCTCCTGCATGTCCAACCGGTCGCCGAGACCGCGCAGCTGCACGATCTCGGTCTCGGTGAGCGACAGGTGCTCCTTCGGGGCGAGCTGGGACCACTCGGCGCGCGGGATCTCCACGAACGGGGTCGGGTGCGCGACGGCGGTCTCCGAGAAGGGCATGGGATCGAGCGTACAGACGGGAGGCCCGGGGCACGTGAGCCGACCGGCTCACGCGCCCCGGGCCTCCCGTCCAGTGCTCGGTGCGCGTCCGCAGGACGCGACGCGTCAGGCGGGCAGGGCCGCCTCGATGGCGGCGACGACCTCGGGGGCGTCCGGCTTCGTGGTGGGGCGGAAGCGCGTGACGGTGCCGTCGGGGGCGACGAGGAACTTCTCGAAGTTCCAGGCGACCCGGCCGGCCTTGCCGTCGGCGTCCGGGGTCTCCTTGAGGGCCTGGTAGAGCGGGTGGGCGCTCTTGCCGTTGACCTTGACCTTCTCGGACATCGGGAACGTGACGCCCCAGGTGGTGGAGCAGTACTCGTCGATCGCCTCGGATGAGCCGAGCTCCTGCAGGAACTGGTTGCTCGGGAAGCCCAGCACCGTGAACCCGCGGGGGCCGTACTGCTTCTGCAGGGCCTCGAGCTGCTCGTACTGCGGGGCGAGGCCGCACCGGGAGGCGACGTTCACGACCAGTACGGCCTTGTCGGCGTAGGCGCCGAACGTGGTGTCCTCGCCGTGCAGCGTGGTGATGGCGATGTCGTCGAAGCGTCCCATGGCCGAAACGTTATCCCCACCCCCGGGACTTCGCAGGGTGGGCGTCCAGGCAGACCGTAGGATCGGTTCCATGTGTGGAATCGTCGGCTACGTCGGCAGCAACAGCAGCCAGGACGTCCTCCTCGGTGGCCTCCGTCGCCTCGAGTACCGCGGCTACGACTCGGCGGGCATCGCCGTCGTCGACCCAGCCGGAGACCTCGTGTCGGCCAAGAAGGCCGGCAAGCTCCAGGCCCTGGTCGACGAGCTCGAGTCGTCGCCGATCCCGGACGGCACGACGGGCATCGGGCACACCCGCTGGGCGACCCACGGTGGCCCGACCGACGGCAACGCCCACCCGCACCTGGCCGACGGCGACAAGCTCGCCCTCATCCACAACGGCATCATCGAGAACTTCTCCGAGCTCCGCGCCGAGCTGCAGGCCGAGGGCATCGAGTTCCGCAGCGAGACCGACTCCGAGGTCGCCGCGCACCTGGTCGGACGCGCCTTCCGCGACACCGGTGACCTGACCGCCGCCATGCAGCAGGCCGTGCAGCGGCTCGAAGGGGCCTTCACGCTCCTCGTCGTGCACGCCGACCAGCCCGGCGTCGTCGTCGGTGCCCGTCGCAACTCGCCCCTGGTGGTCGGGCTCGGCGACGGTGAGAACTTCATGGGCTCGGACGTCGCCGCGTTCGTCGCCCACACGCAGCGCGCGCTGTCGATCGGGCAGGACGAGATCGCCACGATCCGCCCCGACGGCGTCGACGTCATCCACTTCGACGGCACCCCGGCGACGCCGACCGAGTTCGAGGTCAACTGGGACGCCTCCGCCGCCGACAAGGGCGGCTGGAGCTCGTTCATGGCGAAGGAGATCAGCGAGGAGCCCGAGGCCGTCGCGAAGACGATCCTCGGTCGCGTCCACGACGGCGCCGTCACGCTGACCGACCTCGACCCGATCGCCGAGCGCCTGGCGACGGTCGACCGCGTCATCGTGATCGCCTGCGGCACCGCCGCCTACGCCGGCATCCTCGGCAAGTACGCCATCGAGCAGTGGGCCCGCATCCCGGTCGAGGTCGAGCTCGCGCACGAGTTCCGCTACCGCGACCCGGTGCTGAACGAGCGCACCCTGGTCGTCTCGATCAGCCAGTCCGGCGAGACCATGGACACGCTCATGGCCGTCAAGTACGCCCGCGAGCAGGGTGCGCAGGTCCTGTCGATCTGCAACACCCAGGGCGCCACGATCCCGCGTGAGTCCGACGCCGTGATCTACACGCACGCCGGGCCCGAGGTCGCCGTCGCGTCGACCAAGGCCTTCATCGCCCAGGGCGTCGCGCTCTACCTGCTCGGGCTGCACCTGGCGACGCTGCGCGGCACGCTCACCACCGAGCAGATCGCCGAGCAGGTCGCCGAGCTCGAGGGCCTCGCGCCGAAGCTGCAGCAGACCATCGAGGACGCCGCCGGCATCAAGGACCTGGCCCGTTGGATGGCGGACACCCGGAGCGTGCTGTTCCTCGGTCGCCATGTCGGCTACCCGATCGCGCTCGAGGGGGCCCTCAAGCTCAAGGAGCTCGCGTACATCCACGCCGAGGGCTTCGCGGCCGGTGAGCTCAAGCACGGCCCGATCGCCCTGATCGAGCCGGGCCAGATCGTCTTCGTCATCGTGCCCTCGCCGCGCGACCCCCGGTCGTTGCACCCGAAGGTCGTGTCGAACATCCAGGAGATCCGCGCCCGCGGTGCCCGGGTGATCGCGATCGCCGAAGAGGGCGACGCAGCGGTGCTGCCGTTCGCCGACGAGGTCCTGCGGATCCCGCTGGCGACCCCGCTGTTCGAGCCGCTGCTCGCCGTGGCACCGCTGCACATGTTCGGCATGGAGCTCGCCGCGGCCAAGGGCCTCGACGTCGACCAGCCACGCAACCTCGCGAAGTCGGTCACCGTCGAGTAGTCGCGACGGTGATCATCGGGATCGGGGTCGACGTGGTCGACCTGGAGCGGTTCGAACGGGTGCTGGAGCGCACACCGGCGATGCGGGCGCGGCTGTTCACGCCGTCCGAGCAGGTCCGTGACGGCGAACCCCGGCCGATCGCGTCCCTCGCCGCACGGTTCGCTGCCAAGGAAGCCCTGATCAAGGCCTTCGGGTCGAGTGCCGGGCTGAGCTGGCAGGACCTCGAGGTCGTGTCCGACGACCAGCGGAACCCGTCGCTCACCCTGCACCAGGGCGCCCGGCAGGTGGCGGACGCGCGTGGCGTGACGAGCGTGCACCTGTCGCTCTCGCATGATGGAGGGATCGCGACCGCGTTCGTGGTCCTGGAAGGAACAGACGTGGTCCTGGAAGGAACGGTCCGGTGAGTGCGTTCACCGGCATCACGGTCGATCGCGGAGCCCTGATCGAGAACTACGCGACCATCGCCGACCGGGTCGCCCCGGCCGGGGTCATCGCGGTGGTCAAGGCGAACGCCTACGGCCACGGCGCCCTCGACGCCGCGCAGGCCTTCGTGGACGCCGGTGCCGAGTGGCTCGGGGTCGCCGACATCGACGAGGCCGTCGCGCTCCGTCAGGGCGGCATCGACGAGGGGGTCCGGATCCTCGCGTGGCTGCACGCCCCCGACGAGGACTTCCGTCGCGCCGCGCAGTTCGACGTCACGCCCGCGGTGTCGAGCGTCGAGCAGCTCTCCGCAGCAGCCGACTCCGACGTCCGCGCCGTGCACCTGTGCGTCGACACCGGCCTGAGCCGCAACGGTGCGGTCGAGTCCGAGTGGGCCGAGCTCTTCGCGACCGCCGGCGCCCTGGCCCGCGGCGGCAACCGCACCCGGGTCGAGGGGCTCATGTCCCACCTGTCGAACGCGTCGCGCACCGACGACCTCGACCAGGACGCCGCACTGCAGCGGGCGCTGGACGGCCTCGCCGCGAACGGCATCGTGCCGGACGTGGTGCACCTCGCCGCGAGTGCCGCGAGCATCGCCGTGCCGGAGACCCGCCACGACCTGTCCCGCGTCGGGCTCGCCCTGTACGGGCTGAGCCCCTTCGACGGTCGCACCTCTGCTGACCTGGGGCTGCGCCCCGCGATGCGGGTCACCGCCGCCGTGCTCCGCACCGTGCCGGTCGCCGCGGGCGACGGTGTGTCCTACGGCTACACCTGGCGCGCCGAGACGGACACCCGTCTCGCCGTGATCGGCCTCGGCTACGCGGACGGCTTCGACCGGGACTTCGGCAACCGGGTCTCGGTTCGGATCGGCGACCGGACGTTCCCGGTGGTCGGACGGGTCGCGATGAACGCCATGCACGTCGAGATCGGCGACGCCGACGTGCGGGTCGGTGACGAGGCCGTGCTGTGGGGCGACCCCGCGAACGGCGACCCAGCCGTCGAGGACTGGGCCGACGCCATCGGCACGATCAACTACGAGGTGGTCGCCCGGATCGGCCGCAGCGTGGAACGGAGGACGACGTGAGCTCCGCACCGCTGCGCCAGGCCCGCATCGACCTCGACGCCTACCGTGCCAACCTCGACCGTGTCCGTGAGTGGATGGACCCGGTCGCCGTGATGGCGATCATGAAGGCCGACGCGTACGGGCACGGCCTCGAGCCGATCGCGCTCGCCGCCGTCGACGCCGGCATCCGCTGGATCGGCGTGCTGACGGTGCCCGCGGCCCTGCGGCTGCGCTCGATCGGCGTCGGCGAGGACGTCCACCTGTTCACCTGGCAGCACGACCCCGACCTGGACTTCCGTGACGCCATCGACTCGGCCGTCGACCTCGGCGTCTCGAACGTCGCCGAGCTGCAGCGCATCGTCGACGCCGTCGACCAGCGACCGGCCCGGGTGCACCTCGGCGTCGACTCCGGCCTGCACCGCGACGGCGCGACCCCGGCGGACTGGCCGGCGCTCGTCGAGCTCGCCCGGGACGCCCAGCGGAACGGCCGCATCGAGGTCGTCGCCGCGTACACGCACCTGGCCGAGGCGTCCGACCACGAGGACAGCGCCGCGGTCGCCGTGTTCGACGCCGCGATCGAGATCGCCGAGGACCTGGGGCTCGACGTCCCGATGGAGCACGTCGCCGCGTCGCTCGCGGGGCTGGAGCGCAAGGAGTTCCGCAAGGACATGGTCCGGATGGGTGCGAACCTGTTCGGCATCCCCGGAGCCGACGGCGTCTCGGCGGCCGACCTCGGACTCGAGCCGGTGATGACCCTGACCGCGTCGGTCGCGAAGACGAAGCGCGTCCCCGTCGACACCGGCGTCTCCTACGACTACACGTACCGCACGGCGACCGAGACGACCCTGGCGCTCGTGCCCGTCGGGTACGCCGACGGGGTCCCGCGTCTGGCGCAGGGCCGCATCGAGGTCGCGATCGGCGGCAAGCGCTACCCGATCGCCGGCCGCGTCGCGATGGACCAGTTCCTGGTGGACGTCGGCGAGGACGACGTGCAGACCGGCGACGCCGTCGTGCTGTTCGGCACCGGCGAGCACGACGAGATGACCGTGCTCGAGTGGGGCGCGGCGCTCGAGACCATCGGTGAAGAGATCGTCTGCCGCATCGGCAGCCGCGTGCCCCGGTTCTACGAGGGCCACGACATCGAGGGACGGGTCGGGGAGTACCTGCGGGGCGAGCGGCCGTGACCGAGTTGCCGCACGTCCTGCTCGACACCACCGTCGACGGCACCGAGGCGATGGGGGAGCTCGGGGCCCGGTTGGCCGCGGTGCTGCGCGCGGGGGACCTCGTCGTGCTGACCGGGCCGCTCGGTGCCGGCAAGACGACCCTGACGCGCGGGCTCGGCGCCGCACTCGGCGCGCGCGGCCAGGTGTCCAGCCCGACCTTCGTCCTCGCCCGGACGCACCCGACGACCGCCGGACCCGACCTGGTGCACGTCGACGCCTACCGTCTGTCCGACCCGGTCGAGCTCGACGACCTCGACCTCGACTGGGATGCCGCCATCGTCGTCGTCGAGTGGGGTCGCGGCATGGTCGACGGCATCAGCGACAGCGTGCTCGACGTCGAGATCACGCGCGCCACCGGTGCCGACGCGGCCGACCACGGTGTCGACGACGACCTCGATCCGGACGACGTGCCCGACGAGCCGCGCCGGGTCGTCGTCACCGCGACGGGGCCGCGCTGGACGGGCGTCGACCTCTGACCCTGCAGCGCGTGGACACCGGTGCGGTCGACGACCTCCGCACCTTCCTCGTCGGTGCCGACCTGACCGTCGCCGGGCTCGACCGTGCTGGCCACGACCGTGCCGGTCTCGAGCCGACCGTCCGGCTGTGGGTTGACCGTGCCGAGGACGGCCGCGTGGTCGGCAGCACCGGGTACGAGACGAGCGCCGACGGCGTCCACGTGCTCGTCCGCAGCGTGGCGGTCGCGCCGCAGCTCCGGGGGCTCGGCCACGGCACCCGGCTCGCGCGCTTCGCCGTCGACCACGCCGCGGTCACGGGCGCGCGACGGGCGTGGCTGTTCTCGCGGCGCTCCGGACCGTTCTGGCAGTCGCTCGGGTTCACCCTCGCCGACCGCGACGACCTGGCGGCCGCCCTGGCCGCCACCCACCAGGTCCGGTCGTTCCGGCGGACCGGGCAGCTCGCGCGCGAGGTCGCCTGGTCCCTCGACCTGACCGCGGTGTGAGCCGGCGCGGCAGGGCGACAGCGGGTGTCCCGGTACCACCCAGCCGGCTCCGGGAGGATGCGGTGTGCCGACGCTCATCGTGACCGCCCACCCGGACCCCGACTCCCTCACCCACCACCTCGCGGCTCGCCTGCGGGACGCCCTGCCCGCGGGGACGGTCGAGACCGCCGACCTGGCGGCCGAGGGGTTCGACCCGCGCTTCACCCTCGCCGACCGGCAGACCTACCGGACCGGCACGGACGCGCTGGCCGACGTCGTCGCCGAGCAGCAGCGCATCGACCGCGCCACCGACCTCGTCCTCGTGTTCCCGGTCTGGTGGTGGTCCGTGCCCGCGGTGCTCAAGGGGTGGATCGACCGCGTGTTCGTGAACGGCTGGGCGTTCGACGTCGACCCGGACGGCGGCATCCGTCGGGCGCTCGAACGGCTCACTGTCCACCTGGTGCCGATCGCGGGCGACGACGCCGGCGTGTACGAACGGCACGGGTACGCCGAGGCGCTCCGGACGCAGGTCGAGCACGGCATTGTCGACTTCTGCGGTGCCCGGCGGGGCGCCACCATGTTCGTGCACGACTCCGAGACCGAGGACGCCGAGGCCCGCGAGCGCGCGGTCGCCGCGGCGGTGGAGGGTGTCCGTCGGGCGGTCGTCGACCGTGCCCCGGCCGGCGACCGGTAGCCTCGCAGCAGATCTGGTCAGCGCGAACGGGGGAACCATGCGCATCGTCCTCGACACCGGCGGCTTCAGCGACGTGGAGGTCGGCACGGTGGACCGTGACGACACCGAGTTGGTGTTCCGGTCGCCCGCAGGAGCGGTCGTGGCACGCCATCCGGTGACCGCCGTCGTCTGCCTGGACGTCCGGGCGACCGGCCCGCGGTCAGCGTCGGCGCCGGTGCCGGCCGTCGCCACGACGTCCGGAGCGGACGACCCGTCGTCCCCGCTGGTGGTCCGGGCTGCACCGACCGGCAACCCGCAGGTCGACGCTGCTCGGCTCGACCGGCCCGCCGCCTACGCGCCGTGGACGCAGCAGGAGGACACCGGGCTCGAGGCAATGACGGCCGCGGGGATGTCCGTGGTGGACGTTGCGATCGTCCTGCGTCGCCAGGACGGCGGTGTGCGGTCCCGGCTGCGGCACCTTCGAGGAGCAGCGGACGAGGCCGCGACGGGTACGGGCGCGACGTCGCCCACCAGCACGGTCCGTTTCGACTAGCCGCGGCCCCCTGACTTGCATGACGGATCGAACGTCCCCGCGTCCCGACGTGCAGGTGCTTGGAAGTTCGATCTGAAGTTATAGGGCAGAGGGCACTTTGCTTATGATGAGGAGATGCGCCGAGAAGACTTCCGATCAGAACGCTTCGGCACACTCGCCACGCGTCCGTTGTCGGAGTGGCCGCACGCCTACTTCCTCCCCGCGCCCCTCCCACGCGAACTCGTCCTCGAGCCCGTGACGAACGCTGCGGTGTCACGCGCGGACATCGCGATCGGTCGGCTCGCCGGGCTCGGGCAGCTCATCCAGGAACCAGAACTCCTGCTCGGCCCGTCCATGGCGCAGGAGGCGCTGGCGAGTTCGCGCATCGAGGGAACCCAGGCGTCACTGAGCGATGTGCTCAGCGTCGAGAACGACGACGAGATCCTCGACGAGGATCTCCGCGAGGTGGACAACTACCTCCGGGCCGCCCGCGAAGGAGTGGCGCTCCTCGCAGATCTCCCCATCACCCAACGGTTCATCTGTTCGCTCCACGAGACCCTGATGCGGGAGGTCCGTGGAGACGAGAAGTCGCCCGGTGAGCTTCGTCGCTCACCAGTGTGGATCGGATCTCCGAACGCTCGACCGGAGACTGCCCGGTTCATCCCGCCGCACCAGGACCACCTTCCCGAGACCCTTGACGACTGGGAGCGTTTCGTCAACGCACCACTGGACTCGATGTCGGTCACGGTGAAGTGCGCCCTGATGCACTACCAGTTCGAGACGATCCACCCGTTCCTCGACGGCAATGGTCGGATCGGGCGCCTCCTGATCGGGTTCTCGCTGATCGCAGACGGCATCCTGCCCGCGCCGATCTTGCACATCTCGGGGTACTTCGAACAACACCGAACCGAGTACTACGAGCGGTTGCAGGCCGTTCGGGAGCGCGGAGAGGTCAACGAGTGGATCCAGTTCTTCGCCGAGGCGGTGACCGTCCGAGCGAATGACAGCGCCGAGCGGATCCGGAAGCTCGTGGAGATCCGCGAGCGATACCGCCTCGCTGCGCGGACGGAGCGTTCGGCGCTCCCCGGGCTCGTCGACGTGATCTTCAAGAACCCCGTCCTCACGGTGGCGTCGGTCCGGAGGGCGCTCGGGGTGTCACAGCCGACGGCATCCACGTTGCTCCGTCGAGCCGAGGAGTACGGCTGGCTCCGGTCGCTCGGGCGAGCGGGCAGAGGCGGTCGCGAGCGCTGGCGTGCCGACGAGATCTGGAACGCGGTCGCTGGCAGCCTCGACGAGGACTGACTCCTTGCACCGCCCCGCCTACGATGGACAGGTGCTGCTCGCGATCGACACCTCCGCCGGGACCTCCGTCGCCGTCGTCGACCCGGCCACCGGCCAAGCCCTCGCGACCCGCGACACCGAGGACAGCCGCCGGCACGCCGAGGTGATCGGCCCCTTCCTCGCCGAGACCCTCGCCGAGGCCGGCCTCACCGGTGCCGACGTCACCGGCGTCGTCGCCGGCATGGGCCCCGGCCCCTTCACCGGCCTGCGCGTCGGCATCGCCGCCGCCCGCACCTTCGCCGCAGCCCGCGGCGTCCCCGTCCTGCCCCTCGTCAGCCACGACGCCGTGGCCCTCGACCAGCGCCACTCGGGGATCGCCGGTCCGTTCGTCGTCCTCACGGACGCCCGCCGCCGCGAGGTCTACTGGAGCGCCTACGACGCCGACGGCGTCCGCGTGGCCGGCCCCGGACTCGCCAAGCCCGCCGATCTCGACGACGCGATCCGCGCCTCCCGGCCCGAAGCGGTGGGCTGGGACCGCGTGACGGTCGCGTCCATCCCGGCCTGGAGGCTCGGCTCGCTCGCCGCGGACCGGCTCGCGTCCGGTGCGGCGTTCGACCAGGACACGCCCCTGTACCTGCGCGACCCCGACGTCACGGTGCCGGGTGCGCCCAAGCGGGTGAAGCAGTGACCCTGCCGGACGGGCTCCGCCTGCGGCGAGCACACCCGCAGGACCTCGACGACATCATGTGGCTCGAGCACGTCTCGTTCCCGACGGACGCCTGGTCGGCGTCGCAGATGTCCGGCGAGCTGTACTCACCGCACGGGTACTACGTCGTGATCGAGACGGCCGACGACACGTCCGCGCCGCTGGTCGTCGGGTACGCCGGGCTCTCGTCGCTCGCGGGCAACCCGGTCGCCGACGTGCAGACCATCGCCGTCGCCGCGGACCAGCGCGGCAAGGGGCTCGGGAGGGTCCTGTTCACGGAACTGCTCGACGAAGCGCAGCGCCGCGGTGTGCGCGAGGTGTTCCTCGAGGTGCGCGCGGACAACCCCGTGGCACAGGCGATGTACACGGCGTTCGGGTTCGAGCACATCGCGACCCGGCCGCGCTACTACCAACCGGACGGCGTCGACGCGTGGGTGATGCGGGCGGAACTGCCCGGCCCGGACGCCGAGCGGTCGTCCGGCGTCGGACCCATCGGACAGGAGGCCCTCGGTGAGCGCGACTGAACCACTGGTGCTCGGCATCGAGACGAGCTGCGACGAGACGGGCGTCGGCATCGTGCGGGGGCGCACCCTGCTCGCGAACGTGATCGCCTCGAGCATGGACGAGCACGCGCGCTACGGCGGGGTCGTGCCCGAGGTCGCCGCACGGGCCCACCTGGAGGCGATGACCCCGACGCTGCACGAGGCGCTCGAGCGTGCCGGCGTCACCCTCGACGAACTCGACGCCGTCGCGGTGACCGCCGGGCCGGGCTTGGCGGGGGCGCTCATGGTCGGGGTGGGGGCCGCGAAGGCGCTCGCCGTGGCCACGGGCAAGCCCCTGTACGGCGTGAACCACCTGGTCGGGCACGTCGGCGCCGACGTGCTGCGCGAGGACGGCAGTGAGATCGAGCTGCCGACGATCGCGCTGCTGGTCTCCGGTGGCCACACGTCGCTGCTGCTGGTGCGGGACCTGGTCGGCGACGTCGAACTGCTCGGCGAGACGATCGACGACGCGGCGGGCGAGGCGTTCGACAAGGTCGCGCGGCTGCTCGGCCTGCCCTACCCCGGCGGCCCGCAGATCGACCGTGCGGCGGCCGACGGCGACCCGAGGGCGATCCGGTTCCCCCGGGGACTGACGCTGCCGAAGGACATGGCCGCGCACCGGTACGACTTCTCGTTCTCGGGGCTGAAGACCGCCGTCGCACGGTGGGTCGAGCGCTGCCGCGACGAGGGCCGCGAGGTCCCGGTGGCCGACGTCGCCGCGAGCTTCCGCGAGGCCGTCGTCGACGTCCTGCTGACCAAGGCCCTGAACGCGTGCCGCGACACCGGCGTCGACCGGCTGCTGCTCGGTGGCGGGGTCGTCGCGAACGCCCGACTGCGACAGGTCGCCGAGGAGCGCTGCGCGGCCGCGGGCGTGCGGCTCCGGATCCCGCCGTTCGACCTGTGCACGGACAACGGCGCGATGATCGCCGCCGTCGGTGCCCGACTCGTGGCCGAGGGGCACGCGCCGAGCGACCTCGGCATCGCGGCGGACTCGACCCTGCCGGTGACGACCGTCCAGGTCTGACCAGTTCGGCCCCGGTCCTTCTTCGGGAGCCTGTGGGAGGATTCACACGGGCGTCGGAGAGACCGGACGCCCGAGAGGGGTGGACGGTGTCCGATCAGAACGAGTGGCCGAAGCCGGGCGAGACGCCGAACGGCCCGGCGAACGGACAGCCCGACGGCACGCCCGCCCCGGATGCCCCGCAGGCTCCTGACGCACCGCAGGCGCCGTCGGCCCCGGAAGCGCCCCAGAACCCGTACGGCCAGCAGCAGGACCCGTACGCGGCCCCGCAGCAGCAGAACCCGTACGGTGCTCCGCAGCAGCCGCAGAACCCGTACGGGCAGCAGCAGCAGCAGTCGAACCCGTACGGTCAGCAGCAGAATCCGTACGCGGCACCGCAGGCCTCGTCGAACCCGTACGCGGCCCCGCAGCAGCAGAACCCCTACGCGGCACAGCAGCAGCAGCATGCGTACGGCGCCCCGCAGAACCCGTACGGCCAGCAGCAGAACCCGTACGCGCAGCCGCAGCAGCAGCCCTACGCGTCGAACCCGTACACGTACCAGCCCTACGCGCAGCGCCCGAAGACGAACGTCCTGTCGATCCTGTCGATCGTCTTCGCGTTCGGCGGCATCATCATCTGGCCGATCATCATCCTGACGAGCCCGGCCGGCGCGATCATGGGCCACATCGCCCTCGGCAAGATCAAGCAGACCGGCGAGGGTGGCCGCGGCCTGGCGCTCGCCGGCATCATCGGCGGCTGGATCCTGACGGGCCTGTTCATCCTGATCGTCGCCCTGGTGTGGATCTCGATCGCGAACGCGTCGGACTACTCGGACTACTCCGACTACAGCTCGAACTCCGGCGCCTTCGTCAACTGACGCCGACGCCGACGCCGACGCCGACGCGCACGCAGCACCGCACGCGGCCCCCGGCCGTCAGCCGACCGTGTCGGTGAGCCGCTCGCACAGGATCGCCGTGTGGCGTCCCTCCAGGCGGGTGAGCACGAGCGTGACGCGACCCGATCCGCGCAACCGCAGCCGCTTGCGGAACTGCGCCGGGTCGACGTCGACGCCGCGCTTCTTGATCTCGACGGTGCCGATGCCGTCGGCGGCGAGCCGTGCTGCCAGTCGCTTGACGTCGAGCGGCATCGTGTCGAGCACCCGGAAACCCTGCGCGAAGGGGGTCGTGACGGCGCGGTCGGACGTGACGTAGGCGATGCCCTCGGACAGCATGTGCCCGTCGAGGCCTCGTGCCAGGTCGCCGATCAGCCGTGCGCGGATCACGGCTCCGTCGGGCTCGTACAGGTAGGCGCCGAGCGGTCCGACCTCGGCGTCGTCGGCGTCGGCCGCTCCGGTCATCTCGGCGATGCCGTGTGCGCCGATGACGGTGGCGGCGCGGCGGATCCCGGGGCGGGCGAGGGGGCCGAACCACAGGGCGAGCTCCACGACCTCGCGGTCGACGGAGGTCCACTGCGCCTCGGCGGTGTCCGGGATCAGGTCGCGGTCGATGCCCGGTCCGAGCTTCACACCGGTCGGCGTCGTCGTCGCCGCGGCGAACACGGTGTCGAGCGAGGGGGACCAGTCGTCGGGGTCGGCGAGGCGACGGGTGTCCGAGTGGCCGGAGGTGCGTCGTGCGGGGTCCATCCACACGCCGTCCACCGAGGACAGGTCGAAGGACGCGGCATCACCGAGCTCCACCCGCGCGTTCGGCCACACC
The DNA here is from genome assembly GCF_003234395.1 of Curtobacterium sp. MCLR17_051. Lineage (NCBI taxonomy): Bacteria > Bacillati > Actinomycetota > Actinomycetes > Micrococcales > Microbacteriaceae > Curtobacterium > Curtobacterium sp. MCLR17_051. The sequence continues at coordinate 224,034 of NZ_QKTA01000002.1, forward strand.
GCGAGGTTGTGGGTCGCGACGGCCGCCGTCACCTCATCACGGTCGACGGCGGTGACGTCGAGGTCGAGCGCCGCCATCGCCATGGCGTCCCCGCCGATGCCGCAGCCGAGGTCGGCGACCCGGGTGAGGCCGGCCGCCGCGAAGCGTCCGGCGTGCTGGGCCGCGACCTGCAGCCGGGTGGCCTGCTCGAGCCCGGCCTCGGTGAAGAGCATGCGGGAGGCGAAGTCGCCGAACTTGCCGCGGGCCTTCAGCCGCAGTTTCGCCTGGGTCAGCACCGCGGCGACCAGTCGGGGATCGTGTCCCTCGGCGCGCAGCCGGGACACCACGCGGACGATCTCGCCACCGTCGGAGACACCCGGGGTACGGTCGAGCAGGGCCATCCCGTCGGAGGTCAGCAGTGCGGTGAGTTCGGCGGCGTCCATGCGTCGATCCTCGCAGGTGCTGCGTGTTCTCCGGATGTGCTGGCACTCGGATTGACCGAGTGCCAGAGGCCCCCTAGAGTTGGCGTTGGCACTCTCCTGTGCGAAGTGCCAACCCGGTTTTCATCTGTACCGAGTCCGTACCGAGAAAGAAGAGGTCACCGTGGCCGTCAGCATCAAGCCGCTCGAGGATCGCATCGTCATCCGCCAGGTCGAGGCGGAGCAGACCACCGCTTCCGGTCTGGTCATCCCCGACACCGCGAAGGAGAAGCCCCAGGAGGGCGAGGTCGTCGCCGTGGGTCCGGGTCGCATCGACGACAACGGCAACCGCGTCCCGCTCGACGTCGCCGTGGGTGACAAGGTCATCTACTCCAAGTACGGCGGAACCGAGGTCAAGTACTCGGGCGAGGACCTGCTGGTCCTGTCGGCCCGCGATGTCCTCGCGGTCATCGTTCACTGAGTCGAGTACTCACCACGGACGCCCCGTCCGGCCTTCGGGCCGACGGGGCGTTCGTGCGTCCGGGGCCGGTCACCCGGGTGCGCCGGTCCTGATCAGCCCGCGCACCCCGCCTGGAGGCCCGGTGCGCGTCCCACGCGTCGGCGGTCGTTCCTAGGATGGTTCCGTGAGTGAACCGAGTCCGGCGCGACCCGTCCGCAGCGAGGCATCCGTCGGCGTGGTGCAGGCCATCGTGGCGTACGGGCTCTGGGGACTGATGCCCCTGCTCTTCGCGGCCATGGCCCCCGCGGCGGCGTTCGAGATCGTGTCGTGGCGGATCGTCTTCGGCCTGGTGTTCTGCGCGGTGGCGATCGCGGTGACCCGGTCGTGGCTCCGCACCCGGACCCTGATGGCCCAGCGCCGCGTGATGCTCGTGATGGGGCTCGCCGCCGTCCTGATCCTGGTCAACTGGACCGTCTACGTCCTCGCGACGACCACCGGCCACACCGTCGAGGCCGCGCTCGGCTACTTCATCAACCCGCTCGTCACCATCGCGCTCGGCGTCGTGGTCCTGCGCGAACGCCTGCGTCCGGCGCAGTGGGCAGCCGTCGGGCTGAGCGTCGTGGCGGTCGTCGTCATCGCGATCGGCTACGGGCAGATGCCGTGGATCTCGTTGGCGCTGGCGTTCTCGTTCGGACTGTACGGCCTGGTGAAGAAGCGGGTCGGCGGCACCGTGGACGCCCTGAGCGGCCTGACGATCGAGACCGTGTGGCTGCTGCCGATCGCGGTCGTGGCGCTGGTGGTGCTCGGTGTGACCGGGCTCGGTGGCGGTGTGACGTTCACGAGCGAGGGCTGGGGGCACGCGGTGATCACGGTGCTGACCGGGCCGGCGACCGCGGTGCCGCTGCTGCTCTTCGCGTCGTCGGCACGCCGGGTGAGCCTGTCGACGCTCGGGCTGACCCAGTACCTGGCGCCCGTGATGCAGCTGCTCGTCGGGGTGCTCGTGCAGCACGAGGAGATGTCGGCCGGACGCTGGTTCGGCTTCGGCATCGTGTGGCTCGCGCTCGTGGTGCTGACGGCGGACTCGTTCGCCGCCGCGCGGGCGTCCCGTCGCCGGGCGCTCGCACCCACCTAGGCCGAGCCGGTCTGACGGACGCACCACGGGCCTCCAGGCCGCCCGTCGGTCCGTCCTGCTGCGGCGACGGACCCTGCCCTGCCGCGCATCCCGGTCACCGACGCCAAAGCGACAGGCCCCCACGGAACCTCCGTGGGGGCCTGTCGCTTTCGCGAGCGGTGCTGGGCTGCGCCCTACTTCTTCACCGCACCCTGGATGGCGCTCTGGTAGACGGGCTTGTTGTCGCCGTCGAACTTGTAGATGCCGATGTAGGCGGCCGACGGGTCGTTGTTCTCGTCGAACGGACCGATGCCGGACGGGCCGGTGTAGTGGATGTCCTTGCCGTCGTCCAGGAGCGTCTTGCACTCCTTGAACGTGGCGCACTCGGTGCCGCCGTCAGCACCCGACACCGCAGCCATGTTGGCCTGGATGGTGCCGGAGTCGGTGCCCTTGCCCTTCACCGCGGCGAGGGCGGCGAGGACGGTGGCGTCGTAGGACTCCGCCGCGTACGAGTAGTCGGCGAGCGTCTTGCCCGACGAGTCCTTGTAGAACGCAGCGAGCTGCTTCTTGAAGTCGTCCTTCGGCGAGGCACCGGGGATGGTGCCCTGGGCACCGGTCAGGGTGCCCTTGTCGAAGTCCTTCGAGTAGTCCGCCGTGTTGCCGTCGGACATGTAGATCTTCGCCTCGTTGCCCTGCGACACGAGCTCCGGGATGATCGACTTCGTCTCGTCGAAGGCGAGGACGACGATCGCGTCGGGCTTCGCGGCCAGGGCCGCGGTCACCTCGGACGAGAACGTGGTCTGGCCGGGCGGGAACTCCTGGCCCTCACCCTTGCCGCCGTAGACGACCTGGCCACCCGACGCCTCGACCGCAGCCTGCACCGAGTTGCGGAGGCCGGTGCCGTACGTGTCGTTGAAGACCAGGAAGGCGACCTTCGCGTTGCCGTCACCGGTCACGAGCTGACCGAGCGCGGAACCCTGCACCGAGTCCGGCGGTGCGGTCCGGTAGTAGTACGACGAGTAGCCGGAGAGGTCGGTCGCGGTGTTCGCGGGCGAGATCTCGACGATGCAGTTGCTCGTCAGCTGGTCGATGACGTTCAGCGTCACGGACGAGGACTCGGCGCCGATCGCGACCGGCACCTTCGCGTTGACGAGCTTCGTCGCGGCGGAGCTCGACACGGTCATGTCGTTGCTGTCGCCGGAGTCGGTCGCCGGGTCGATCGTGACGTCCTTGTCGAGGACGCCGCCCGCGGCGTTGATGTCCTTGACGGCCAGGCCGACACCGGACTCGGCCGGCGGGTTCAGGTAGGCCAGCGAACCGGTCAGGGGCAGGATCGTGCCGATCTTCAGCGCGTCCGTACCGGGGGTGTCCGGGGCCTTGCAGCTGGCGGCGGGATCCTTCTTCGCATCGCTCGACGCCGAGCTCGAGGGGGAAGCACTGCCGGTGGTGGAACACGCGGCGAGGAGGACGGCTGCTGCGCCCGCCAACGCCAGTGCCGCGGTGGCACGGGTGGTTCTGATCATCCGTGGAGCCCTTTCTCTGCGCGGAGGCTGTGCCGCTTCGGGTGAATGCGACGCCTCCACTGGATGTCGAGAAACGTAGGGTCCATGTGTTTCGCCCGTGTGACGGGGCGGTACGCAAAGGTGTTTCGTTACCGAGCCGTGACGTTCCTGTGCGCAGGGACAGGGATCGGTGCAGGAACGACGGTGCCGGCGTGACGACCCGACCTGCGCCAGGCGGATGGTCCGGCAGGGCGCCCGGGAGGCCCGGCGTACGTTCCGCCGCATGAGCGACTTCCAGCCCACCACAGCCATCGTCACCGGTTCCGAATCCGGGATCGGCCGTGCGACCGCCGTCGCGCTCGCCGAAGCCGGCATGGACATCGGCATCACCTACCTGTCCGAACCCGACCGTGCCGAGGAGACCGCGGAGGAGGTCCGGAAGACCGGCCGTCGTGCCTTCGTCGAGCAGATCGACGTCTCCGACCTCGCCGGGGCGGCCGCCGTCGTCGACCGCCTCGTCTCGCAGCTGGGCGGCGTCGACGTCTTCGTGGCCGACGCCGGCACCGGCGACAACGCCCCGTTCCTCGAGATGACCCTCGACCAGTGGCGCCACACGGTGTCGACCGACCTCGACGGGGCCTTCGTCACGATGCAGGCCGCCGCGAAGCACATGGTGCAGGCCGGCACCGGCGGCCGGATCATCGGCATCACGAGCGTGCACGAGCACCAGCCCCGCTACGGCTCGAGCGCCTACGACGCCGCGAAGCACGGGCTCGGCGGCCTGCTGAAGACCATGGCGATCGAGCTCGCCGAACACGGCATCACCGTGAACGCCGTCGCCCCCGGCGAGATCGCCACCCGGATGACCGGCGCAGAGGACGAGGACCCGCACACCATCGACCGCCCCGGTGTGCCGCTCGGCCGTCCGGGCAACGCGTGGGAGATCGCGGCAGCCGTGGCGTTCCTGGCCTCGCGTGCGTCGTCCTACATCACCGGGGTGTCCCTGCCGGTGGACGGCGGGATGCTGCAGATGGGCCCGCACGGCGGCTCGCACATCACGTCGAACGACTGGCGTTCGGCCTGACGCGTCCGCGTACGAACGCCAGACGCCCCCGCTCCGTCCGGAGCGGGGGCGTCTGGTCGAGCAGTGCTGCTAGCTGCGGTAGTTCGGCGCCTCGACGACCATCTGGACGTCGTGCGGGTGGGACTCCTTGAGCCCCGCCGCCGTGATGCGGACGAACTTGCCACGGGCCTTCAGCTCGGGGATCGTGCGACCGCCGACGTAGAACATCGACTGCCGCAGCCCACCGGTGAGCTGGTAGACGACGTTGCCGACCGAGCCGCGGTAGGGCACCTGGCCCTCGATGCCCTCGGGGATGAGCTTGTCGTCGTTCGGCACGTCCGCCTGGAAGTAGCGGTCCTTCGAGTACGAGGTCTTCTTGCCACGGGTCTGCAGGGCCCCGAGGGACCCCATGCCGCGGTAGGCCTTGAACTGCTTGCCACCCACGAACACCAGGTCACCGGGGGACTCGTCGGTGCCGGCGAGCAGCGAGCCGAGCATGACGGTGTCGGCACCGGCCACCAGGGCCTTCGCGATGTCGCCCGAGTACTGCAGGCCACCGTCGGCGATGATCGGCACACCGGCTTCGCGTGCGGCGAGGGAGGCCTCGTACACGGCGGTCACCTGCGGCACACCGACACCGGCGACGACGCGCGTGGTGCAGATGGAGCCCGGGCCGACACCGACCTTGACGGCGTCCACACCGGCGTCGATGAGCGCCTGGGCGCCCGCGCGGGTGGCGACGTTGCCGCCGATGACGTCGATCGCGTCGAACGTCGGGTCGGCCTTGAGGCGGCGGACCATGTCGAGCACGCCTTCGCTCTCACCGTTGGCGGTGTCGACGACGAGCACGTCGACGCCGGCGTCACGCAGGGCCTCGGCACGCTGCCACGCGTCGCCGAAGAAGCCGATCGCGGCACCGACGCGGAGTCGGCCCTCGTCGTCCTTCGTGGCGTCCGGGTACTGCTCACTCTTGTCGAAGTCCTTGACGGTGATGAGGCCGCGGAGCTTGCCCTCGGCGTCGACCAGCGGCAGCTTCTCGATCTTGTGCTGCGCGAAGATGGCGATCGCCTCTTCGGGGTCGATGCCCTCCATCGCGGTGATCAGCGGGGCCTTCGTCATCACGTCGCGCACGTACGTGGTGGCCTGCTCGAACGTGGCCACGAAGCGCATGTCGCGGTTCGTGATGATGCCGACGAGGGTGCCGTCCTGCTCGACGACCGGCAGGCCGGAGACGCGGAACTGGCCGCAGAGCGCGTCGACTTCGGCCACGGTGGCGTCCGGGGTGGTGGTCACCGGGTTGGTGATCATGCCCGACTCGGAGCGCTTGACCTTGTCGACGTAGGCAGCCTGGTCCTCGATGGACAGGTTGCGGTGCAGGATCCCGATGCCGCCCTGGCGCGCCATGGCGATGGCCATGCGGGCTTCGGTGACGGTGTCCATCGCGGCGGAGAGCAGCGGGACGTTGACGGAGATCCGCTTGGTGAGCCGGGACGCCGTGGACGCCTCGCTCGGGATGACGTCGGTGTGCCCGGGCAGCAGCATGACGTCGTCGTACGTGAGTCCGATGAATCCGAACGGATCCGGCTGGTCCATGGGTCCCCTTCGTGGGCGAGTGAAGTGTCGAGACACCGGGAACACGACGACGGGTTCCGGATAGGACATGGTAACGCGAGCGGCTGTCGCCGCATTCCGCCTGGAGGCACGGATCGCGCCCGCCTCGGAGCATTCCTCCACAACGTCACAGTTCGGGTACGAATCACACAGGGAACGTGTTGGAAACACGGGTGTCACAAAATCCCCATAGGTTCCTCGTCATCCGAACGAGAGGCTCTTCCGTGGGATCCATCACTCCTCCGGGACGGGCGCAGCCGCGCCTGTTCCGCCTCCGCCACGCACGACGACGACCGGTCCTCGCGGCCGTGCTCGTCGCCGCGTTCCTGGCGACCTTCCTGATCGACTGGGCGGTCACCCTGCCGGCCTTCAGTGCCACCTCGGCACCGGCCACCAGCCAGGCGTGCACCGTCAGCCCCGACAACGGGTGCATCCAGGGCACGATCACCGACTCCGAGCGTGAACCGGCCGAGGGCGTCGACGTCGACGTGACCGGCCCGAGCGGCTTCGACCAGACGGCCACGACGAACGACGACGGCCGCTGGTCCGTCAGCGTCGACACGGCCGGCGAGTACACCGTGAGCGTCGACCAGGGCACCCTGCCGAAGGGCCAGTACCTGACGAACGCCGCCGACGCCGAGCGCAAGGTGCAGGCCACCCTGAACGCCAACGTCGGGCAGATCTTCCAGCTGTCCGACCAGAAGGGCGCCACGACCTCGACGGACTCGTCGGGTGTGAGCATCCAGCGGGCCTGGCAGCAGTTCGCCTCCGGGCTCCGGCTCGGGCTGCTCATCGCCCTGGCGTCCATCGGGCTCTCGCTCATCTACGGCACGACCGGGCTGTCGAGCTTCTCGCACGGTGAGCAGGTCACCCTCGGCGGTCTGCTGGCGTACGTGTTCGCCAACCAGCTCGGCTGGAACATCTGGGTCACCGGCATCGTCGTCACGCTGTTGTGCGCCGCGACCGGGTACCTGCAGGACGCCGCGATCTGGCGCCCACTCCGGCGACGGCGCATCAGCCTGACGCAGCTCATGATCGTGACGATCGGTCTGTCGATCGCCGCCCAGTACGCGTTCCAGTACTTCTTCGGAGCCTCGACGGTCCGCATCCAGCAGGGCAACCCGGAGACCGTGCGGTTCGCCGGCGTCACCCTGACGGTGCAGTCCTACGTCGCCATGGGCATCGCGCTCGTGGTCCTCGTCGCGACCGGGCTCTTCCTGGCGAAGACCCGCTTCGGCCGGGCGACCCGCGCCGTGTCGGACAACCCGGCGCTCGCCGCGGCCTCCGGCATCGACGTCGACCGGGTGATCCGCTTCGTGTGGACGCTCGCCGCCGGCCTCGCGGGACTCTCCGGTGTGATGCTCGGACTCGTCCTGAACGGCGTGAACTGGCAGACCGGGCTCCAGCTGCTCCTGCTCATGTTCGCCTCGGTCACGCTCGGCGGCCTCGGCACCGCGTACGGCGCCCTGGTCGGCTCGATGATCATCGGCGTCGTCGTGGAGCTCACGAACCTGGTGCTCCCCGGTGACTTCAAGTACGCCACCGCCCTCGTCATCCTCATCCTCATCCTGCTGTTCCGGCCGCAGGGCATCTTCGGCCGCGCCGAGCGGATCGGCTAAGGGAGCACGCGCATGGACTACATCCTCAACCTGCTGTCCTCGCTCACCCAGGAGGCACTCGCCCCGACCACGGCGGCGTTCGCGCTGGCCGCGATCGGCCTGAACGTGCACTTCGGGCTCACCGGCCTCGTGAACATGGGCCAGGCGGCGTTCCTGCTGCTCGGCGCCTACGGCTTCGCGATCTCGATCACCAACGGACTGCCGTTCGTGATGGCGGTCCTCATCGCCCTGCTCGTCGCGATCGTGTTCGCGATCATCCTCGGCATCCCGACCCTGCGGTTGCGCGGCGACTACCTGGCGATCGTCACGATCTCCGGCGCCGAGATCATCCGCATGGTGGGCCGCTCGAGCCTGCTCACCTCGACCACGGGTGGCTCGAACGGCATCACCGGGTCGAGCTACCGCGACCCGTTCACCGCCCTCAGCCCGCTGCCCGACGGCACCACCACGATCCTGTGGTTCACGTACGCGAACAACGGCGTCAACGGCTGGTGGATCCGCATCGCGGCGTGGGCCATGGTCGCCCTGTTCACCCTGGTGCTCTTCCTGCTCATGCGCAGCCCGTGGGGCCGCGTGGTGAAGGCCATCCGCGAGGACGAGGACGCCGTCCGCTCGCTCGGCAAGAACGTCTACTCGTACAAGATGCAGGCGCTCGTGTTCGGTGGGGCGCTCGGTGCGATCGCGGGCATCATCTACGTGCTGCCGAGTTCGGTGCAACCGGATGCCATGGGCCGCTCGATGACGTTCTTCATCTGGACGGCGCTCATCCTCGGTGGTGCGGCGACGGTGTTCGGACCGGTGCTCGGAGCCGTGCTCTTCTTCGTCGTCCGGCTCTTCATCCGCACGCTGGCCGGCGACTTCATCCCCGACTCGATCATGAACGCGCAGCAGGCCGAGCAGTTCTCGTACGTGCTCGTCGGCGTCGCGCTCATGCTGCTCATCGTGTTCCGTCCACAGGGGTTGCTCGGCAACAAGAAGGAGCTGACGTTCAGTGTCTGAGACCTACGGCCACCCCAAGGCCGACCCGATCCTCACCGTCGACGACGTCACCCGCCGCTTCGGGGGCATGACCGCCGTGGACGTCGACCACCTCGAGGTCCAGCGCGGCTCCATCACGGCCCTCATCGGCCCGAACGGCGCCGGCAAGACCACGTTCTTCAACCTGCTCACCGGGTTCGACAAGCCGAGCCCGGGTGCGAAGACGCAGTTCAACGGCGCCACGCTGCAGAAGACGAGCGCGACGCACATCGCGAACAAGGGCATGGTCCGCACCTTCCAGCTGACCAAGGCGCTGTCGCGGCTCACCGTGATGCAGAACATGCTCCTCGGTGCCCGCGACCAGCCCGGCGAGAACTTCTTCGCCGCCCTGGTCAAGCCGGTGTGGGCGAAGCGGGAGCGCGAGATCACGGCCAAGGCCGAGGACCTCCTCGCCCGGTTCAAGCTCGACACGAAGGCGGACGACTACGCAGGTTCGTTGTCCGGCGGGCAGCGCAAGCTGCTCGAGATGGCCCGGGCGCTGATGTCCGACCCGACGATGATCATGCTCGACGAGCCGATGGCCGGTGTGAACCCCGCGCTCACCCAGTCGCTCCTCGGGCACATCCAGTCCCTGCGCGACGACGGCATGACCGTGCTCTTCGTCGAGCACGACATGCACATGGTCCGGCACATCTCGGACTGGGTGGTCGTGATGGCCGAGGGCAAGGTCGTCGCCGAGGGCCCGGCAGACACGGTGATGGACGACCAGGCCGTGATCGACGCCTACCTCGGTGCGCACCACGACACCGACCTGGGTGACGACTCGCTCCTCACCGAGGAGACCTTCGAGGAACTGGCGGAGGAAGTCGCCGAAGAGGACGCAGCAGAGGAGACGACCCGATGACGGACGCAACGGACCCCACGAACGCGAGCAGTGCCTCCAGTCCGTCCCCGGCGGCCACGCTGGAACGCGAGCCGGTGCTCAGCGCGAAGAACCTCGTCGCCGGCTACCTGCCGGGCGTGAACATCCTGAACGGCTGCGACCTGGACTGCTACCCGGGCGAGCTCATCGGCATCATCGGGCCGAACGGTGCGGGCAAGTCGACGCTCCTGAAGGCGCTGTTCGGGCTCGTGTCCATCCGGGAGGGTTCGGTGACCCTGCAGGGTGACGACATCACGAACCTCAAGGCGAACAAGCTCGTGCAGGCCGGTGTCGGCTTCGTGCCGCAGACGAACAACGTGTTCCCCTCGCTGTCCATCGAGGAGAACCTGCAGATGGGGCTGTACCTGCGGCCCCGGAAGTTCGCCGAACGGCTCGAGGTCATCTACGACCTGTTCCCGGTCCTCGCGCAGCGGCGGAACCAGCGGGCCGGATCGCTCTCGGGTGGTGAGCGGCAGTCCGTCGCGATGGCCCGTGCGCTGATGATGGACCCGAAGGTGCTGCTGCTCGACGAGCCGAGCGCCGGACTGTCCCCCGTGCGCCAGGACGAGACGTTCCTGCGGACCCGCCGGATCAACAAGGCCGGTGTGTCGATCATCATGGTGGAGCAGAACGCGCGACGCTGTCTGCAGATCTGCGATCGTGGGTACGTGCTCGACCAGGGGAAGAACGCGTACTCGGGCACCGGGAAGGAACTCGCTGACGACCCCAAGGTCATCGAGCTCTACCTGGGGACGCTCGCCAAGGACGTCGACGCACAGCGCTAGCGCTGTCGTCGGCTACGGGTACCGCTGTGGGGGTGGTATCCGTGACGGGTGGGGCCGTGCGTGGTCGCTTCGCGCCGCACGGCCCCGCTCCTGTACCCGGCCAGGAGGCGCGGCTCGCCCCTGGTTGCATGGCTGTGGTCGCATGACGCCGTCGTGTTCCGTCGACGCCGCGGTCCCGTCGAGACGCCTCGGAATTCGGCGGCGTCTCGACGGCGTGGCGGTGTCCTGCGCTGACGACGGCGTCTTCGGCTGACGACGGCGTCGCCCGTCGCACCCGGCCAGGAGGCGCGGCTCGCCCCGCGCGGGTCGGTATCGTTCCGCGGGTGCGCACCTCCGGACCCCTCGTGCTCGACGCCCTCGTCTGGCTCGTGTTCATCGCGCTCTTCGTCGGGGCGGCGCTGCTCGTCAAGGTCGCGGCCGTGCTGCTCGTCGTCCTCGTGGTGCTCGCGCTCCTGCTCGGCTTCGTGCTCCGGGCGCTCCGGAAGCGCCGGCGGGCCCCGCGGCGTCCGCGCTGACGACTCCGCCGTGACGTCTCGGCCCGCACCGTCCGGCCCGTGCACGCCGCAGAGCCCGCCCGGTAGGCTGTCCGAGTGAGCGAAGTCGAGATCGGTGCAGGCAAGCGCGGACGTCGGGCGTACGCGTTCGACGACATCGCGGTGGTCCCCTCCAGGCGGACGCGTGACCCGCGCGACGTCAGCGTGCAGTGGTCGATCGACGCGTTCACGTTCGCGTCGCCGATCCTGTCGGCGCCGATGGACTCCGTGTCCTCGCCGGCGACGGTCATCCAGATGGGCAAGCTCGGCATCCTCGGTGTGCTCGACCTCGAAGGTCTGTGGACCCGCTACGAGGACCCGACCCCGTACTACGACGAGATCAAGTCGCTCACCGACGGCAACGTCACGAAGCGCATGCAGGAGATCTACTCCGAGCCGATCAAGGCCGAGCTGATCACCGCACGCCTGGCCGAGATCCGCGCAGCCGGGGTGCCGGTCGCCGGTTCGCTCAGCCCGCAGCGCACCCAGGAGTTCTCGAAGACGGTCGTCGACGCCGGTGTCGACCTGTTCGTCATCCGCGGCACCACGGTCTCGGCGGAGCACGTCTCCCAGACCGAGGAACCCCTCAACCTCAAGAAGTTCATCTACGAGCTCGACGTCCCGGTGATCGTGGGCGGTGCCTCGACGTACACGTCGGCGCTGCACCTCATGCGCACCGGTGCCGCCGGTGTGCTCGTCGGCTTCGGTGGCGGCGCAGCGTCGACCACCCGCGCCGCGCTCGGCATCCACGCCCCGATGGCCACCGCCGTCGCGGACGTCGCCGGTGCCCGTCGCGACTACCTCGACGAGTCGGGCGGCCGGTACGTGCACGTCATCGCCGACGGCGGGCTCGACACCGCGGGCGACATCGTCAAGGCCATCGCCGTTGGTGCCGACGCCGTCATGCTCGGCACCGCGCTCGCCCGTGCGACCGAGGCCCCGGGTGGCGGCTACCACTGGGGTGCCGAGGCGCACCACCCCGAGCTGCCCCGCGGCCGCCGGGTCGAGGTGGGCACGATCGCCCCGCTCGAGAACGTCCTGAACGGTCCGACGCCGACCCACGACGGCCGCGCCAATCTGGTCGGTGCCCTGCGCCGCTCGATGGCGACGACCGGATACTCCGACGCCAAGGAGTTCCAGCGAGTAGAAGTGGTCGTGGCGCCGTACCACCAGTGACGGTGGCACCCGGGCACGACCCCGGGTGACGCCACGGCGCCGACCGTGACCCGGAGGCGACGATGGCCAAGTCCAGCACGACGAAGCAGACCAGCACGGCCGGACGTCCGCGTGACGTCACGCCCGGCGTGGGGTTCGACCCCGCGGCGAAGCTCGGGCCGGACGAACGTGCGGCCGCGATCGAGACGCTGAAGACCAAGGAGCTCGACGTCCTGGTCGTCGGCGGCGGGATCGTCGGTGCGGGCAGTGCGCTCGACGCCGTGACCCGCGGCCTGAGCGTCGGCATCGTCGAGGCCCGTGACTGGGGCTCGGGGACGTCGAGCCGTTCGTCGAAGCTCGTGCACGGCGGCATCCGCTACCTCGAGCAGCTCAACTTCGCGCTCGTCCGCGAGGCGCTCATCGAACGCGGCCTGCTGCTCCAGCGCATCGCCCCCCACCTGGTGAAGCCCGTGCGCTTCCTCTACCCGCTCAACCACCGGGTGTGGGAGCGCTTCTACATCGGCATCGGCATGGCGATGTACGACGTGTTCAGCTGGTCCGGCGGCCGTCCGCCCGGCGTCCCGCACCACCGGCACCTCAGCCGGAAGCAGGTGCTCAGGAACATGCCCGGGCTCAAGAAGGACGCCTTCGTCGGCGGCATGACCTACTACGACGCCCAGGTCGACGATGCCCGCTACGTCGCGTCGCTCGTGCGGACCGCGGCCTCGTACGGTGCCGAGGCAGCGAGTCGCGTCCGCATCGAGGGGTTCATCAAGGTCGGGGAGCGCGTGGTCGGCGCGCAGGCCCACGACATCCAGACCGGCGAACGGTTCGAGATCCGCGCGAAGCAGGTCGTCAACGCCACCGGTGTCTGGACCGACGACACCCAGGCGATGATCGGCACCCGCGGCCAGTTCAAGGTGCGGGCGTCGAAGGGCGTCCACCTCGTCATCCCCCGTGACCGGTTCCAGTCGAACACGGGCATGATCCTGCGCACCGAGAAGAGCGTGCTCTTCGTCATCCCGTGGGGCCGGCACTGGCTCGTCGGCACGACCGACACCGACTGGTACCTCGACAAGGCGCACCCGGCAGCGACCGCGGCGGACATCGACTACATCCTCGAGCACGTCAACAAGGTGCTCGCCGTCCCGCTCACCCGTGAGGACGTCGAGGGCGTCTACGCCGGACTCCGCCCGCTGCTGGCGGGGGAGTCCGACCAGACCTCGCAGCTCAGCCGCGAGCACGTCGTCGCGCACACCGTGCCCGGGCTCGTCGTGGTCGCCGGCGGCAAGTGGACGACGTACCGCGTGATGGGCAAGGACGCCATCGACGAGGCCGTCGCGGCCATGGACGGCAGAATCCCCGAGTCGACGACCGAGGACATTCCGCTCCTCGGTGCCGAGGGCTACCCCGCCGCGTGGAACCGACGCGCCCGCACCGCACGGAGCTTCAACGTGCACAAGGTCCGCATCGAGCACCTGCTCAACCGGTACGGCACCCTCGCAACCGAGGTGCTGCAGCTCGTCGAGCAGGACCCCGCGCTCGCCGAACCGCTGCCGGGGGCCGATGACTACATCGGCGCCGAGGTCGTCTACGCCGCCTCGCACGAGGGCGCCCTGCACCTGGAGGACGTCCTCGCCCGCCGCACCCGCATCTCCATCGAGGCCTGGGACCGCGGCGAGTCAGCAGCGCCCGTCGCCGCGAAGCTCATGGCGGACGTGCTCGGCTGGGACCAGGAGACGACCGAGCACGAGGTCGCGAACTACCTGAAGCGCGTCGCCGCCGAGCGGGAGTCGCAGCTGCAGCCCGACGACGAGAGCGCGGACCGCGTGCGGCTCGAGGCCCCGGACATCGCGTTCGGCTTCGACGAGGACGACGTGGTCGTGGGCGGCGGTCGCTCTGACGGCGCCGAGGGCGCGAAGGCGTCCGACGAGCAGGTCGTCGGCGAGAAGACGAGCGAGCCGGATTAGCGAGCCGGAGTAGCGAGGCCAGCAGACGCCGTCGTGTCGCCGAGACGCCGGCGTCTGCGGGTTGAACAGGACGCCGTCGTGTCGTGTTGACGCCGTCTGGTCATCGAGACGCCGCCCGATCCGGCGGCGTCTCGGTGTCGACGAGGCGTCTCGACAAGACGACGGCGTCTTGCGGAGTCCACCCGTGCCTCCAGACCGGAAGGACGGAAGTCCGGACTGGAGGCCCGTGGTGCGTCCGTCAGGCGGCGTGCGCCCGCAGGGCGGCGCGGCGCACGTGCGCCGCCTGGCCGACCACGAGCACCACCGGGATCCCGATCAGCGCGACGAGGCTCGTCACGGAGAGCACGCCCGACCAGATCGTGTGGGCACCGCCGCCGACCCCGTAGGCGTCCGCGACGTCCATGCCGAGGGCGATCGCCGCCACGAACGACATCGGCGTCCCCATCACGACGACGGCGAGCAGCACTGCCGCGATGACGTGCGCCCTCGCCCGGGTGATGAGCAGCAGCACCGACAGCCCCGCGGCGAACAGGACACCGACGACGGCGATCCCGATGACGGTTGCGATGTCCGCTCCGACCGCGAAGCCCTGCTCCGAGAGCTCGGCGTGGATCTCCGCCAGGGTCGCACCGGGGACCGCGGCGAGCGGGTCCAGCACCAGTGCGTTCACCGCCAGCAAGGCCGCGTACAGCGTCACGACCAGCACCCCGACAACGGCCACGACGATCCGTGTTCTCCCCATCCACAGAACAGTAGCGGGAGGAATGCGCGGGGTCACCGGGTGGTTAGCATGGGGGTACTCGAAGAGGGAGCCATCATGGTCGACGTCCATCGCGTCAAACTCCCCGGAGTCGGCGTGCTGCACAGCTTCTACACCGACGACGGTGGCAAGTGCGGTGTCATCACGCACCGGTCGGGGCACTCCGACCTCATCTCGTTCGCCGACGTCTCCGACGGCGCGGACAAGTCCGAGAAGGTCTCGCTGCGTCTCAGCGAAGACGAAGCGCACACGCTCGCCGAACTCCTCGGCGGCACCCGGATCACCGAGGGCCTCGACAAGCTCGACGAGATCCCTGGATTGTCCATCGACTGGTTCTCCGTCGACTACGACGACGCCATCGCGGGCAAGCCCCTCGGCGACCTGCACGACTCGGGCTTCATCGGCCTGACCGTCGTCGCCGTGGTCCGTGGCGACAGCGCCAACCCGGCGCCCTCGTCGGACTTCGTCGTCTTCCCCGGAGACACGATCGTCGTCGCCGGATCCCCCGAGAAGGTCGCCAAGGCGTTCTCCTTCTACCGCAGCGGAGAGCTTGCGGCCGCCTCGGCCGAGGCCCCGCGGAAGAGCTAGCGCATGCACCTGGGTGGTGAGCTGCTCACCATCGGTGTGCTCTTCGTCATCGCCTACGTCCTGGGCCGGCTCGGCAAGACCATCGGTCTGCCGGCCATCCCGATCTACATGGTGGTCGGACTCGTCGCGAGTCCGAACACGCCGTGGTTCGGGCTGAGCGTCGAGTCCCACACGATCGAGCTGATCGCGACGTTCGGGCTCATCCTGCTGCTGTTCAACCTCGGGCTCGAGTTCGACCAAGAGGAGTTCTACGGCAACGCCGGCAAGCTCCTGGTGTCGGGCGGCACCTACGTCGTCATCAACATGGGCGTCGGGTTCGCCTTCGGGTTCTCGCTCGGCTGGGGCACCCGTGAAGCCCTGATCATCGCGGGCATGACGGCGACGTCCTCGAGCGCCATCGTGACGAAGCTCCTCATCGAGCTCCGGCGCCTGGCGAACGACGAGACCCCGATGATCCTCGGCGTCACCGTGATCGAGGACGTCTTCATCGCCGTCTACCTGGCGATCGTCTCCGTCGTGCTCTCGGGCGACACCAACGTCTGGGCCGTCGTCGGCAAGCTGGCTCTCGCGTTCGGGTTCCTCATCGTGATGTTCACGCTCGCGCGCTTCGCGGGCAAGTGGGTCTCGAAGATCTTCGCCACCCGTGACGACGAGCTGTTCACGGTGCTGTTCTTCGGACTCGCGGTCATGTTCGGTGGCATCGGCGACCTCCTCGGCGTGACCGACGCCATCGGTGCCTTCGTCATCGGCCTGCTCTGCGGAGCGACCCGGTACCGCGACCGCATCGAACAGCTCGCCCTGCCGATGCGCGACGTCTTCGCCGCGTTCTTCTTCGTGAACTTCGGCCTCGGCCTCGACCTGTCCACCTTCGGCGAGGTGCTCTGGCCCGTCCTCGGCGCGATCGGCATGACGGTCGTGCTCAACGCGGTCGCCGGGCAGATCGTCGCGCGGATGAACGGCTTCAACGTCCAGCAGGGCATCAACACCGCCGTCATCCTGGTGAACCGTGGCGAGTTCGCGCTGATCCTCGCGACCCTGTCGGCTGCCGCCGGGCTGGAGGCGCGGATCACCGCCTTCGCGGGCCTCTACGTCCTCTGCATGGCCGTCCTCGGGCCGCTGCTCGCGGTGAACTCGGACCGGATCGGCCGCCTCGTGGTGCGTCCGGGCCGGCTCATCCGCCTGCGCGGACGCCTGGGCGGCCGACGTGCCGTCGCCGCCGCAGCCGCTGCCGAGAGCGCCGAAGCGGCCGAGGCCGAGGCGGACGCCACCGCCGCGGCGCGGAAGGCCGAGCGGGACCGCCAGTTCGCCGAGGAGTTCGCGCTCGTCGAGGCGGCTGGCAGGGACGAGCGAGACAATGAGGGGTCCGACCCGACGTCCGCCCCCGTGACGTCGCCGGTCGAGATCCCCGCCGAGCGCCCCGAGCGCCCGGTCCGACAGCGCGATCCGGAGTACTGATACAGATGTGGGCCGTTGCCCGACGACCGAGGTGGATCGCGCTGCTGTTGCTGGCGCTCGTGCTGGCGGCGGTGTTCGCCGGGCTGGGCAAGTGGCAGCTGGAGCGGTCGATCGCCAACGGCAAGCCCCTGCCGGCGACCACCGAGACCCGCCGCACGCTCGAGGCGGTCACCACCCCCGAGCGCCCCGTCAGCGAGAGTCTCGCCGGGCAGAAGGTCACCGTCACCGGCACCTTCGTCGCCGACGACACCACCGTCCTGACCGGCCGCACCGGGGGTGGGAAGTACCAGACCGTCGGACACCTGGTGGACTCGGACGGTGGGGCGAGCCTCCCGGTCGTCATCGGGTGGTCCGACCAGCGGTCGGCAGCCGTCGCCGGGGGCGAGCGCCTGGCGGACGGCCAGACGCTCACGATCCAGGGCCGCTACTACCCGGCGGAGTCGCCCGACCAGGACGCCTACAAGAAGGGCGAGTACTCCGCCGTCGCCCCCGCCCGGTTCGTGAACACCTGGCAGGCCTTCGACGACCGCATGTACCTCGGGTACGTCGTCGCCGACGGCACCACCGCGACGGCCGCCGACCTCGGCACCATCGCCGACCGGGCACCGTCGCGCGAGGTCCAGTTCGACTGGCTCAACCTGTTCTACGCGATCGAGTGGGTCGTCTTCGCCGGCTTCGCCGTGTTCCTCTGGTACCGGTTCGTGAAGGACGCCTGGGAGCGCGAGCAGGAAGAGGAGCGCGAGGCAGCCCTCGCCACCGAAGCCGACGCGCTCCGACGGTAGGATTGCCGGCATGGCCCTGACCGTCCGAACCCGTGACATCCCCAAGATCCCGGGGGCGGTGAAGTGGTACCGCGTCTCGGCGTACATCACCGGTGTGCTGCTGCTCGCCCTGGTGGTCGAGGTCATCATCAAGTACACGCCGCTGCAGCTCGAGATGCAGCTCGGCAACGGTCCGTTCTTCGTGCCCAACGGCACGGCGGGCGAGACCCCGGGCACGTTCAACCTGTCGATCGCGATCCTCATCGCCCACGGCTGGCTGTACGTGCTCTACCTCTTCACGGACTTCCGTCTGTGGAGCATCATGCGCTGGAGGCCGTCGCGCTTCCTGCTCATCGCCCTCGGGGGCATCATCCCGTTCATGTCCTTCGTGGTCGAGCACCGCATGCAGCAGCGGGCCATGGACACCTACCACGAGCTGATCGCTGCCCAGCAGCGTGAGAAGGAGGCCGCTCGGTGAGCGAGACCGAACAGCGTCCCGTCCTCGTCGTCGACTTCGGGGCCCAGTACGCGCAGCTCATCGCGCGTCGGGTCCGTGAAGCGAACGTCTACAGCGAGATCGTGCCGCACTCCATCACCGCGGACGAGGTCCGCGCCAAGGACCCGGCGGCCATCGTGCTGTCCGGTGGTCCGTCGTCCGTGTACGAAGAAGGCGCGCCGTCCCTCGACGGTGACATCCTCGACCTCGGCGTCCCCGTGCTCGGCATCTGCTACGGCTTCCAGGCCATGGCGACCGCCCTCGGCGGCGAGGTCGCGAACACCGGTCTGCGCGAGTACGGCGCCACCGACGTGACGCTCGCCCCCGGCACCAGCACCCTGCTCGGCGACCAGCCGGCGGACCAGGTGACGTGGATGTCGCACGGCGACTCCGTGGCCAAGGCACCGGCCGGCTTCGAGGTGCTCGCCTCGAGCGCGTCGACGCCCGTCGCGGCGTTCGCGTCCGACGAGCGCAAGCTCTACGGCGTGCAGTGGCACCCCGAGGTGAAGCACTCCGTGTACGGCCAGGCCGTGCTCGAGAACTTCCTGCACCGTGCCGCGGGCCTGCCCGGCGACTGGAACTCCAGCAACGTCATCGAGGAGCAGGTCGCCCGCATCCGCGAGCAGGTCGGCTCCGCGCGGGTCATCGCCGGGCTCTCCGGTGGTGTCGACTCCGCCGTCGCCGCAGCCCTGGTACACAAGGCCGTCGGCGACCAGCTCACCTGCGTCTTCGTCGACCACGGGCTCCTGCGTGCCGACGAGCGCAAGCAGGTGGAAGAGGACTACGTCGCCTCCACCGGCGTCCGGCTCATCACGATCGACGCCGAGCAGCAGTTCCTCGACGCCCTCGCCGGCGTGAGCGACCCCGAGCAGAAGCGCAAGATCATCGGGCGCGAGTTCATCCGCACGTTCGAGGGCGCGGCCGAGGCACTCGTGCTCGAGGCCCAGGCTTCCGACTCCGATGCCGAGGTCAAGTTCCTCGTGCAGGGCACCCTCTACCCCGACGTCGTCGAGTCCGGCGGCGGAGCGGGTACCGCGAACATCAAGTCGCACCACAACGTCGGCGGCCTGCCCGAGGACATGACGTTCGAGCTCGTCGAGCCGCTGCGCACCCTGTTCAAGGACGAGGTCCGTGCGGTCGGCCGCGAGCTCGGGCTGCCCGAGGTCATCGTCGGTCGCCAGCCGTTCCCCGGCCCGGGCCTGGGGATCCGCATCGTCGGCGAGGTCACGAAGGAGCGGCTCGAACTGCTCCGCGCGGCTGACAAGATCGCCCGCGAAGAGCTCACCGCGGCGGGCCTCGACCAGGAGATCTGGCAGTGCCCGGTCGTGCTGCTCGCCGACGTCCGCTCCGTGGGCGTGCAGGGCGACGGCCGGACCTACGGGCACCCGATCGTGCTCCGTCCGGTCTCGTCCGAGGACGCCATGACCGCCGACTGGACGCGTCTGCCGTACGACACCCTCGCGAAGATCTCGAAACGCATCACGAACGAGGTGCCCGACGTCAACCGGGTCGTGCTCGACGTCACGTCGAAGCCGCCGGGGACGATCGAGTGGGAGTAGGGCTCCCCTGAGCAACGGAAGGCCCGGTACGCGTCACGCGTGCCGGGCCTTCGTGCGTCCGGTGGCGGCGCCGCGGTCGGTGCCGGAGTCGCACGAACTGCCGTCGGCCGGCACGTGTGACGGCAGTCGGCGCGACCCGGGCGCTGCACGTGCGGGGTGTTGGGCGACCTCGGGCGGCTGGAGTCTTGGGTTTGGGTGCTACCGGGGCCGTCGAGTGGTCACGACACCCCGCGGGCCCGACGCCGAGGGGTCACGAACTGTCGGCTGGCCCCGGCCCGGGCGACACTTCGTGACCACTCGGCGGGCGTTCGGCGGGGTGTTGTCACCACTGGGACCGCTGGCGCTCGCGCGTCCACCGGCCCGGGAACGACGAAGGGCCCCGGCAGCGCCGGGGCCCTTCGCGTGTGCGGTGGTACTAGTTGCGCGAGCTGCTCGCGATGATGGCGAGGATGCGCAGGATCTCGAGGTACAGCCAGACCAGCGTCACGATCAGGCCGAACGCCGCGGTCCAGGCGTAGATGCGGGGTGCCCCGCGCTCGACACCGGTCTTGATCTGGTCGAAGTCGAGGATCAGCGAGTACGCCGCCATGACGACCACGAAGATGCCGATGAGCACACCGAGCGGGATGCCGAAGAGCGTCACGCCCATCAGGCCGAACGCGCTCTGCGTCACGCCGGTCCACATCAGGACCAGGTTCACCAGGGAGAACGCCATGTACCCGACCATCGCGATCAGGAAGAAGCGCGTGGCCTTCGGGGTCGCGCGGACCTTGCCCGAGCGGAACAGGAGCAGGGTGACGAAGAACACACCGAGCGTGCCGAATACAGCTTGCGCGACGATGCCGTCGGCCTTGGGGAACGCCGTCTGGAAGTAGTTCGAGATACCGCCGACGAACAGCCCCTCGAAGAACGCGTACGTCAGGATCAGACCCGGCGACGGCTTCTTCTTGAAGGTGTTGACGAGCGCCAGGACGAACCCGACGAGCGCGCCGACGATCCAGACGACCGGCGGCAGGTTCCAACCGGCCACCGCGCCGACGACGAGCACGCCGAACGCGAGCAGCGTCTTGACGATGGTGTCTTCGTACGACATGCGGTCGGTGTCCACCGGGGACGCAGTCGGACGGTCGTACATGTACTGCAGCTGCTCGGGGGTCATGCCGCCCTGGGCCTGCTGCGGGGTCTGTCCCCAGCCGGCCTGCTGCTGACCAGCACCGCGCCCGCCCCAGGTGTTTGCCCCCTGTGCGTTGAAGGCGGGGGACTGGTCGAAACCGGGCTTGAAGGCCATGGTGTCCTCTTCCTAGGAGATTCGAGTCCTCTCAGCCTAGGGGCGCTCGGTCGCGGAAGGCTGAGGATTCGCGGCGAGCGGACGCGGGCCCAGCGGGCTCCGTCGAGGGAAGCCTAGGGTCGCCCGCTGCACGCGCGCCCCGAGGACGTCGAGAGTCCGCCGTCGAGCCAGCCGAGCCCGTCAAGCCCGTCGAGCGCGCCCGTCCCGACGGCAGCGCCGGGTAGAGCCACGTGACGAGCGCGACCGAGATCGTCATGAGCAGGAACCACGCCACGATCTTCGTCGGCGCCACCGGCTGCCACACCGCGAGCTGCGCCGGGTAGCTCCACGCCCCGGCCCAGGTCGCGACGTTCTCCGCCGCCCAGATGAACACCGCGACGAGGGCCATCGCCGCGAGGACGGGCATCCGCAGCGTCGCCCGGTGGATCCGCACGTGCATGGTCGTGCGAGCGAAGAGCAGCAGGACGAGCGCGAGCAGCACGTACCGGGCGTCGGCGACGAAGTGGTGGCCGAAGAAGTTCAGGTAGATCCCGCCCGCCACGACCGCCAGCAGCCACTGCCGCGGGTACCGGTCGAACCGCAGGTCGAACAGCCGGTAGACCCGCACCATGTACGACCCGACGGCGCCGTACATGAACCCCGAGAACAGCGGCACCCCGGCGACGACGAACAGCCCACTTGACTCGTATGTCCACGAGCCCATGTGGGTCTTGAACACCTCCATCACCGTCCCGACGACGTGGAACAGCAGCACGACCCGGAGCTCCCGCACGGTCTCGAGCCCGAACACGAGCATCCCGACCTGCAGCAGCACGGCCGCGATCGTCAGGACGTCGTTCCGCATCGCCGCGGGCACGGTCAGGTGCGCCACCGCCATGGTCGCGAGCAGCAGCGCCCCGAACGCGCACGCCCAGGCCTGCTTCGCGCCGAACACCAGGAACTCGGTGACGAACACCCGGACGGGCCGGTGCGGTTGGTGCCCGGCGTCGAGCAGACGGCGTGCGGCCCGGTCGATCCGGGCCTCGACGGCGGTGGAGAGCGAACGGACGGTCATGCGGCGATGGTCGGCGTCGTCGCTGGGAACGACGGGCCTCGGAGCGCCGGGTGTGTCCCGCGACACAGGCGCCCCGCTGGTCACCCGCGGCCAGTAGGGTCGCGCCATGACCCTCGTGATCGCCCACCGCGGTGCGTCCGGCTACCGCCCCGAGCACTCGCGGAGCGCGTACGAGCTCGCGATCGAACTCGGCGCCGACGCGATCGAACCGGACCTGGTGCCCACGAAGGACGGCGTGCTGGTGCTCCGGCACGAGAACGAGGTCTCGGGCACCACGGACGTCGCCGACCACCCCGAGTTCCGGCACCTGCGCACGACGAAGACCGTCGACGGCCAGACCCTGACCGGCTGGTTCACCGAGGACTTCACGTGGGCCGAGCTGCAGACGCTCCGCACCCGCGAGCGCCTGCCGGTGCTGCGCCCGGGATCCGCCGAGCACGACGGTGCGCAACCGATCCTGCGGCTCGTCGACCTGCTCGCGATCCTCGACGCGGCGCCCCGCCCGGTCGGGCTCGTCGCCGAGGTGAAGCACGCCGCGTCCTTCGACCGCGCCGGGTTCCCGATGGGTGCACTCGTCGACGCCGCGCTCGGCGAGGCCGGGTGGCGGCAGGACGAGCGGCTCACGGTGGAGAGCTTCGAGAAGGGCGTGCTGCGCGACCTGCGCGAACGGGGGACCGGTGGTCGGCTCGTGTACCTCCAGGAGGCCCGTGGCAGCGCCGCGGACGAGGTCGCGTCCCACGGGTCGCTCGCCCCCACCTACGCCGCCGAGCGTTCCGAGGACGCGCTCGCGTCGTTCGCGACCGAGTTCCACGGCATCAGCGTCGACCTCGGCACCCTGATGGCCGGTGTCGACAGCGTCGCACTCGACGACCCGACGCCGGTGCGCAGCGCGATCGTCGACCGCGCCCACGCCGTGGGGCTCGCGGTGTACACGTGGACCCTCCGGCCGGAGAACCGGTTCCTGCCGTCGCCGCTGCGTCGTGGTGGCGACGTCGCGGCGTTCGGCGACTGGGAGCGGTGGTTCACGTCCGTGATCCGCACCGGACTCGACGGGGTGTTCGCCGACCACCCCGACCTGGCGGTGCGTGCCCGGTCAGTCCTCGAGCGCCTCGAGCGGGATGCCGGCTGACCGGAGGGCCTCGGCGGCGTCATCGCGTGCGGACGTGGCAGCGGCGCGGAGCCCGGCCAGGTCCTCGGGCCGGTAGAACCACGAGCTCCGGTCGCCGGGCGAGACCGTCCGTTGCGCGTCCGTCAGGTCGGCGTCGTGTTCGCCCTTCCGGAGGTCGGCGCGAGCACGGTCGAGCGCCTGCAGGACTGCCGAGGCGCGGATGACCTCGGCCGCGGGCAGGTCCCCGGGCGCGAGACGGGCGACCCGAGGGTCGATGGGTGTCACCGGGAGGGGCTGCACCGGTGGCCGTCGCCGTCGCCGTCGATCGACGAGGACCGCGACGGCGGACGAGACGACGAGGAACACCACGACGGCGACGAGGAGCCTGGCACTCCTCGGGAACGTCGGTGCAGCGAGGGCCCCGAGTGCGGCCAGGCACAGCCCAGCGGCGACCAGGCCGACCGACAGCGGGACCAGGCACCCCGCCGTGTCCTGTCGAGACCGCTGAGCACGGGCCCGACGGTGGCTCTCGATGATCGCGGCGGGGTCGTCACGCCCGTCCGGAGGCAGGATGCAGAGGACGTCCCGGGGTGGTGGGGATCGCGGCCGACGTCGCAGGGAGCACGAAGACGTCAGGTCGGTCCGGTGTGATCGCCACGGCGCCATCCTGCCGCACGAGGTCGCTGTCGGGGGTCTCGCCTAGAATGTCCCGAACATGACGATCGTGCTCGACCCCTTCGAATCGACGCCCGAGCCGGGCGCCGGTGCCCGCGCGTACGAAGACCCGTTCACCGCGGGTCTGAACCCCCAGCAGAAGGAAGCCGTCGAGTACCGCGGCGAGTCCCTGCTGATCGTTGCCGGCGCCGGTTCCGGCAAGACGAGCGTGCTCACCCGCCGCATCGCGCTGCTGCTCGCCAACCGCGAAGCGTGGCCGTCGCAGATCCTGGCGATCACGTTCACGAACAAGGCCGCCGCCGAGATGCGCGAGCGCGTCCGGGCCCTGGTCGGTGGCGAGGCCGAGGGGATGTGGATCTCCACGTTCCACTCGGCGTGCGTGCGCATCCTGCGGCGCGAAGCCGAGCGGTTCGGGTTCCCGCAGTCGTTCACGATCTACGACTCCGCCGACTCCAAGGCGCTGCTGAAGCGGATCATCAAGGAGCTCGAGGCCGACTCCCTCGGGCTGACCGTCGGCGCCGCGGCGTCGAAGATCTCGAAGCTCAAGAACGAGCTGCAGGACATCGACACCTACGCGCGCAACATCAACGTGAACGACCCGCAAGAGGTCATGTTCACCGAGGTGTTCCGGCGCTACACGAACGAACTCCGCCGGGCGAACGCGTTCGACTTCGACGACCTCATCGGCCAGACGGTGTTCCTGTTCCGGGCCTTCCCTGACGTCGCCGCCCTGTACCAGCGCCGCTTCCGGTACATCCTGGTCGACGAGTACCAGGACACGAACCACGCCCAGTACGCCCTGATCCGTGAGCTCACCCGCCCGGTGCCGGTCGAACAGGTCGACAAGCTCGAGGACTCCGGCCAGCACGTCGCCCGGATGCGCGAGACCGACGGCTCGATCGCCCCCGCGTCCCTGACGGTGGTCGGTGACTCCGACCAGTCCATCTACGCCTTCCGCGGGGCGGACATCCGCAACATCGTCGAGTTCGAGCGGGACTTCCCGAACTCCAAGACGATCCTGCTCGAGCAGAACTACCGCTCGACGCAGAACATCCTCGACGCGGCGAACTCGGTCATCGCGAACAACTTCGACCGCCAGGCGAAGAGCCTGTTCACCGACGTCGGTGCCGGCGAGAAGATCGTCGGCTTCACCGGGTACACCGGCCACGACGAGGCGCAGTTCGTCGCCGACGAGATCCAGCGCCTGCGTGAAGACGGCATGGACTACCGCGACATGGCGGTGTTCTACCGGACCAACTCGCAGACCCGTGCGCTGGAGGAGATCTTCATCCGTGCGGCGATCCCGTACCGGGTGCTCGGCGGCACGAAGTTCTACGAGCGTGCCGAGATCAAGGACGCCATGGCGTACCTGATCACGGTCGCCAACCCGGCCGACCCGATGGCCCTGCGCCGCATCCTCAACGTGCCCAAGCGCGGCATCGGCTCGGTCACCGAGACCACGCTGCAGCGCTACGCCGACGAGCACGAGACCACCATGCGCGACGCCCTGCGGCACGCGGGCGAGCTCGGGTTCGGGCCGAAGGTGCGCAACGCCATCACGGAGTTCGCGGCGCTGCTCGACGCCGTGTCCGAGAAGGCCCCGACGCAGCCGGTGGTCGACACCCTGACGCAGCTGCTCGACGGCTCCGGGCTGCTCGACAACCTGCGGAAGTCGCCCGACGCGCAGGACGCCGCCCGTGCCGACAACATCGACGAGCTCGTGGCCGTGACGCGTGAGTTCCAGAAGAACAACCCCGAGGGCACGCTGTCGGACTTCCTGACCGAGGTCTCGCTGGTCGCCGCGGCGGACGAGCTCGACGACTCGTCGGGCACGGTGTCGCTGATGACCCTGCACACCGCGAAGGGCCTGGAGTACGACGCGGTGTTCCTGACCGGCGTCGAGGAGGACCTGCTCCCGCACCGGATGTCCGCCAACGAACCCGGCGGTCCGTCGGAAGAGCGCCGGCTGTTCTACGTGGGCATCACCCGCGCCAAGAAGGTCCTGTTCCTGTCCCTCGCGATGACCCGTGCTCAGTTCGGCGACGTGAACGTGGCGATGCCCTCGCGCTTCCTGCAGGAGATCCCCGAGGGGCTCATCGAGTGGAAGCAGTCCCCGGGCATGGCGAACAGCCGCGGTGGCACGCAGCCCCGCGCCCTGAACGCCAAGCGTGACGGCGGCTTCGGCGGCGGTGGTGGCGGCGGCGGTGGCTACCGCGGTGGTGGTGGCTGGGGCGGCGGCTCGTACGACCGTGCAGCAGCGGCCTCGAAGACCCGTCCGAAGACCGAGTGGGCGAACCGGGTGTCCGGGCAGGTGCGCGACAACGGCGACATGGAACTCGTCGCCGGCGACCGCATCAAGCACGTCGACTTCGGCGAGGGCACGGTGTCCGCGGTGACGGGGCAGGGTGCCAAGCGCATCGCCGAGATCGCGTTCGACTCCGCGGGCCGCAAGAAGCTCCTCATCAAGATCGCCCCGATCGAGAAGCTGTAGGAGCCCTCACCGGTCCACACCGAACCGGCAGCCGCGGCCGGTCTGGAGTTCACGGAACGGACCCGGGGCGTTCCCCCGCGATCCGTACGGTGCGGTGCTGTGCAGAACAGCCCTGACGACCGCGACGACGCCCACGACCACGCCGGAGACCGCAGCAAGCGCATCCCGGTCTCCCGCCGGGGCTTCCTGGTCGGATCCGGACTCGCCGGTGCCGCCGGTCTCGTGGCGTCGAACGGCTTCGGCAGCGCCCCGGCCGTCGCCGACGCGCTGACCGCGGCACCCGCTGCGGCCCCGGCAGCGCTCGGCAGATCGGCCGCGGCTGCGCAGGCAGCCGTGGCGCGCGGCCACACCGGACGGTGGCGCCCGGACACGACCTCGCCACGCTTCACCGTCGCGGTGATGCCGGACACGCAGTACATGTTCGACGGCGCCGCGGTCGACCAGGCACCGATGCGCGCCTCGCTCGAGTACGTCGTCCGCGAGCAGGCCCGGCACAACACGGTGTTCCTCGTGCACCTCGGCGACCTGACCCAGAACGGTGCGGCGTCCGAGATGCGCGCATCCGGTGCGGTCTTCGACGTGCTCGACCGAGCCGGGGCGCCCTACAGCGTGCTCGCCGGCAACCACGACGTCGACTCCTCGACCGACGACCAGCGCGGCCGCACCCCGTACCTCGACGTGTTCGGTCCGCAGCGGTTCCGGAAGGCCCCTGGCTGGATCGGTTCGAGCCCCGACGGCTACAACACCGCCCACCGGTTCACCGCGGCCGGCCGCGAGTGGGTCGTCCTGGCACTCGACTGGCGGACGAGCGCGAGCGGGCTCGCCTGGGCCAGCTCCGTGCTCGCGGCCCGGCCGCACGCCCCGGTCATCCTCACGACGCACGCCCTCGTCGACTCGGACGCCAGCGGTGGAGCGGCGTTCGACCCCTACGGCCAGCAGCTCTGGGACTCCTTCATCTCGAAGCACGACCAGGTGTTCCTGACGCTCAACGGGCACTACTGGGGTCCGGGCCGCACGACGGTGAAGAACGCCGTGGGGCACGACGTCGCACTCCACCTGACCAACTACCAGAACCGCTACTACGGCGGGGCGGCCATGATCCGGCTGTACCACGTCGACCTCGAGCGGAACGTCATCGACGTCGAGACGCTGTCGCCCTTCCTGCTCGCCGGCGGACTCGGCGACGCGAACGAGCTCGCAGCCCAGGAGGTCAACCTCAGTGGCGACGTCGACCGCTTCACCATGGCGGTGGACTTCGACGCGCGCTTCGCGGGGTTCGCGCCGGTCGCGCCACGGGCCTCCCGGCCGGCGGCACGCATGCTGGTGCCGGGGACGCTGGCGTACTGGCGGTTCGACGGCAACCCGGACGGCGCGGCGCTCGCGCCGACGACGCGGGTGCGCGACCAGAGCGGCAAGGGCAACGACCTGGTGGTCGCCCGGCGGACCGGTGCCGTCGCAGGGGCGCTGCGCTGGACGGCGGCGCACCACCCCGACCAGCCGTGCGCCGGCAGCCTCGCGCTGCAGGGCGGCAAGACCGGCGGCGACCACCTGCAGACCGTCGACACGGCACCGCTCAACCGGACCCACTTCCCCCGTGGCTACACGGTCGAGGCGTTCTTCGTGCTGCCGACCACGTTCGACCCGAGTGCGAACGGGTTCAGCGCCCTGCTGTCGCAGTACTCGAGCGCCGGCCAGGTGGGGAAGGCGACCGGAGCCGACGGCGACCGGGACGAGCCCGCGGTGACGCTGAGCCTGTCGGGGGACCGCGAACTGCAGTGGTGCGTGTACCCGGCGAGCCAGGACGGATCACTGACGAACTGGGGGCACGAGTTGCCGCTCGGCGCCTGGTGGCACGTGGCCGTGGTGAACGACGGGACGCACACCGTGCTCTACGTCGACGGGTGCCCGGTCGTGCGCAACCCGTCCACCCCGAACCGCGGTCTCAGCACGATCGGCAAGCCGTGGCTGCTCGGTGGGTACCGCTACGGCGACAAGCTCGACAACGTGTTCGTCGGGTCGATCGGCGACGTGCGCGTCGTCGGCCGGGCCCTGCGGCCGAGCGAGTTCATGAACGCCTGACGCCCGGCGGCGGACGCCTGACCCGCGCGGTGGGTTGGGGCTCGGGCTGCCCGGCAGACGTGCGTCTGACACGCCCGGCCGTTCGGCGCGCCCCTCGTTCGGGTGGCACGATGACGGTTAGTGAGGTTAGCCTTACCTAACGTGACACCTCCCATCGAACTCCTGACCACCGCCACCGCCGAGCGCTACCGCTCCGCCGTGACGTCCACGGTGGACCGTCTGGCCGACCGCTTCGCCGCCGCCGACCGTCCGACGACCGACACCGCTCCCGAGGTCCTCCGGGCCCGGGTGCAGGACGTCGACCTCGACGCCGAACCCCTCGGGACGGACCGCGCACTCGCCGAACTCGACGAGCTGTTCGTCCGCGAGGCCGTCTGGTTCCACGACCCGGCGTACCTCGCGCACCTGAACTGCCCGGTCGCGCTGCCCGCGGTCGCCGCCGAGTCGGTCCTGGCCGCCGTGAACCCGTCGGTCGACACCTGGGACCAGTCCCGCATCGGCACCGAGATCGAGCGGCACGTCGTCGCCTGGCTCGCCGGTCGGATCGGGTTCGCCGCGGGGGACGGCATCTTCACCTCGGGCGGCTCGCAGTCGAACCTGCAGGCCCTGCTGCTGGCGCGCGAGGCCCTCGGCAGCAGCGGCACCGTGTTCACGACCGCGGAGACCCACTTCAGCATCGCGAAGTCGGCGCGACTGCTCGGGCTCGAGGCCGTGGTCGCCGTCGCCACCGACCACGCCGGCCGGATGGTGCCCGCCGCCCTCGCCGAGGCGATCGCCGCCGCCCGCGCCGCCGGGCAGATGCCGATGGCCGTCGTCGCCACCGCCGGCACCACCGACCGCGGGGTCATCGACCCGCTCGAGCCGATCGCGGACGTCTGTGATCTGGAGGGAGTGTGGCTGCACGTCGACGCCGCGTACGGCTGCGGGCTGCTCGTGTCCCCGACCCGCCGGCACCTGCTCGACGGTGTCGAACGGGCCCGGAGCGTGACCGCCGACCTGCACAAGTCGTTCTTCCAGCCGGTGTCGTCGAGCGCCCTGCTCGTGCAGCGCCCGGAGGACCTGCGGCGCACCGCCTGGTACGCCGACTACCTGAACCCGGAGGACGCCGCCGAGCCGAACCAGGTCGACAAGTCGCTGCAGACCACCCGCCGGTTCGACGCCCTGAAGCTCTGGGCCACGCTGCGGGCGACCGGTGCCGATGCGATCGGTGCGGCGTTCGACGCCGTCATCGACCTCGCCGCGGCCACCCACCGGATCGTCGAGGAGCACCCCGACCTGGTGCTCGTCGCGCCGACGCAGCTCAGCACGGTGCTGTTCCGCTGGCAGCCCGCCGGCATGACGGACGAGGCCGCCGACGCACTGGTCGCCCCGATCCGCTCGGCCCTGCTCGCCGAGGGCCGGGTGCTCATCGCCAAGACGGTCATCGACGGCCGGCCGTGCAACAAGCTCACGCTGCTCAACCCCGAGACCACGCCGGACCAGATGCGCGCGTCGCTCGAGCACGTCGTCGCGACGGCCGCCCGGGTGCGCGCCACCACCACCGCCCCGGAAGGAGCGACCCGATGACCGCCGACCGCACCGCCGACCGCACCGCCGACCCCGCCGTGCACGACGTCGTCGGCATCGGCATCGGCCCGTTCAACCTCGGCCTCGCCTGCCTGACCGACCCGATCGCCGACGTCGACGCGGTGTTCCTCGACGCCGCCGACGGCTTCGCCTGGCACCACGGCATGATGCTCGACGACGCCACGATCCAGGTACCGTTCCTCGCCGACCTGGTGACGATGGCCGACCCGACCTCGCCGTTCTCGTTCCTCGCGTGGCTCAAGGAGACCGGGCGCCTGTACCCGTTCTACATCCGCGAGGACTTCCACCCCCTGCGCAGCGAGTACGACGCCTACTGCCGCTGGGCCGCCGACCGGCTCGACACCCTGCGGTGGGGCCGCCGGGTGACCGCCGTCGAGCACGACCCGGTCACCGACACGTTCACGGTGCACGCCGAGACCGATCAGGGTCCCGAGACGTACCGCGCACACCACGTCGTCGTGGGCATCGGCACCGAGCCGTCCGTCCCCGCCCCGCTGCGCGGGATCGGCGGGCCGGCCGTCCACTCCGCCGAGTTCCTGCCGAACCGCGACGCCCTCCGCGACGCCGGGTCGATCGCGGTGGTCGGCAGCGGGCAGTCCGCCGCCGAGGTCTACCGCGAACTGCTCGAGGACATCCGGCAGGACGGCTACCGCCTCGACTGGATCACGCGGTCGCCCCGGTTCTTCCCGATGGAGGACACCAAGCTCACCCTCGAGATGACGAGCCCGGAGTACACGGACCACTTCCACGGGCTGCCCGAAGCCGTCCGCGACCGCCTGGGGCGGGAGCAGCGCGGCCTGTACAAGGGCATCAGCGCCGACCTGGTCGACGACCTGTACGACCAGCTCTACCGGATCAGTGCGCGCGGCCCCGTCCCGACGACGCTCCGGACCGAGACGAGCGTCGTCGACGCCGCCTGGCTCGCCGACCGCGGCACGTACCGGCTGACGCTCCGCCACGAGCAGCTCGACCAGACGTACGAGCACGAGGTCGAGCAGCTGGTGCTGGCCACCGGGTACACCCCGCGGGTCCCGCGGTTCCTCGACCCGGTCGAGCACCTCGTCGCCCGCGACTCCCGCGGTCGCCTGGCCGTCGCCCGCGACCACCACGTCGACACCCTGGGCGGACGCATCTGGGTGCAGAACGCCGAGGAGCACACGCACGGCCTGACCGCGCCCGACCTCGGCATGGGCGCGTGGCGGAACGCGTCGATCATCCGGTCCGTCACGGGTCGCCCCGTGTACGGCCTGGAGGCCCGGATCGCCTTCCAGGAGTTCGGCCTGCCCGCCTCGGGGCAGTCAACAGCAGCGCCGTCCACCGCCCGCCCCGGCGCCGCGGAGCGCGCGCCGGCCCGCCTCGCGACCGAGCGTGCGGAGGTCTCCGCATGAGCGCGACCGTGACCACCACGGCGCCGGACGCGACCGCGCCCGGGGGAGCCGAGCCGGGCCTCCTGACCGTCGAACCCGTGGACCCGGAACGCGACGCCGCCGTCGTGCAGTCGTGGCTCGCCCACCCGGCGTCGTCGTGGTGGGAGATGGGCGACCTCGATGTGGAAGGGGTGCGCGCCTACCTGGTCGGCGTCCAGGCGGACCCCGCGCAGGCAGCGTGGCTCGGCCGCCGGAACGGCGAACCGTGCTTCCTGGCGGAGACCTACGACCCCTCCGCCGTGCTGCTCACCGACGTGTGGGCGGCCGAACCCGGCGACGTCGGCATGCACCTGCTCGTCGCGCCGGTGCCCGCTGACCGTCGTGTCCACGGCCTGACCAGCGCGGTGATGCGTGCCGTCGTCGAGCACTGCCGGGACGCCCTCGGCGCGCGCCGGGTCGTCGTCGAACCGGACGTGCGGAACACCGCCGTGCAGGCGAAGAACGCCGAGGTCGGGTTCCGCGCCCTGCGACAGGTGGACGTCGACGGCAAGCGGGCCCTGCTGTCGGTGCTCGACACCGATCGCATCGGCGTCCCCGACGACGACGGGCCGGCCGCGCACCTGCGGCCCGAGCACCTGGAGCCCGCCGAACGGCACCTCGTCGCGAAGACGATCGCGGAGTTCACCCACGAACGGCTGATCGCTCCCGTGCCGGACGGGGACGGGTGGCGGCTCGAGGCGGGGGAGTCGACCTACCGGTTCCGCGCCCGGCAGCACGTGCTCGAGCACTGGTCGATGGACGAGGCCTCGCTGACGCGGACCCGTGCGGGGGCGCCGGCGCCGCTCAGCGCGCAGGAGCTCGTGCTCGAACTGCACGAGGTGCTCGGGATCCCCGACGAGTTGCTCGGCACGTACCTGGAGGAGATCTCGTCGACGCTGGCGAGTGCGGCGGCGAAGCACCGGCGGGGCGGGCCGTCGGCTGGGCAGCTGGCACGGG
>NZ_QKTA01000020.1:0-80484 GCF_003234395.1 Curtobacterium sp. MCLR17_051
GTGCTCATGGGTCGACCGTACGACTCGTGGCCCGCCGACGCACGGCGACACGATCGTCGCGCCGCCGGGCCACGAGTCGTACGGTCGACCCATGAGCACGACGACCCCGACGAGCGACACCACCACGACGAACCCGGCCGCACCGACCTTCGCCGAATCGTGGACCGCCTGGCACGACGACCACGAGCAGGCCCGGGCGAGCGAACACGGCTTCCTCGCGATCACGAGCATCCGCTGGCTCACCGCCACGCCGGAACGCTTCGAGGACGCCCCGGGCAGCTGGTCGACGGACGAGGACGGCCCGGTGGTCGCACTGGCCGACGACGAGACGATCGAGGTCGACGGGCAGCCGGTCACCGGGACGCACCGGTTCGGCCCGCTGCCGGAGCGCTCGAGCACGAACGTGGTGTGGCGCGACGGCGACGAGACCGTGGTGATCGAGGTCGCGCGGCGCGGCGGCAGTGACCTGCTGCGCCCGCGGCACCCGTCGAACCCGACTCGCGTCGAGTACCAGGGCACCCCGGCGTACGCCCCTGCTGAGCGCTTCGTCGTGGACGCGCACTTCGAGCCGTTCGACACCCCGCGTGAGGTCACCGTCGGCAGCGTCGTCGACGGCCTGCTGCACGTGTACGAGGCCCCCGGCGTCCTGACGTTCGACCTCGACGGACCGCGGTCGCTCCTGGCGTTCAACGGGCACGCCTGCGGTCTGCACGTGCTGTTCACCGACCGCACGAGCGGGGTCACGACGTACGCGGCGAACCGGAGTCTCGACATCGCCGCACCGGATGCCGACGGTGCCACCCGCATCGACTTCAACCGGTCGACGAACCTGCCGTGCGCCTACACCCCGCACGCGACCTGCCCGCTGCCGCCCGCCGAGAACCGGCTCGACGTCGCGGTCGAGGCGGGCGAGCAGCTGCCCGCAGCCTGACCGCGGAGCACGCACGGCCCGCGGGCACGCACGCCCCGCCGCGCGCACGGCCCCCGACCGCGCGACGGCGCAGCCGACCCGTCCACGAGAATGGGGGAGCCATGCCACGACCCACCTCCCGCATCCCGCTCAACACCCTCGCCGTCCCGTTCGGCCTCGCCGGCTTCGCCGAGACGTGGTCGTACGCCGCCCCCGTGCTGCACCTGCCCTCCGTGGTGCCGCAGGTGTTCTGGGCGATCGCCGCCGTCGCGTGGGTGTGGCTGCTCGGTGCGCACATCGTCCGGGGCGCACGCGTCAGCGAACGGCTGGTCGACCAGCTCCGCCACCCGGCGCAGGGCCCGATCGCCGCGCTCGTCCCCGCGACCGCGATGCTGCTCGGCGTCGACCTGGCGCGGTTCGCCCCCGTCGCCGGGCAGGTCGTGGTGCTCGCCGCGGTGGCCACCGCGGCCGGGTTCGCCGCCTGGCTGCTGAGCACCTGGTTCGAGGGCCGGCTCGCCCTGGAGTCCGTGCACGGCGGCTACCTGCTGCCGACCGTCGCCGCGGCCCTGGTCGCCTCGGTCACCACGCACGAGGTCGGCGTCGGCTGGCTGTCCTGGCCGGCCCTCGGCGTCGGCGTGTTCTTCTGGGGCGTCATGACCGGCCTGCTGCTCATCCGGCTGGCGTTCCGACCGGCGCTGCCGGGGCCGCTCGTGCCGACGATGGCGATCCTGGTCGCGCCGCCGGCGGTCGCCACCCTGTCGGTGTTCGCCCTCACCGACAGCGCTGTGACCCTGCCCGTGCAGGCCATCGCGGGCCTCGGCGTCCTGATGGTCCTCGTGCAGCTGGCCCTGCTGCCGCGGTACGTCCGCCTGGCGTTCTCGCTCGGGTTCTGGTCGTTCGTGTTCCCGGCTGCCGCGGTCGCCACCGCCGCGGTGGAGTGGTTCCGGGCACTCGCGCTGCCGTCCGCCTGGATCCCCACCACCGCGTTGCTGGCGCTGCTCAGCGTGCTCGTCGCGGTCGTCGGTGCCCGCTCGATCGGCCTCGCCGTGCACCACCTGCTCGGGCAGGCCGAGCGCACCCTGCACGACGCCGACGACGAGGACGCCGCCCCCGGCCCCGTGACGGGCGCGACGCGCGTGGTCTGACGAGCGGGGCGGTCGGGCCGCGCGGGCGGCGGACGGGAGGCCCGTGGCGGCCCCGCCCCGTGCCTCCCGTCAGGTCGCTGGGACGCGTCTCCAGCCGCTGGTCGCCCGCCAGGCGGGCGCGTCGAAGCGGAAGACGCTGCCCATGCCGGGCTGGTCGAGCGCGCGCGTGATCGGGACGCCGCGCAGGTGGGCCAGGAGCAGCGCGCCGACCGCACCGTGCGACACGATCGTGACGTCGCCGGTGGCGCAGTGCCGGCGGACGGCCGCGACGATGCGCTCCTGGGCGTCGATCGCCCGCTCCCAGCCGCGGACCGACTGCTCGGGCTCCGCGAAGAACGCGTCGACGACGCCCTCGAACTCGGACGGCGGCAGGTAGCCGGTCGCGCTCCGGTCGATCTCGCCCAGCAGGGGGTCGTGCTCGACCGGCAGTCCGACGGCGCTGGCGAGCAGGTCGGCGGTCTCGACGGCCTTGCGCTCGGTGCTCGAGACGATCCGCCGGGAGACCGGTGTCCATGCGAGCCGGTGTGCGGCGGCGGCCCGGACGCGACCCTCGGGCGACAGCCCCCACGACTCGATCGGGACCGCGGGGTCGACCACCACTTCCGCGTGGGTCAGGAACGACGAGACCATCCGGCGATCCTCGCACGGTGCGAGGCGCGTCACACGGCGACACCGTCGGTCACGTTCCGCAACACCGCTTCGCCGCCCGGCCGAACCGTCCTAGCGTCGCCCCATGACCGTGCCCGACCGCATCACCCTCGTCACCGCGCTGCAGGGCGCCGGCTGGCACCCCGCCGCCTGGCGCGCCGCAGGCCCGGCAGCGCAGCGCCTCACGAGCCTCCGGCACTGGCGCGACGTCGTCGTCGAGCAGGACCGGCTCGGCGTCGACGCCGTCACCCTCGAGGACTCGTTCACCGCCGGCCCCACCGACCCCGACGGCGACCTCGACACGTCGACCGTCGTCGGCCGCCTCGACGCCCTCCTGGTCGCGAGCGCGGTCGCCCCCGCGACCCGCGCGATCGGTCTGGTGCCGACCGTCTCGGTCACGCACACCGAACCGTTCCACGTCGCCACGGGCCTCCAGACCCTCGACCACGTCTCGCTGGGGCGGGCCGGATGGCGGATCCAGGTGAGCCCGACGACCCGCGAGGCCGCCCTGTTCGGCCGCCGCCCCGGCGGCGACGACGCGGCCGCGTTGTTCGACGAGGCCAGCGAGGCCGCCGAGGTCGTCTCCCGCCTCTGGGACAGCTGGGACGACGACGCGATCATCCGCGACGTCACCACCGGCCGCTTCATCGACCGCGACCGCATCCACGACGCGGCGTTCTCCGGCTCGTTCGTGTCGGTGCACGGCGCGTCGATCGTGCCGCGGTCGCCGCAGGGGCGCCCGCCGGTCTTCTCGCTCGCGCACCGCTCCGACGCGGCAGCGTTCGCGGTGGACGCCGCGGACGTCGTGCTGGTCACGCCCGGCTTCGACGGCCTGGAGGCACGGGGTGCGCTGGCACTCGTCCGTGACACCGAGCAGGCGGCCGGGTCCGACCTCCGCCGTCCGGTCCTCGCGGACCTCGCGGTGCTCATCGGGTCGTCGCCGGCAGCCGCCGCCGACGAGCTCGCCGCCCTCGACGCGGCAGCGGGCCCCCCGTACGCCGTCGGCTCCGGGTCGGACACGTCCGTCCTCGCGACGACGGTGCCGGACCTGGTGGCACGGATCGCGGACCTGCGGGCCCTCGGGTACGCCGGCGTGCGGCTCCGTCCGCTGCGCATCCCGATCGACTCGACCGCCATCGCGCGGCAGCTCGTCCCGGCGCTCGTCACCGCCGGGCTCCGCGCCGACGTGGCGTCCCGTCCCACCGCCGACCTGCGCACGCGGCTCGGCATCGCGCCGGCGGTCAGCCGGTACGCGCGTCCTGCCGTCACCGGTGCCGGTGTCGGTTCCGTCTCCTCGGGGGTCTCAGCATGAGCGCCAAGCGTCAGGTCCACCTCGCCGCCCACTTCCCGGGCGTCAACAACACCACCGTCTGGAGCGACGACCGAGCCGAGAGCCAGATCGCGTTCTCGTCGTTCGAGCACTTCGCCCGGAACGCCGAGCGGGGGTTCTTCGACTTCCTGTTCCTCGCCGAGGGGCTGCGGCTGCGCGAGCAGAAGGGACGCATCCACGACCTCGACGTCGTCGGGCGCCCGAACACGCTCGCGATCCTCGCCGCGCTGGCCGGGGTCACCGACCACATCGGCCTGGTCGGCACCCTGCAGACGACGTTCAACGAGCCGGTGGAGCTCGCGAAGCAGCTCGCCACGCTCGACCACTTGACCGACGGTCGCGCCGGCTGGAACGTCGTGACGAGCTCGGACGCGTTCCACGGCGCGAACTTCCGCCGTGGCGGGTTCCTCGACCACGCCGACCGGTACACGCGGGCGGGGGAGTTCGTGGAGCTGTCGCGCGAACTCTGGGACTCGTGGGAGTCGGACGCGATCGTGGCGAACGGGTCGGGCGCCGCCGGGCCGCTGGCGGCCGGCGTGTTCGCCGACCGCTCCCGCATCCACGACGTCGACCACCACGGCCCGCAGTTCGACGTGACCGGCACGTTCCCGGTCCCGCGCAGCCCCCAGCGCCACCCGGTGATCGTGCAGGCGGGTGACTCCGACGAGGGCCGCGACCTCGCCGCCGGGCACGCCGAGGTGGTCTTCTCGCTGCACACCGAGTTCGACGACGCGCAGTCGTTCTACCGCGACGTGACCGAGCGACTCGAACGGGTCGGACGGTCGAAGGACGAGCTGCAGATCCTGCCCGGCGCGACCTTCGTGCTCGGCGACACGGCGGACGAGGCCGAGGAACGTTCCCGGGCGATCCGCCGCGCCCAGGTCAGCCCGGCGACGGCGATCGCGTTCCTCGAACAGGTGTGGAACCGTGACCTGTCGTCGTACGACGTCGACGGGCCGTTGCCCTCGATCGAGCCCGACCTGGAGGGCGCCGACATCACCCGTGGCCGCGTCCGTCACACCCGCGACGTGCCCGCACTGGTGCAGTCGTGGCGTGACCTCGCCGCGGCCGAACACCTGTCGATCCGTGACCTGGTCATCCGCGCCTCGACCCGCGGCGGCTTCATCGGCACGCCCGCTCACATCGCCGCCGAGATCGACCGGTACGTGCAGGAGCGCGCCACCGACGGGTTCGTCGTCGTGCCGCACACCAACCCGTACGGGCTCGACGAGTTCGTCGACCGGGTCGTCCCGCTGCTGCAGGAGCGGGGCGTGTACCGGCAGTCGTACGACGAGGGCGCCACGCTCCGGCAGACGCTCGACCTGCCCGGACGGGTCCTCGACCGGCAGCGGGTGCTCGCATGAGCCGGGTCCCGCTCTCCGTCCTCGACCTCGTCCCGGTGAGCAGCGGGTCGACCCCGGCACAGGGCCTGGCGAACACGGTCGACCTGGCCGTCGCCGCGGAACGTGCCGGGTACGCCCGCTACTGGCTCGCCGAGCACCACCTCAACCCCGGCGTGGCCGGCAGCGCACCGACCGTCGTCATCGGTGCGGTCGCCGCAGCCACCTCGACCATCCGGGTCGGCAGCGCCGCGACCCTGGTCGGCAACGTCCGTGGGCTGCAGATCGCCGAGACCTTCGGCACGCTCGCCGCGCTGTACGGGCCGCGCATCGACCTCGGGCTCGGCCGCTCAGGAGCACCAGCACCCGGCACCCCGAAGCCGCCGTCGCTCGCCCCGCGGACCGACCAGGTCGTCGACGGCCTGCTCGTCCCCGCGCCGTTCGAGTTCCGCATCGCGCCGGGCAGCCGGTTCGCCCTGCAGGGTGAACTGCTCGGCCGGGTGCCGGGCGACGTCGACCGGTTCGCGGGCGAACTCGACCTGATCCGCGGCCTGTTCGCGGGCACGTGGTCGCGGGACGGTGCGGTGATCGAGGCCCCTCCGGCGGCAGGTGCCGCCGTCGAGCTGTGGATCCACGGCTCCACCGGCGGCGAGAGTGCCCGGATCGCCGGCGCGCTCGGCCTGCCCTACGGCGCGAACTACCACACGTCCCCGGGCACGGTCCTGGCGTCGGTGCAGGCCTACCGCGACGCGTTCCGTCCGGGTGTGCTCGACGCCCCGCACGTCATCGTGTCGGCCGACGTGCTCGTGGCGCCGACCGCGGCCGAGGCGGACCAGCTCGGGCTCGGGTACGCCCAGTGGGTGCACTCGATCCGCTCCGGCGTCGGTGCGATCGAGTACCCCACCCCGGACCAGGCTCGGGAGGTGCGGCTCCCCGCTGAGGCCGAGGCGTCGGTGGCGGACCGGCTCGCGACGAGGTTCGTCGGCGACCCGGTACACGTCGCGGAACGGCTCGAGACGCTCCGACGGGTCACGGGCGCGGACGAGTTGCTCGTCACGACGATCACGCACGACCACGACGCCCGGGTGCGCTCCTACGAGCTGCTCGCCGCGGAGTGGGCGGCGCCTGTCGTCGAGGGGGAGTCTGCTCTGGCTGCGCGCTAACTCGCTGCGTGTGCATGTTCCGACGTCCCACCTGTCGTTCGACGGGTGGGACGTCGTTCGTTGCGCACGCATCGGGTGCGTGTGCATGTTCCGACGATCCACGAGTCGTTCCCCTCGTGGATCGTCGATTGTCGATCGGGGAGTGCCACCCCGCACGCACGACACCCCCGCGACCAGGACGGCCACGGGGGTGTCACGGCACACCTCAGCTGTTGTCGAGCGGCAGACCCTCGGGGTTCACCTCGGACGTCTTCACGGCCTCGTTCGACAGGTTGTAGGCCGCGAGCCACTTCGCGTAGGTGCCGTCCTCGATCAGCTCGTTGATCGCCGCCGCGACGGGCTTCGCGATCCCGCTGCCCTGCTTCGTCGTCGCGGCGATGAGCCCCTGCAGTGACGAGCCGGCGCCGGAGTACGTGCCCGCGGTCTTCGTCGCCTTCGCCGTGCCCTTGCTCTGCGTGTTCTGGTAGGCGATCGTCGGGTTCGGGCCGAAGTATGCGTCGATCTTGCCCGAGTCGAGCGCGAGCTTGATCGCGTTGCCGTCCGGGTAGTACTTGATCGTGAAGTCCTCGCCCTTCGCCCGGAGTTCCTTCTGCCACTCGAGCAGGATGTTCTCCTGGTTCGTGCCGGAACTGACGGACAGGGTCTTCCCGGCGAGCACGGACGGGTCGCCGTCGAAGCGCAGCGAGCTCGACGCCAGCACCTGGAACGCCAGGTTGTCCTGCCGGTACGAGGCGAAGTCGTACTTCTCCTTGCGCTCCTCGGTCACCGTGACGTTCGAGAACCCGGCGTCGTACTTGCCGCTGTCGATGCCGACGAACAGGTTGTCCCACGTGGCGTTCTGCACGTCCGCGCGCAGCCCGAGCTTCGCCGCGACGAGCCGTCCGAGGTCGGGCTCCGAACCGGTGATCGTCTTCTGGTCGTCACCGGTGAAGGCGAGCGGCGGGAACCCGGCGGGCAGGGCCCCCACGCCGATCGTGAGCTTGCCGGACTTCCGGACCGCGGCGGGGAGCGCGTCGTGCAGCTTCGTGTCCTCGGTGACCTCGACGGTCGTCTCCTTCGCCGCACCGTTCGAGGCGGCGCCGATGGTGACGGAGCCGTCGGGTGCGCCGCTCGTGTCGGCGGAAGCGCCCGCGGAGCACCCGGCGAGGGCGACGACGACGCCGGCTGCGAGGATGAGGAAGCCGGCGCGGTTGCGCCAGCGGGACGGGGTGGTCGTGGACATGGTTCTCCTTGGGGTGCGTAAGGGGATCAGGGTCAGCGGACGCGGGACAGGAAGTCGCGCGTGCGGGTGTGCTGCGGGTGGTCGAGCACCTGGGCCGGCGGCCCCTGCTCGACGACCCGCCCGTGGTCGAGGAACACGACGTGGTCGGCGACCTCGCGGGCGAAGGCGATCTCGTGGGTGACGATGACGAGCGTGGTGCCCGTGTCCGCCAACCCCCGGATGACCCCGAGCACCTCGCCGACGAGCTCGGGGTCGAGCGCCGAGGTCGGCTCGTCGAGCAGGACGACCGACGGCTCGAGCGCCAGGGCCCGGGCGATCGCGACGCGCTGCTGCTGCCCGCCGGACAGCTGCCGGGGGCGGGCGGAGCCGCGGTCGCCGAGTCCGACCCGCTCGAGCAGGGTCTGAGCCCGCGCTCGGGCCGTGGCGACGGGGACCCCGGCGGCGATCGGCCCCTCGGCGACGTTCTCGAGCGCGGTGAGGTGCGGGAACAGGTTGAAGTGCTGGAACACGAACCCGATCCGGGCACGCTGCCGCAGGATGTGCCGCTCGGGCAGCTCCTTCCAGCGGGGCACCCCGTCGCGGCCGGTGCGCAGGCGGACGCCGATGGGCTCGTCGCCGACCGTGACGACCCCGCGGTCGAGCGGTTCGAGGTGGTTGATCGCCCGGAGCAGCGTGGACTTGCCGGAACCGGAGGGGCCGAGGACGACGGTCACGCTGCCCGACGGCAGCGACAGGTCGACGCCGTCGATGACGACGCTGTCCCCGAACGCCTTGACGGCTCCGTGGATCGCGATGGCGGCGCTCATCAGATGCTCCTGTCGTCGACGGTGGAAGCGGACCCGGACGCGACCGCGCGCTCGGCGGCGGCTGCCTGTGTGCGGCGACCCGCGCCTCCAGGCGGTCCCGGACCACGTCCGGTCCCGCCGCCCCGCAGCGCGCTCCGCACCCGCTGCCACGGTGTCGGCGGCAGCGCACGGACCGACCCGCGGGCCGTCCAGCGCTCCACGTAGTACTGCACGATCGAGACCGCACTGGTGAGCACGAGGTACCAGATGGTGGCGACGACGAGCAGCGGGATGATGTCGCCCGGGTACGTGCTCGACAGGTTCTGCACCACGCCGAACAGGTCGAGCAGCGACACGTAGAACAGCAGCGACGAGGCCTTCAGCAGTCCGACGACTTGGTTCACGAACGCCGGGACGATCGACCGCAGCGCCTGCGGCATGATCACCCGCAGGAACTGCCGGCGACGGGGGAGCCCGAGCGCCTGCGCGGCCTCGTGCTGCCCGTGGTCGACGGCGAGCACCCCGGCGCGGACGATCTCGGACGCGTAGGCGATCTCGCTGAGGCTCAGCCCGATGACCCCGATCGCCAGGTCCCCGAGCAGGTTCGCGGTCGGCACCTCGAGCTGCGGCCCGAAGGGGATCCCGATGCCGATGGTCGGGTACAGCGACCCGAGGTTGTACAGGAAGACGAGCACCAGGATGAGCGGCACCGACCGGAACAGCCACACGTACCCCCACGCCAGCCCGGACAGCACCGGGTTGTGCGACAGCCGGGCGATGGCCACCAGGATCCCGCCGGCGAAGCTGATCACGGCGCTCAACGCGGTGGCGGTGAGCGTCAGCTGCAGGCCGGTCAGCACCGCCGGGCTGAACAGCCACTTGCCGACGGCCGGCCAGCCCCACTGCTCGTTCGTGAACAGCGTCTCGCCGAAGTTCAGCAGCACGACGAGCACGAGGGCCGCGGCGATCCACCGCAGCGGGTGCCGCAACGGCACGACGGAACGGTCGAGTGCGGCGTGTCCGGCCGCGTCGATGGTCGCGGTCTCCGGCCTGGAGGCGCGGCTCGCCCCGGTCGTCCGGCCCGCGTCGTCGACGCTGGTCGCCTCCCACTGCGGGGCCCTGGTGGTGTCGGTCATGTCGCGACCGTAGGAGGGCCGGACGCCGCCGACAACGCCTCGCGCAACACCCCGCCACGCGACGCAACACCCGGCCATCCGGCGCAACGCGGCGTCACGAAACGGTGTCCTGCGTGACGTTCCGTGACGGCCGACGGAGCGCTACCGTTGCGCCATGACAGCGCATCGTGTGACCGCCCCGGTGCCCCCGGCGGACGGCACCAAGGTGAAGGGTCCGGCGTCGTACTTCCCGAGCATCGAGGCGACGTACGGGCGCCCGGTGCAGGAGTGGCTCGACCTGGTCGCCGACCGACTCGACGACCACCAGCACATGGAGGTCGTCGGGTGGCTCAAGGCTGAGCACGGCCTCGGGCACGGGCACGCGAACGCCCTGGCCGCCTACGTGAAGCACGCGCTGGCCTCCTGAGCGGTTTTGCGTGGTGTGGTGCCGCGGCGGTGTCGGTCGCGGTGCGTGGTGCGGCGGTGTCGGTCGCGCCGCGTGGTGCGGCGGGTGTCGGTGGTCGTTCCTAGCGTGGGGGCGTGGCCGAACCCGTCGATGCGTGGTGGCGCCGCCGACAGTGGTCGCGCGGCGAAGCGGTGCCGTACGCCGTCGGACAGTTCCGCGCCGACTGGGCGCCGTACCCCGTGCTCATCCGGCAGTACCACCCCGACTGGAACCACGGCGTCGTCCTGACCCAGGTCCCCCCGGCGGCCGAGGTCCTGCTCACCTGGGAGTGCGACGTCGGGCACGTCTTCGTGGCGACCCCGTCTGAACAGCGGTCCCGCCCGGGCCGTGAACGCCGCCGCTCCGTCTGGTGCCCCGAGTGTGCGGTGCAGGCCCAGCCGCAGCGGTGGCCGGTGCTGCCGTCGGACTGGCCGCAGGCCGTGCCGGTGCCGCAGCGGGTCGTCCGGAGTGCCGGACGACAGACGCTGCCCGCGGCTCCGGTGCGCGGGGTCCCGGCCGGAGCCGTCGCGTCGAGCCGTTCCCGGTCCCGGTCCCGTCGGCCCGTCGCCGGGTCGGCCGGGTCGGCCGGTGGGGCGCCACGGCGGAGCGCCCAGTCCG
This sequence comes from Curtobacterium sp. MCLR17_051, assembly GCF_003234395.1. Taxonomy (NCBI): domain Bacteria; kingdom Bacillati; phylum Actinomycetota; class Actinomycetes; order Micrococcales; family Microbacteriaceae; genus Curtobacterium; species Curtobacterium sp. MCLR17_051. The sequence continues at coordinate 10,722 of NZ_QKTA01000020.1, forward strand.
TTCCCCGCACGATCTGCCCGAAGACCCCGCGGCTGCCGTCGGGTGAGTCGTTCACGAGCGTCTGCGCCCCGGCGACCGCCTCGGCGGTCGAGGCCGAACTCCGGGGCATGCTGTCCGAGCGGTTCGCGTTCACGTACGACCACTCCGCCATCCGGCTCGACCGCCCGTTCTTCGACCACGTCGAGGCCTGGCCGGACATCATCCTGCCCGAGCTCCGCGTCGCCATCGAGTACGACTCCACCGGTCGGCACGGCCTCGAGCACGTCGGCCCGCGGCAGGAGACCGACCGGAAGAAGGACCGCGCCGTCCGCGCCGTGGGGTGGGAGGTCGTCCGCATCCGCACCGGGCGGCTCCCCGCGCTCGGCCCGTACGACCTGCAGGTCTCGGGGATCTCCGGCCGGACCGTCGACCGGCTGGCGGACACCCTGCGCGAGCTCCGGGGCGCGCTGTTCGTCGACGCGTACGCCCGGTGACGCCGTCGATCGGGGTACACGCGCGACCCGGCGGGGTACGGCCCGGCTGGGAGCGGTCGCGAGCGACGGGTAGGTATACAGGGTGACCACCGTCTTCTGTCTCCACGCCCTCGGCGCGAGTTCCGAGGAGTTCGCGCTGCTGCGCGCCGAACTCCTCGGCGACCTCGACCTGATCGGCATCGACCTGCCCGGCTTCGGCCGCAGCCCGGCGTCGTCCGGCACCACCGTCGAGGAGATGGCCGTCCTGGTGGAGCGCGCGATCGGGGCGAGCGGCTCGACGGAGTGGATGCTCCTCGGGCACTCGATGGGCGGCAAGGTCGCCACGGTGGTGGCCGACCGCACGATCTCCGGCGCGAACGGCCTGTTCGGGCTGCGGGCCGTGGTGCTCCTCGCCGCGTCCCCGCTCGCTCCGGAGCCGATGGACGACGACCGGCGCTGGACGATGCTGTCGTGGGCTGCCGGCGGCCCGATCTCCGCCGAGGACGCCGAGGAGTTCGTCGCCGCCAACACCGCGTCGCCCCTGGCGCCTGCGCGGCACATCGCGGCGGTGCAGGACGTCGAGCGGACCGACCCCGCGGCCTGGACGGACTGGCTGTCCCGCGGCAGCCGCGAGGACTGGTCGGACGCCGCACCGAACCCCGTGCCCGCCCTGGTGCTCGCCGGTGTCGAGGACGGCGACCTCGATGCCGGCGCCCAGCGCCGCCTGACCCTGCCGCACTGGCCGAACAGCGAGCTCCACGTCGTCGACGGCGCCGCCCACCTGCTGCCCTGGGAACAGCCCGAGGCCGTGGCCGAGCGCATCCGCGACTTCTGGCAGCGCCGGGTCACGGGGTCGCCGGTCGTCCCCGTGGAGCACGCCCGCGTGATCGCCTCGCCGCGGGTCAGCGCCCGGACCCGCGGCCTGCTCGCCGAGCGCGCGCTGCCCGACGACCCGTCGGCCGCACCCCACGCGCTGACGCCGACGCAGTTGGACACTCTGCGCGCCGTCGCACGGATCGTCGTCCCGCAGCCCGGCACCGACCAGGTCGACCTGGCGCTGCGGGTCGACGCGCAGCTGGCCGCGGGGCTCGGCGACGGCTGGCGGCCGGACGGCCTGCCGGTGGACGCCGAGGCCTACCGTGCCGCGCTCGACGTGCTCGCTGCACCTGCCCGCGACGGCGTGCTCGACCAGGCCCTCGAGTCCGTGGCGGTCGGGCGGTACCGCGCTGACGGCGACCTCGACGCCGAGCAGCTGCGCGCGTGGTTCGAGGACGCCAGCGTCGACCTCGTGAAGCACTGGCTCGCACACCCCGCCACCATGGCCGCCATCGACTTCGACGGCTACGCGAACGGCGGCGACGGCGTCCGCAAGCAGGGCTTCCAGCTGCTCGCGGCGGGCGAGCGCGAGGCCTGGGAACCCGAGGCCCCCGCCGGCACCGCCACCACGATGGACACCGCACCGACGACCGGAGCTGCACGATGAGACTCGACGGACAACGCACGTACGGCACGGACGACGTCGTCGACGTGGTCGTGGTCGGCACCGGGGCCGGGGGAGCACCGCTCCTCGCATCGCTGGCCCGCCGTGGCCTGACGGTCGTCGCGCTCGAAGCTGGCCGCAACACCGAGCCGGGCGACCACGTGCCGGACGAGGTCGCCGCCCCCGGTGACATCAACTGGATGGACGAGCGGCTGAGCGGCGGCGGAGCCCCCACGGCCTTCGGCCCCAACAACAGCGGCACGGGCGTCGGCGGGTCGACGCTGCACTGGGGCGCGTTCACCCCGCGGCCGAGCGAGCACGACCTGCGGCTGCGGACCGAGAGCGGCGCGGGGCAGGACTGGCCGATCAGCCACGCCGAGCTCACCGGCTGGATCGAGCAGGTCGAGCACGACGTCGGCGTCGCCGGCCCCGAGCACTACCCGTGGGACCCCTCCCGCCGCTACCGGATGCGCCCGCCGGCCCGGAACGCCTCATCGGACATGATGATGCGCGGCACCGCGGCCGCCGGGATCACCGCGACCGACGCCCCGGTCGGCCTGACCACCGAGGACCGGCACCAGGAGCACCACGGGCTGCGCCAGGCCTGCGTGTCCTGCGGCTCGTGCCACCAGGGCTGCCGCAACGGCTCGAAGGTCTCGATGGACACGACCTACCTGCCGGCCGCCGTGGCGTTCGGTGCCGAGATCCGTCCGGAGTCCTTCGTGCACGGCATCGAGCTCGACGCGGCGGGACGGGTCGAGGCGGTCCTGTACACCGCCGACGGCCGCGAGCACCGCCAGCGCTGCCGGACCCTCGTCCTCGCCGCGGGCGGTGTCGAGACGCCGCGGCTGCTGCTGCACACCGGTGTCGCGAACGGCAGCGGACAGGTCGGCCGGAACTTCACCGCGCACGGAGCCACCCAGGTGTGGGCGCGGTTCGACGAGTCGATGCGCTCGTACCGCGGGTACCCGTCGTCGATCATCACCGAGGACTTCGTCCGACCGGCGGACGCCGACTTCGCGGGCGGCTACCTCATCCAGAGCCTGGGCGTGCAGCCGCAGACCTTCGCGACCTCGCTGGTCCGGGGCGGCGGACTCCGCGGTGCCGAGCTCGTCCGGGCGCTGCAGGACTACCCGTTCTCGGCCGGCGTCGGCATCAACGCCGAGTGCCTGCCGTACGACGACAACCGCCTCGAGCTGACCGACGAACTCGACGAGCACGGTGTCCCGCGTGCCCGGGTCTCGTTCACCCCGGGCTCGAACGAGGAAGCGATCCGCCGCCACGCGGTCCGCACGATGACGACCATCGTCGAGGCTGCCGGTGGCCAGGACGTCCGGGTGCTCGAACGCACGGCGCACACCATCGGCACCGCCCGGATGGGCACGGACCGCGAGACCTCCGTCGTCGACCAGGACGGCCGCTCGTGGGACGTCCCGAACCTGTGGATCGCCGACAACTCGGTGTTCCCGAGCGCGGTCATCGCGAACCCGGCGCTGACGATCATGGCGCTCTCGCTCCGTACCGCCGACCGCATGCTGCAGGCCGCCTGAGCAGGAGCCCCGACCGTCCGGCCGGGGCTCAGCCTCGGAGCGCGAGCGCCTCGCTCGTCCACCGGGCGTGCAGGTCCCACGGGTCGTCGACCCCGGCAGCGACGGTGTCCACGTGGGCCAGGAGCTCCGGCGTCACCCGGAACCACTCGGTACCCGGGTACCGGCTGGCGGCGAACGTGGCGTGCCGTCGGCGTTCGAGGGTCCGGTCACCGCGCTCGAACGCCAGCAGGTCCTGGTGCGGGATCGCCGCGAGCCGCTGCCGGGGGTTCATCGTCGTGCCGATCTTGATGCGGTCGCCGAAGTCGTCGCGCATCCGCAGGTAGTAGACGACGTCGACCCGAGGGGGAGCGAGGTCGCCGTCCGGCACGTCACCCCATCGCCACTCGCACCGGGCACACACCATCCCCGAGGGGTAGCGCACCCCGATCCGCGAACCGCACGCCGGGCACGGGCCGGGCAGTGCGTCCTCGATGCCGGGGTGTTCGGCCGCGAGGTCGGCGACGAACGCGACGTGCGCGCCGCACAGGGGGACGCCCGCGAGCCCGTCCGCGAGCACGCCTGCGCAACCCGGCACGCAGCACGACGAGGTGACCATGCGCCGAACGCTAGCCCGACCCACCGACGTGCCCCGGGCCTCCCGGCCGCCGCGCGCGCTGGGCCCACCGGGTCGAACCGTGCGTCCTTGGTCGAATCGGGCGTCCTTGGTCGAATCGGGCGTACCTGGTCCTTCTTCCGACCAGGTATGCCCGTTCCCACCAGCCATCGCGCCCGTTCTGGGAAGGAACGGGCGTTCCTGCGGGTACCGCGCGCCCCGCACGTCCGCCGAACCGGGCGTACCGACCGAGAACGGGCGTGCCTGGTCGAATCGGGCGTACATGGTCCGTTCTTCCGACCAGGTATGCCCGTTCCCACCAGCCATCGCGCCCGTTCTGGGAAGGAACGGGCGTTCCTGCGACAGCCGGGCGCCTCGCACGTCCGCCGAACCGGGCGTACCGACCGAGAACGGGCGTGCCGACCGAGAACGGGCGTACCGACCAAGAACGGGCGTGCCGGGCGTACCTGGTCGAATCGGGTGTACCTGGTCCGTTCTTCTGACCAGGTATGCCCGATTCCACCAGCCATCGCGCCCGTTATGGGAAAGAACGGGCGTTCCTGCGGGTACCGCGCGCCCGGCCGCCGGGCGTACCGACCGAGATCGGGCGTACCTGGTCGAATCGGGTGTACCTGGTCCGTTCTTCTGACCAGGTACGCCCGATTCCACCAGCCATCGCGCCCGTTCTGGGAAAGAACGGGCGTACCTGCGGGAACCGGGCACCCCGCACGTCCGCCGATCCGGGCGTACCGCCCAAGAACGGGCGTACCGCCCAAGAACGGGCGTGCCGACCGAGAACGGGCGTACCGACCAAGATCGGGCGTACCTGGTCCGTTCTTCCGACCAGGTACGCCCGTTCCCACCAGCCATGGCGCCCGTCCTGGGAAGGAACAGGCACGCAGGCCCACCGTCAGTCGGTGAAGATCACCCCGACGGGCTCGCGCTTCTCCTCCTGGAACTCGTCCTCACCACGACCGAGCGCCCAGTACGCCGACAACGACATCTCGCGCTTCTCCAGCCCCCAGTCGTCCTGCAGCAGCCGACGGATCGCCTTCATCGCGGTCCGCTCGCCATGCGCGAAGACCTGGACCGGTCGGGAGGCACGCGGCAGCCCGCGGGCCGTCTCCAGCAGGAGCGTGCCCGGCTGGGCGCCGGTGGCGTCCCGGTGCAGCCACCGCAGGTCGACCCCGGCCGGGTGCCGGATGTCCTGCTCGTCCGCGGGCCCGGCCACCTCGACCAGGGCGACCCCGGTGGCGGAGTCGGGCATCGACTCGAGTGCCGCGCCGATCGCGGGCAGGGCGCTGTCGTCACCGAGCAGCACGTGCGTGACCGCCGGGTCGGTGGTCGGCGCGTAGCCACCACCGGGCCCGGACAGGGCGAGCCGGTCGCCCGGCTGCGCGGACGCTGCCCAGGGACCGGCGAGGCCCTCGTCGCCGTGCACGACGAAGTCGATCGCGATGGTCCGCGTGGTGTGGTTGACCGCACGCACCGTGTAGGTGCGGCGGGCCGGGCGGTCGTGCTTCGGCAGGGTCTCGCGCAGGGCCTCGAGGTCGTACGGCGGCACGAGTCCGAGCGACGGCTTCGCGAGCAGGAGCTTGACGTACTTGTCGGTCGAGCCGAGCCGGTCGGGGTTGGCCTGGGCGACGAAGTCCTCGAAGGCCGAGCCGCCCAGGTGCACGCGCACCATGTGGGGCGAGAGCCGTTCGGTGCGGTCGACGACGAAGACGTGCTGGGGGCGTTTGGGTTTCGAGCTCATCGTGGGGGAGCTTCCTCTCGCGGGTTCGGCGCCACCTGGGTGATCCCTGCTTGACGCGCGCATCACTAAGGTTAGCCTTACCTCATGGACTCGACCGTCATCCCGTTCTCCGAGCTGCTGCGGCGTCGCACGCGGCGCTCGCACGGTGCCTCGGCCACGAGCGGCTTCATGCAGGACCTGCTCGGCGGCGACTGCGACGTCGCCGACTACGCGGACCTGCTCGGACAGTACGCCTTCGTGTACGACGCGCTCGAGCGGGCGGCGGAACGCATGGCCGACCACCCCGTCGCGGCGCCGTTCGTCACCGCGCAGCTCACCCGGATGCCGGCGATCCGTGCCGACCTCGAGTACCTGATCGGCCCGGACTGGCCCGAGCTGGTGTGCCCGCTGCCCGCGACGACCGCGTACGTGCGACGCCTCAACGAGGTCGCGGCGGAGTGGCCCGGCGGCTTCGTGGCACACCACTACACGCGGTACCTCGGTGACGTGTCCGGCGGGCACGTGATCGGGCAGGTGCTGGCCGAGCGGTTCGGGTTCGACACGAACGGTGTCCTCTTCTACATCTTCGACCAGGTCGCCGACCCGAGCGACTTCGAGCACACCTACCGCGCCCAGCTCGACGCCGCGCCCTGGACGGCCGACGAGCAGGAGCGGGTGATCGCCGAGGTCGAGCTCGCCTACGAGCTGAACCGTGGGCTGCTCGCCGGCCTCGATGCCCGCCGTGCGCCGTTCCGTCAGGAGCCGGGCAGCGCCTCCGTGCCTGCCTGACCCATCGGGGGAGTACCCAAGCAAGGCCGCGCGCGGGACCGCCCGGCCCCGCGCGGACCCCGCCCCGCGTCCGTCCGGACCCTGCCCCGCGTCCGTCCGGACGGTCGACGTCATGCGCCCCCGGGTGCCGATACGCTGCTGGGACCCGGGACCAGCCTCCCGGACGACCCGGAAAGGACTCCATGACGGCGATCGACGGATCTGCACGCCACGAGCGCGCGCGGGACGACGTCAGCGGTGCGGTCGACAGTGACCTGCGCGCCGACGTCCGGTACCTCGGCAACCTCCTCGGCCGGGTGCTGCGGGAGAACGGGGGCGACGAACTGCTCCACGACGTGGAGTCGTTGCGCGCCGCCGTGATCGACGCCTACGAGGGCGACCACGCCGAGGGCGCAGCGCGTGCCCAGGCGATCGTCTCGGGCATGTCGGCCGAACGCGCCGAGGCCGTGGCACAGGCGTTCACCACCTACTTCCACCTGACGAACCTGGCCGAGGAGCACCACCGCGTGCGGGTCCTCCGGCAGCGCGGTGACGACGGCGGCGTCGCCGGCGACTCGTTCCCCGCCACCTACGCCGAGCTCGTCGCCGAGGTCGGCGAGGCCGAGGCCGCCGAGCGCCTCCGCACCCTGCGGTTCCACCCGGTGCTGACGGCCCACCCGACCGAAGCCCGCCGCCGCGCGGTCACCACGGGTGTCCGCCGCATCACGGACCTCATCGACGAGCGTGACCGCGCCCGGAACGCGACGGCCCGCGCCGAGAACGAGCGCCGCCTGCTCGAGGAGATCACGACCCTCCTGCGCACCTCGCCGCTCCGCACCACCCGGCCGACCCCGCTCGACGAGGTCCGCACCGCGATGAGCGTGTTCGACCAGACCCTGTTCGAGATCGTCCCGCAGGTCTACCGCCTGCTCGACGACCGGCTGCAGGGCGACGACGCCGGCCGCGCATCCGTGATCGCCCCCGCGTTCGTGCGGTTCGGCACCTGGATCGGCGGCGACCGCGACGGCAACCCGCACGTGACGGCCGACGTCACCCGCCAGGCCGCCGAGATCGCGGCGGAGCACATCCTGCTCGGCCTCGCCCGCGCGACCACCCGCATCGGCAGCGCCCTGACGCTCGACGCGAGCGACACCCCCGCCGACGCCGGCCTCACCGCCCTCGTCGCCGCGCAGGAGTCCCTCGACCCGGGCATCGCCGAGCGCATCGGCGTCCGCGCACCGAACGAGACCCACCGTCGTGCGCTCCTGTTCGTCGCCGCGCGCATCGACGCCACCCGGACCGGCACCACGCCGCTGGCCTACGACGGCCCCGAGGCGCTGCTGGCCGACCTCCGCACGATCCAGGCGTCGCTCATCGCGGCCGGCGCGATCCGCCCGGCGAACGGCGAGCTGCAGAACCTGATCTGGCAGGTCGAGACCTTCGGGTTCCACCTGGCCGAGCTCGAGGTCCGCCAGCACTCGCAGGTGCACCGCACCGCCCTGGCGGAGATCCGCGCCGGTGGCGAACTGAGCGAGACCACCGAAGAGGTCCTCGCCGTCTTCCGCACGATCGCCGGGCTGCAGTCCCGCTACGGCGTCCGCGCGGCGAACCGGTACATCGTGTCGTTCACGCAGTCCCCGGCCGACCTGGCGAACGTGCACGAGCTCGCGGTCGCCGCGCTCGGGTCCGCCGAGGCCGCGCCGGTGCTCGACGTCATCCCGCTGTTCGAGACCTTCGCCGACCTGCACGCCAGCGTCGACATCCTCGACGAGGCCGTCCGCACCGAGGCGTTCCAGCGACGCCTCGCCGCGACCGGCCGTCGACTCGAGGTCATGCTCGGCTACTCGGACTCGTCGAAGGACGTCGGCCCGGTGTCCGCGAACCTGGCGCTGTACGACGCCCAGGCCCGCATCGCCGACTGGGCCCGCGACAACGACATCGAGCTGACCCTGTTCCACGGCCGGGGCGGTTCGCTCGGCCGCGGTGGCGGTCCCGCCAACGAGGCCGTCCTCGCGCAGCCGCCGGGATCGATCGACGGCCGGCTCAAGCTCACCGAGCAGGGCGAGGTCATCTTCGCCCAGTACGGCGACCAGGACATCGCCGCGCGCCACCTCGAGCAGATGGCCTCGGCGACGCTGTTCGCGTCGACGCCGTCGAACGAGGCGCGGACCGCCGCCGCGGCCGCCCGGTTCGCCGACCTCGCCCAGCAGCTCGACGACGTCTCGCGCGTCGCGTTCTACGACCTGGTCAAAGCCGACGGCTTCGCGCCCTGGTTCGCCCGGGTCACCCCGATGGAGGAGATCGGCCTGCTGCCCCTCGGCTCCCGCCCGGCCCGTCGTGGCCTGTCGGTGGAGTCGCTGGAGGACCTCCGCGCCATCCCGTGGGTGTTCTCGTGGACGCAGGCGCGCATCAACCTCGCCGGCTGGTACGGGCTCGGCTCCGCGCTCGAGGCCGTCGGCGACGTCGATGTCCTCCGCGCCGCCTACGCCGACTGGCCGCTCTTCGCCGCGATGATCAAGAACGTCGAGATGTCGCTCGCGAAGACCGACGAGCACATCGCCCGCCGGTACCTCGAGCTCGCCGACCGCGACGACCTCGCCGCGAAGGTGCTCGACGAGATGGTCCGCACCCGCGACTGGGTGCTCCGCGTCTCCGGCGGCAGCGACGTGCTCGAGGACCGACCCGTCCTCGCCCGCGCCGTGCGCCTCCGCAGCCCGTACGTCGACGCACTGTCGCACCTGCAGCTCCGTGCGCTACGCGCCATCCGCACCTCCGGCAGCACGGACCCGACGGACGCCGACCACCGGCTCCTGCTGCTCACCGTCAACGGGATCGCGGCCGGCCTGCAGAACACGGGCTGACGCCCCCACCCCACGGACAGGAGGCCCGGTGCCAGCTGGCACCGGGCCTCCTGTCCGTCCGCGCGCACGTCCCGGGCCGCGCCGTCGAGTGGCCACGAAGCGTCGGCTGCGCCGTCGCCGGGCGACGGAACGCGACCACTCGGCGGACGTGAGCGGGGTGTCGTGACCGCGCGCGCCTCGCGCCGCCGCTCCGCCGAGAGGTCAGGACACGTCGGGTGGCCCCGGCCGAGTGGTCACGAAGCGTCGGCTGCGCCGTCGCCGGGCGACGGAACGCGACCACTCGGCGGACGTGAGCGGGGTGTCGTGACCGCGCGCGTCCCCGGACGGGAGGCCCGTGGCGGGCCCGCACCGGGCCTCCTGTCCGTCCCCGCGCACGTCCTAGGCCCGCACTTCGTGAGCAGCAACGGTCGCCTCCGGCACCGCGAACCGACCGTTGCTGCTCAGGAAGTGCCCGTCGAATCGATTCGGGGACGCGTAGCGTGTCCGAGGTGACGACGGAGCGCAGCCTGGGACCGACGACGACCGTGCTGCCCCCGATCGTGCCGCTGGCGCTCATCGTCGGGGTCTCGCCGTTCGCGACGGACATGTACATCCCCGCACTCCCGGCCATCGCGCGCGACCTCGGCACCACGCCCGGCGCGGTGCAGCTGTCGCTCACGGCGTTCCTCGTGGCCTTCGCGGTCGGCCAGCTGCTCGTCGGACCGGTGAGTGACGGGATCGGTCGTCGGCCGATGCTCGTCGTCGGGACCGCCCTGTTCGCCCTCGCGTCGGTCGGCTGCGCGCTCGCCCCCGACCTCGTGACGCTCGTGGTGGCCCGCGTCGCCCAGGGACTCGCCGGTGCTGCGGGGGCCGTGGCCGGTCGGGCGATGGTGTCCGACGTGACGAGCGGTACCCGGATGGCGAAGGTGTTCGGCACGCTCGCGGCCATCAACGCGATCGGACCCGTGGTGGCCCCGCTGGCCGGGGGAGCGGTGCTCACGGTCGGCACGTGGCGGCTCATGTTCGTCGTGCTGGCCGTGCTCGGCGCCGTGTTCTTCGTGGCCGTGGTCCTGCGGTTCCGCGAGACCCTGCCGCCGGAGCGGCGTGGCGGGGTCGGGTTCGCGGCCAACGGGCAGCGGATCCGCGAGCTCCTGGCGATCCCGCGGTTCCGGGCCTACGTGCTGAGCGGGGTGCTGTCGACGGTGGGGTTCTTCGCGTACATCGCGACGAGCTCGTTCGTGTTCCAGTCGGAGTTCGGGTTCTCCGAGGGGCTGTACACGCTCGTCTTCGCCACGAACGCGTCGATGATGATCGTCACGACGCTGCTGTTCGGTCGGCTCGTCGGGCGGTTCAGCGAGGACGCCCTGCTGACCCTGGGCCTGGTCGTCGGGACGGTCGGGGCCACGGCCGTGCTGGTGTCGGCGCTCCTCGGGCTCGGGCCGGTGCCGGTGTGGTGCGCCCTCGCGGTCGTGACGGCCGCTTGGGGCTTCGTCCTGCCGGCGGCGATGACCCGCACGCAGCACGTCGGCGCGGCGCACCCGGGCACGGCGGCTGCCCTGCAGGGCGGCCTGACCTTCGGCATCGGCGGGCTCGGCACCCCGCTCGCCGGCGCCCTCGGCGGCACCGCACTGGCGATGGGCGGGGTGATGGCAGCGCTGATGGCCGCGGCCGTCGTGGTCCAGGTGACGGCGACGCGGCGAAACCGGTCCCACAACTGAGGGGCTGAGCCGGTAGGTTGCTGGTTGCAAGGCGCACCGATCTGAGGAGACCCACCGAGATGGACATCGTCGTACACGAGGCGGAGACCGACACCGCCGTCCTGGAGTGCAGCGGCCGGCTCAACATGGTCTCCGCGCCCACCTTCCGCGAGACCGTCGCGCAGATCGTCGGCAACGGACGTTCGCGGCTCGTGGTCGAGCTCTCCGGGGTCGAGTTCATGGACTCCTCCGGCCTCGGCGCCCTGGTCGGCAGCTTGAAGACCGCACGCCAGGCCGGCGGCGACCTCCGCATCGCGGCGCCGTCGGAACAGGTCCAGATGGTGCTCAAGCTCTCCAACATCGACAAGATCCTGCGGACGTACCCCGACGGGGACGCCGCGGTGACCGACTGGTGATGACCGCCCCCGTCGCCGAGCACATGCTCGCACTGGCGTGCCCCCCGGACGACGTGTCCGCCGTGCACGACTTCCTCGCAGGCGTCTGGCAGCACGAGCCGTCCGTCGCCGCCGAGGACCGGATGGCCCTCGAGCTCGCCCTGGTCGAACTCACCTCGAACGTCATCGAGCACGGCGCCCGCCCGGACGGTGTCTCGTGCGAGCTCCGGCTCGAGATCGGCGACGAGCGCTTCCAGGCGCTGCTCTCCGACGACGGGGTCGCGGCGACGGTCGATCCCGACGCCGCCGTGCTGCCCGACGACTTCGCCGAGGGCGGTCGCGGGCTCGCGCTCGTCCGCATGGTCGTTGACGACCTGCGGTACGAACGCGTGGCCGACCGGAACCGCTGGACGGTGCTTCGCTCCCGGCACTGAGCGGGAGCACGGCCGTCATCGATCGGCCGAGGCGCAACGGTCGTCCGCCCAGCGCACTCCGTGGGCCGTAAACCGCAATGACGGGTCGGCGATTGTCGCGTTTCCCGGATACCGTGTCACGATTCGCGCGATGACTGTCGAGCCTGATCCCCGGATCCGGTTCGAGACGTCCGGCGCCGGACTCGACGCGGCCGTGCAACTGTACGAAGAGGCCTACGAGAGCACGGGGTTCTCGGCGTCCCGGACCGATCGTCCGTTCGCGTACCGGTTCCAGGTCGTGGGCGACGGATCGATGACCTTCCGCTCCACCCGGTTCGACGGGCGGATGCAGGGCGAGGTCGAGGTCCCCGACGAGTACGTCGTGATGTGGACGTCGGACGGCGGTGGCCGCGTCGACGTCGGTCGCCAGGAGGTCGACTTCGCACCGGGGGCCCCGCGGGTGTTCCCGACGCGGCGTCCCTTCGTGTTCGACCTGCAGGACGTCCGCCAGAGCCTCGTGCAGTTCGACCGCACGTACCTGGAGGGCGTCGCCGCCGAGGTGCACGGCACCCGGCCCGGCCCCCTCGTGTTCGACCACACCGCAGCGCCCCGGCCCGAGGACCTCCGCGCCTGGAACGCCCGGGTGCAGCGCGCCGCGGCGATCGTGCTCGGCCCGGCACCGCTCACCGCACTGGCCCTCGCCGAGACCGTGCGGGAGACTGCGCTGGCGTTCCTCGACACGTTCCCGCACGAGACCATCGCCCCCGACGTCGCGCTGCCACAGGGTGCCACTGGTCGTGTGCGCGAGGCCGTGGAGTTCATGCACGCCTTCGCCCACACGCCCGTCACGACGACGGACGTCGCCGAGCACGTCGGCCTGAGCGTCCGGGGGCTGCAGCAGGCGTTCCAGCGGCAGGTCGGAACAGCGCCGAACGCGTTGCTGCGGGGGATCCGGCTGGACCGCGTGCACGAGGAACTCCGCCGCGCGTCGGCGGGCGACCTGACGGTGGCGAGCGTTGCCTTGCGCTGGGGCTTCGCGCACCTCGGCCGGTTCTCGGCGGCGTACGCGTCCCGCTTCGGGCAGTACCCGCGCGACACGCTGCAGCAGCCCCGGGGCGCGGTCCCGCAGCTCTGAGCCGGGCAGCGCACCGCGCGTCACACTCCGGAACGGTGCCTCGCTTCTTCGCTACGCTGCCCGGGTGAGCAGACCGCGACCGTGGGTGATCGTCCCCGGCATCTGGAACTCGGACCCGGACCACTGGCAGTCCGTCTGGGAGCGGGAGCAGCAGGACGAGCACGACCAGCGCGGCCAGCGCGGCCAGCACGACCAGCACCAGCAGCGCGCCGCCGTCCGCATCGCCCCCACCTCGTGGAGCGACCCGGACCCGGACGACTGGCACGCCGCGATCTCCACGGCCGTGGCCTCGTGCCCGGAGCCCCCGGTCCTCATCGCCCACAGCCTCGGCGTCCTGGCCGTCGCCGACTGGCTCGCCACCACGGCGGATGCTCCCGCGCTCGTCGCCGGTGCCTTCCTCGTCGCCCCACCCGACCCGCTCGGCGACACCTTCCCGGACGAGGCATCGGGCTTCGTGACGCCGCGCCCGGTGCCCTCGGCCCAGCGGGTCCCGACGCGCCTCGTCGTGAGCGACGACGACCCGTACTGCAGCGCGGACCGGGCGCTCGTGTTCGCCGACGCGATGGGCGCGGACGTCGTCCGCGTCGGTGCCCTCGGGCACGTGAACGTCGCGAGCGGCGTGGGGGACTGGCCCGCGGGCCGGGAACTGCTGCGGGCGTTCGAGGACGGCCTCCGCCCACCTCGGTGACGACGGGCGCGACACGCCGCTCAACTCCGCCGCGATATGGCAGGCGGTGCAGCGACACACCGCGGATGTCCCGCGTTTCGTCCCGCGCGATATTTATCCTTCGGACATGGAGACCCAGTCCGGCGCACGCACCCCGCTCGTGGACCCGTTCGGCCGCGAGCTCGAGGAGTGGCTCCGCGACGCACCGGCGACCCGTGCCCCGTACGTGCCGGACCTCGTCGTCCCGCCCGTCACCGGCCCCGTGCAGCGCCCCGGACACGCCGCGAGCAGCACCACCACCGCGGCCGCCGAAGCAACCGCCGACGCGACGACCGCCGACCAGTCGGCCGCCCCGGCACCCGTCGCCGCCCCCGCGTTCCGCCGCGACCGCGCCCGCCACGCCGCCGTCTGCGCCCCGTCGTTCCCGGAGCCGCCGGAGCGTCTGGCCCTGCGCATCGAGGACCTCGCGGTGGAGGTGTCGTCGTCCACGGGCCGCAGCAGCATCGAGCGCATCGTCCTGCTCGAGGACGAGGTCCGCCGCCGTGACGAGGACCTCGCTCGCCTCGCCGCGTGGGAGGCCACCGTCGCCGGCTCCGAGGACCCCGAGGTGACGGCCGCCCGCGCCTTCGCCCACACCGTCTTCGCCGACCTGCTCACCGACGCCGCCGCCGAGGCGGACCGCCGCGACCGTGCCGCAGCCCGCCGCGCAGCGACCGCGCCGGTGGCGCTCGCCACCCGGCCGGCTCCCGTGCCGACCCGCGCAGCACGGAGCGTCCCCGCAGCAGCGCAGGCCGCACCCACCGCGGAAGCCGCGCCGGTGGTGGAACTCGTCACCCCGGAACGCGACGAACCCGTCCGACCGGTGCTGGGCCTCCCGGCCGTGTCCCCGGTGTCCGCGGCCACGCGACCGACCCCGCTCGTCCTGCCCGCCACCGGGCCGACGGTCATCGACCGCGCGGCCTTCGCCGCAGCGCTCACCGCGCACCAGGGCGCCACCGCGAGCACGCCGGTCGTCCTGCCGGACGCCGTCGCCGCACCCGTCGTCCCGGCCCCCGTCGCGGACGCGACGGAAGCCGACACCGACACCGACACCGATACCGCCACCGCGGCAGCGCCGGCCCCGGCCGGCTGGTGGTCGCGACTCGTCGACCGCCTGCTCGGCCTGCTCGGTCGTCGCTGACGACCCGCGATCGCGGCGCCGTCGGCTGCACCGCTTCCGGCTGCACTGCCTGGAGGCCCGGATCACCCCACACGGACCGGCTACCCCGTCCGGGGCGGTCGCCTCGGTAGACTGACGGGATGCCGACGCTCCGCGAACTCCAGGCCGTGATCGAGGACCTGTGGCCCGCCGCCGGTGCCGAGTCGTGGGACGCCGTCGGGCTCGTCGCGGGCGACCCGGACGCCACCGTCGAGCACGTGCACCTCGCCGTCGACGCGGTCCCCGCCACCGCCCGTGAAGCCGTCGAACTCGGTGCGGGGCTCCTGCTCACGCACCACCCGCTGCTGCTCCGCGGGGTGACGACGATCGCCGAGTCGACCTACAAGGGCAGTGTCCTCGCGACGCTGGTGCGCGGCGGCAGTGCCCTGCTCGCGGCGCACACCAACGCCGACGTCGTGACGACCGGCACCTCGGCTGTCCTCGCCGACCGCCTCGGGCTGACCGCGCAGCGACCGCTCGACGCCGGAGCCGACCCCGACACGGGCATCGGTCGCGTCGGCGTGCTGCCCGAGGGCACGACCCTCGGCGCCCTCGCCCGGAAGCTCGTCGACCTGCTGCCGCCGACGGCCACCGGGGTCCGCGTCTCGGGTGACTTCGACCAGCCCGTCCGCACCGTGGCGCTCTGCGCGGGTGCCGGCGACTCGCTGCTCGGCCACCCCGCCGTGCTCGACGCCGACGTCTACATCACGAGCGACCTGCGGCACCACCCGGCCTCGGAGTTCCGCGAACAGGCGCTCCTCGGCGTCGGACCGGCGCTCATCGACACCTCGCACTGGGCCACCGAGTGGCTCTGGCTCGACGTCGCCGCGGAGCAGCTGCGCACCCGGGCCGGGGTCCGCGTCACCGTGAGCGACCTCCGCACCGACCCGTGGGACTTCGCCGTCCTGCCGGCAGCCGAACCCACCACCCCCACAGAAGGAGCCTGACCATGAAGGCAGCACCCGAGGACCAGGTCATCCTCCTCGACGTCCAGCGTCTCGACAACGACGTCACCCGCATCGCGCACCGCATCACGTCGTTGCAGAAGGGCGACCAGCTGACCGAGCTGAGCAAGCAGGCCGCGGCGCTCCGGAGCGAACTCGTCGCCGCCACCGGCGAGGTCGAGGACGCCGAGCGCGACCTCGCCCGCCTGGAGTCCGACACCGCGGTCGCGCAGGCCCGTGTCGAACGCGACACCACGATGCTGCAGAACGTCGCGAACGCGAAGGACGCCGCCGGACTGCAGAGCGAGCTCGACTCGCTGCAGCGGCGCATCGGCGGCCTCGAGACCGCCGAGCTCGAGATCATGGAGAACCTCGACGGCCTCCGCGCCCGCGTCGGTGACATCGAGGCGAAGCTCGCCGACGTCGAGGCCGCCCGCGGTGGTCTGGTCGCCGAGCGCGACGCCGAGATCGCCCGGCTCACGGCCGACCGCGAGTCCGCCGAGCAGGCCCGCGCCGACGTCGCCGCCAAGGTGCCGGCCGAGCTGCTCGCCCTGTACGACCGGCAGCGTGCGCGCTACGGCTTCGGCGCCTCGCTGCTGCAGGGCGGCGTGTCGACGGCCTCGGGCGTGGCGCTCAACAACTCCGACCTGCAGACCATCCGCCGGGCTGCGCCTGACGACGTGGTGCTGTGCCCCGACAGCGACGCGATCCTGGTGCGGACGGCCGAGTCCGGGCTGTAGACGCGAGCGACGTCCGTGGCGGAGGCGCGGTGCCAGCTGGCACCGCGCCTCCTGTCCGTTCGTGGGCTGGTCGCAACGCGTCGGGTGCGTGCCGCCGAGCGGCCACGAACTGTCGGCTGCGGCCCTGCCGGCCGACGGTTGGTGACCGCTCGGCGACCCTGAGCGGGGAGTCGTGACCGTGCGCGCCGCCTGACGGGAGGCCCGTGGCGGCGCCGCACCGCGCCTCCCGTCCGTCGTGGGCTGGTCGCAACGCGTCGCTCGCCGGGCGCCGAAAGGTCACGAACCGTCGGCTGCGGCCCTGCCGGCCGACAGTTGGTGACCACTCGGCGACCCTGAGCGGGGAGTCGTGACCGTGCGTGCCGCCTGACGGGAGGCTCGTGGCGGCGCCGCACCGCGCCTCCCGTCCGTCGTGGGCTGGTCGCAACGCGTCGGGCGCGTGCCGCCGAGCGGCCACGAACTGTCGGCTGCGGCCGTGCCGGCCGACACTTTGTGACCACTCGGCGAACCTGAGCGGGGAGTCGTGACCGCGCGCGACGTCCGCGCGACGCGGGCCAACGCGGCACGGAGAAGGGGCGAATGGGCCGGCCGTACGCCGGGTTCTGTCCCGCCGCTTGCACGGCGGTGACGGCCATCTCTCTCGGACCGACGTTGCCGTCGGCCTCCAGCGGTCTACCCGAGGACTCGGCGAGCAGCCTCAACGTCCTCTGTCTGACCTTGCTCCGGGCGAGGTTTACCGAGCGGATCCGGTCACCCGGACCCCTGGTGGTCTCTTACACCACCGTTTCACCCTTACCGACGTTGCCGCCGGCGGTCTGCTTTCTGTGGCACTGTCTCGCGGATTGCTCCGGGTGGGTGTTACCCACCGCCCTGCTCTGTGGAGCCCGGACGTTCCTCGGCGCTCCCGGGGGAGCGACGCGACCGTCTCGCCGACCCATTCGCTGGAGCGAGTCTACCCGGCTCCGCGGTGCCCGATGCGAGGGGAGCCCCACGCACACGGGTACCTGATGAGAACGGGCGTACCTGGTCGGAAGTTCCGACCAGGTACGCCCGATTCGACCAGGTACGCCCGCGACCAGGCACAGGACCAGCGCTAGACGCTGCGCGCCGCCAGGGTCGCGGCGCCGATGATGCCGGCGTTGTTGCGGAGCGTCGCGGGGATGATGTCCGCCTGCAGGTCGAGCAGCGGGAGGAACTCCTCGTACTGCTTCGAGACCCCGCCGCCGACGACGAAGAGCTCGGGGGAGAGCAGGGCCTCGAGCGTCGAGTAGTACTTCTGCAGGCGCTTCGCCCAGTGCTTCCACGACAGGTCGTCGCGCTCCTTTGCGGCGAACGAGGCGCGCGACTCGGCGTCGTGTCCCTCGATCTCCAGGTGCCCGAGCTCCGAGTTGACGATGAGCACGCCGTCGTTGATGAGCGCGGTGCCGATGCCGGTGCCGAGCGTCGTCACGATGACCAGGCCGTCCTTGCCCTTGGCCGCACCGAACTGCTGCTCGGCGAACCCGGCGGCGTCGGCGTCGTTGACGAAGTGGATGGAGCGGCCGAGTTCCTTCTCGAACAGCGCCTCGGCCTCGAAGCCGATCCACTTCTTCGACACGTTCGCGGCGGACATCGTCTTGCCGTCCCGCACGATCGCCGGGAAGCAGACGCCCACGGGGACGTCGTCACCGGGGGCGAGCTCGCCGATGATCTCCTTGACCACCGCCGTGATGTCCTGGGGCTTCCCGCCCTCGGGCGTGGCCTTCTTGATGCGGTCCGTGGTGAGGGCGCCGGACGCGACGTCGACGATCGCGCCCTTGATGCCCGTACCACCGATGTCGACGCCGACTGCGAGGGAGGTCATGAGGTTGTCGTGCCTTTCGGTTGCCTGCCGGAGGTGTCCGGTCAGGAGACGGTGAGGAGCTCCGCGCCGCGTTCGGTGACGACGAGGGTGTGCTCGAACTGCGCGGTCCACGACTTGTCACGGGTCGAGACCGTCCAGTCGTCGGACCAGATGTCGGCCTCGATGCCGCCGAGCGTGAGCATGGGTTCGATGGTGAACACCATGCCGGGTTCGATCACCGTGTCGTACTGCGGTGCGTCGTAGTGGGGGATGATCAGGCCGGAGTGGAACGCCCGACCGACGCCGTGTCCGGTGTAGTCGCGGACGACGCCGTAGCCGAAGCGCTTCGCGTACGCCTCGATCGCGCGGCCGATCACGTTGACCTGCCGGCCCGGGGCGACGGCCTTGATCCCACGACGCAGTGCCTCTTCGGTGCGGGTCACGAGGTCCGACACCTCGGGCGCGGCCTGCCCGACGACGAACGTGCGGTTCGTGTCGCCGTGCATGCCGTCCTTGTAGGCGGTGATGTCGATGTTGACGAGGTCGCCCTCCTGCAGGACGGTGTCGTCAGGGATGCCGTGGCAGATGACCTCGTTGAGGCTCGAGCAGAGCGACTTCGGGTAGCCGCGGTACCCGAGCGTGGAGGGGTAGGCACCGTGCGCGACGACGAACTCGTGCCCGATCCGGTCCAGCTCGTCCGTGGTCACACCGGGGCGGATGGCTTCGCCGACGGCGTCGATGGCCTGCGACGCGATGCGTCCGGCGACCCGGATGCGCTCGACCTCGTCCGGTGTGTAAGTGTCACCGAGACCGTGCTCGTGGGGCTCGACCTTCCCGACGTACTCCGGACGCTCGATGTCCTTCGGGACGGCGCGGTGCGGGGAGATGCGGCCGGCGGTCAGGTGTCCGTGTTCGTCCCGGGGCATGCGGACCACTCTAGCCGCGGCGCGACGCGCCGAACGCAACCGCCCCAGGGCGCAGCCCGACGCGCCGAGCGCAACCGCCCCGGGGTGCGGCCCGACGTGGTGGACGTGACTGCCTGGAGGCCCGGCACCGGGCCTCCAGACGGTTGCGTGGGTACGGTGGGCGGCATGAGCGAAGAACGCATCGAGTCCCAGTGGTGGTTCAACGACAAGACCGGCCAGGTCGAGCAGGGCCCGCAGTCCCCGCAGCGCGACCGGATCGGCCCGTTCGCGACGCGCGAGGAGGCGCAGCACGCGCTCGACCGCATCGCCGCGAACAACGAGAAGTGGGACGCCGAGGACCGCTGAGCTCCGCGGCCGGCGCCCCGCCGGCGCCCCGGTGACGGCGCGTCGCACGGCCCCGCGCACACCGCCGGACCACTAGCCTGGGACGAGGCCCGCCAGCGGCCACCCGATACACGGAAAGGTCGTGCATGGACAAGCAGACGGACTTCGTGCTCCGCACCATCGAGGAGCGCGGCATCAAGTTCATCCGACTCTGGTTCACGGACGTCATCGGGACGCTGAAGTCGGTGGCGATCGCCCCGGCCGAGGTCGAGGGCGCGTTCGCCGAGGGCATCGGGTTCGACGGCTCCGCGATCGAGGGCCTCACCCGTTCGTACGAGGCCGACGTCCTGGCACACCCGGACCCCTCGACCTTCCAGATCCTGCCGTGGCGCGGCGAGATCGACCCCACCGCGCGGATGTTCTGCGACATCACGACGCCGGACGGGCAGCCCGCCGTGGCCGACCCCCGCAACGTGCTGAAGCGCACCCTGGCGCGGGCGAGCGACCGAGGGTTCACGTTCTACACGCACCCCGAGATCGAGTTCTACCTGCTGAAGAGCCGCGAGTGGAAGGACGGCGGCCCGCAGCCCGTCGACCAGGCCGGCTACTTCGACAACGTCCCCGGCGGCAGCGCGCACGACTTCCGCCGCCGGTCGGTCCGGATGCTCGAGGATCTCGGCATCTCGGTCGAGTTCTCGCACCACGAGGCCGGCCCCGGGCAGAACGAGATCGACCTCCGCTACGCCGACGCACTGACGATGGCGGACAACATCATGACCTTCCGCACGGTGGTGAAGGAAGTCGCGATCGAGCAGGGCGTCTACGCGACGTTCATGCCGAAGCCGATCTCCGGCCAGCCCGGTTCCGGCATGCACACCCACGTCTCGCTGTTCGAGGGTGACCAGAACGCCTTCTACGAGGCCGGTGGCCAGTACCAGCTGTCGCAGACGGCCAAGCACTTCATCGCCGGGGTGCTCAAGCACGCGCCGGAGATCACCGCGGTGACGAACCAGTTCGTCAACTCGTACAAGCGCCTCTGGGGCGGCGACGAGGCCCCGTCCTTCGTGACCTGGGGCCACAACAACCGCTCGGCCCTGGTGCGCGTGCCGCTCTACAAGCCGAACAAGGGCCAGTCCTCGCGCATCGAGTACCGCGGCATCGACTCGGCGGCGAACCCGTACCTGGCGTACTCGCTGCTGCTCGCCGCCGGCCTCAAGGGCATCGAGGAAGAGTACGAGCTCCCCGCCGAGGCCGAGGACAACGTCTGGAGCCTCAGCGACTCGGAGCGTCGGGCCCTGGGCTACAGCCAGCTGCCCGCGAGCCTCGACCACGCCCTGAGCCTCATGGAGGACTCCGAGCTGGTGGCCGAGACCCTCGGCGAGCAGGTGTTCAACTTCGTGCTGCTCAACAAGCGGCAGGAGTGGAAGCGCTACCGCGACCAGGTCACCCCGTTCGAGCTCGACACCAACCTCGGCGCGCTCTAGAACCGAGCGCCCTGACCCCTCGGGAGCACGTTCCACATGACCGGTCGGACGACGACGTCACGTTCGGAGCTGGCCCGTCTGGGGTTCGCGGAGCTGTCGGAGAGCCTCGAGCGGGCTGCCGACCTGGAGGCCCGGTTCGGCCCCGACGTGCCGCTGCCGGTCGCCGGGTCTGCCGCGCTCTGGGGTGGCACCGCCGATCCGGACGGCGCCCTGCGGATGCTCGAGCGGCTGCTCGAGCGCGCGCCGGACGAGCTCCGCCCCGTCCTGACGGACGACGCGGCGACCGAGCGCCTGATCCGCCTGCTCGGCGCCTCGATCGGGCTCGGGGAGTTCCTGCACCGCCGCCCGGCCGAGCTGGCACTGCTGCTCGAACCGGTCGGCGAACCGTGGTCGCAGGAGCGGTACACGGCGTCGCTGACCGAGGCCGTCGACGGTGCCACGGGTGAGGACGCCCGGATGCGCCTGCGGGTGCGCTACCGCCGGCACCTCGCCCAGATCGCCCTGTTCGACGTGCTGCACGCCGTGCCGACCGATGCCTTCCCGGCCGTCGCGGCGGGGCTCGCCGACCTGGCGGGCGCCACCCTCGACGCCGCGGTCGACATCGCCCGACGAGAGGTCCCGTTCCCCGCGGCCGACGTCGCGGCGACCCCGCTCGCGGTGATCGCGATGGGCAAGGCCGGTGCGCGCGAGCTCAACTACGTCAGCGACGTCGACGTCATCTTCGTCACGGAGCCCACCGACGACGTCTCCACCGACCGGGCCGTGCTCGTCTCCACCCGCATCGCGATCGCCGCCATGCACGCGATCACGGACCTCGCCGCCGAACCCGCCCTGTGGGAGGTCGATGCGAACCTCCGGCCCGAGGGCAAGGACGGCGCACTCGTCCGCACCCTCGACTCGCACGTGGCGTACTACGAGCGCTGGGCGAAGGGGTGGGAGTTCCAGGCGTTGCTCAAGGCCCGCCCGATCGCCGGGTCCGCCGACCTGGGTGCCCGGTACGCCGAGGCCGTCGCGTCGTTCGTGTGGAACTCCTCCACCCGGCCGGGGTTCGTCGAGTCGGTGCAGCGCATGCGCGAGCGGGTGACCGAGCACATCCCCGACGCCGACGTCGACCGGCAGCTCAAGCTCGGCCCCGGCGGCCTGCGGGACGTCGAGTTCACCGTGCAGCTCCTGCAGCTCGTGCACGGCCGTGACGACCCGTCCGTGCGGGTCCGGTCGACGCTCGAGGCGATGGACGCCCTGACCGACGCCGGGTACGTCGGCCGTGCCGAGGCCGCTCGGTTCGGCCCGGACTACGCGCTGCTCCGGGTGCTCGAACACCGCATCCAGCTCCGGCGCCTGCAGCGGACGCACCTCATGCCCTCCGACGAAGAGGAGCTGCGGGTGCTCGCCCGGTCGAGCGGCGTCGCGGCGTCGGCGCCGGCGCTCGATGCCCGCTGGCGCGCCGTGAAGCTCGAGGTCCGCGGGCTGCACGAGCGCCTGTTCTACCGGCCGCTGCTGTCCGCGGTGGCTTCGACCGAGGACGAGATCGTCCTGACCAACGACCAGGTCGTCGACCGGCTCGCCGGTGTCGGGTTCGTCGACCCCGCCGGAGCCGTCGGCCACATCCGCGCCCTCACGCAGGGCACGAGCCGGCGCGCGGCGATCCAGCGGAACCTGCTCCCGGTGCTCCTGCGCTGGATGGCCGAGGGGCCGGCGCCGGACCGTGCGCTGCTGGCCTTCCGGCGGTTGAGCGACGGGCTGGGGGAGTCGAGCTGGTTCCTCCGCATGCTGCGCGACTCGTCCGGCGCCGCACACTCGCTCACCACCGTGCTGTCCGAGTCGGCGTTCCTGTCCGGGCTGCTCGAGCGGTTCCCCGAGGCGGTCGCCTGGCTCGACGAACCCGAGGCGCTCCTGCGTCCGCGGCCGATCGACTCCCTGCTCGCCGAGATGACCGCGACCACCGCCCGGCACGGCAACGACGTCGACGGCTCCGCGGCGCTGCTCCGGTCGGCTCGACGTCGGGAGACCCTGCGGCTCGGCATGGCCGCCGTGCTCGGCTCCCTCGACGTCGACGGCCTGGGCCCGGCGCTGAGCGACGTCACCGAGGCCACCCTGGCCGGCGCCCTCGCGCTCGCCCGCCGGGACGCCCCCGAGGGCTTCGAGTTCGGCATCATCGCGATGGGCCGGTACGGCGGGCGGGAGCTCGGCTTCGGGTCGGACGCCGACGTGCTGTACGTGTACCGAGCCCCCGACCTGGCGCCCGAGGTCGCGTCCCGGACCGCCCAGACCATCGTGCGCGAGCTCAACCGCCTGACCGAGGACACCATCCACCCGCTCGACCTCGACATCGACCTGCGCCCCGAGGGCAAGAACGGTCCCGTCGTGCGGACGCTCGAGTCCTACGGCGCCTACTACGCCCGCTGGTCGCTCACGTGGGAGGCGCAGGCGCTCCTCCGCGCCCGCGGGGCCGTCGGCGACGCACAGCTCCTGCGTGACTTCGAGCACCTCGCCGACCGCACCCGGTACCCGGAGCGGATCGACGACCACCAGGTGCGTGAGGTCCGCCGCATCAAGGCCCGCGTCGAGTCGGAGCGGCTGCCCCGCGGCGCGGACCCGGCCCGGCACCT
Organism: Curtobacterium sp. MCLR17_051; assembly: GCF_003234395.1. NCBI lineage: Bacteria > Bacillati > Actinomycetota > Actinomycetes > Micrococcales > Microbacteriaceae > Curtobacterium > Curtobacterium sp. MCLR17_051. The sequence goes on from NZ_QKTA01000020.1 coordinate 34,490, forward strand.
CAAGCTCGGCCGCGGGTCACTCAGCGACGTCGAGTGGTTCGTGCAGCTCCTGCAGCTGCAGCACGCGCTCGAGATCCCGTCGCTCCGCACCACGTCGACGCTCGAGGCGCTCGACGCCGCGGTCGACGCCGGACTGGTCGGCGCCGAGGACGGCGAGCGGCTCGGGGCCGCCTGGCGCTTCGCGTCGCGCACCCGCAGCGCCCTCGTGCTGTGGTCGGGGAAGACCACCGACGTGCTGCCCGTCGACCGCGTCCAGCTCGAGGGTGTCGCACGGCTGATGGAGTACCCGCCGGGCTCCGCGAGCCGCCTCGAGGACGACTACCTGGGCGTCACGCGGCGCGCCCGACAGGTGTTCGAGCGCGAGTTCTACGGCGCCTGACCCGCCCGCGACGCAGCGCCTGAACGGCCGCCGACGCAGCGCCGAGCACCTCGCGACACGCCCGAGCGTCCGCGGACGGACCCGACCTGAGCAGCCATCGAAGGTTAATTCTCCGTGTCGCACGACGTCCCCCGACGGCACCCTCTTCGTACCCCTGTTCGAAACGGAGTCCGGCTCGTTACCGGGCCGTGACCGAACTCCCACCGGACCGCCAGGGGACCTTTTCCGACGTCCCCCGACACGCCGCGTGACCACCTGCTGACCTGGGCTTTCCGTCGGACCCGACCCGTGCCTCCAGGCCGCACCTGTCGCCCATCAGGGCGACACTGCGTCGAGGCGTGGTCCGCAGGAGTGCTGTCAGCACCACGGGGGACCGCTCCGACCGGCCGAGAGGGGGACCGGTGTGTACCCCGTAACGCGCCCGTAACGCCCCCGGACGGGGGCCGCGTTGCGCGCGCGTTCAGGTTCTGCATCAATTGCATCACCCGAACCGGCCCTGATTCCCCGATGAAGCGGAATCTCCACCTCGAACGTTGAAGCAGGGATCAGTGTTCACCTTCATTCTGCAGATCAGGCAGATGGTCGAAGGCCACCCCGAGTTCTACCTGTTCGCCGTGTACTCCGCGGTGATCTGGTTGCTCTGGTTGCTCAAGGTCGTCATCTCCGCCCGCTACCGCCCCTTCACCGGCACCTTCGTCGGTACCACCAGCGTCGTCGTCCCCGTCGTGGACGAACCGCTCGACCTCTTCCGTGACGTCATCGGCCGCATGGTCGAGCAGCAGCCCGGCGAGATCATCGTCGTCATCAACGGTGCCCGCAACGAGGCGCTCGAGGAGGTCTGCGACGAGTTCGCCCCGCTCGTCCGCTGGACCCACACGCCCATCCCGGGCAAGCGCAACGCCGTCAAGGTCGGCACCGAGATGTCCAACGGCGACATCACCGTGCTCGTCGACTCCGACACCGTCTGGACCCCCGGCGCGCTCGAGGAACTCCTCAAGCCGTTCGCCGACGAGTCCGTCGGTGGCGTGACGACCCGGCAGCGCATCCTCGAACCGGAGCGCAGCTGGATCACCCGCTGGGCCGACTGGCTCGAGAACTCGCGGGCGCTCTACTCGATGCCGGCACAGAGTGTCCTCGGGCAGATCGGCTGCCTGCCCGGGCGCACCATCGCGTTCCGCCGGAGCATCCTCATGCGGGTCATGGACCGGTTCATGCACGAGAAGTTCATGGGCGTGTTCCTCGAGGTCTCGGACGACCGGACACTGACGAACCTCACGCTCAAGGAGGGGTACCGGACCGTCTACCAGTACACGTCGCTGGTCTACACGGACGCCCCGCTGCAGGTGAAGAAGCTGTTCAAGCAGCAGCTCCGCTGGGCCCGCGGCTCGCAGTACAACACGCTGCGGATGCTGCCGTGGATGCTCGGCCACGCACCGGTCCTCGCGGCGTTCTTCATCACCGACATCATCCTGCCGTTCATGCTCTTCGGCGTGATCGCCGGCTGGATCTACCGTGCCTTCACCGGCCAGGGCGAGAACCTGTACCAGGGCATCCTGTCGCAGTACGGCTTCTCGACCGGGTTCGTCTACGTCGCGGCGCTCATGGTGATCTCGAGCGTGCTGAGCATGGCGATCCGCCAGATGCGGCACCTGTCCGAGAAGCCGAGCGACTTCTTCCGCCTGCCGATGTTCATCATCGTGTCGACGTTCTTCCTGATGCCGATCCGGCTCATCGGCTTCTTCCGCCTGGCGCACGCGTCCGGCTGGGGGACCCGGGCCGGTGCCTACGCCGGTGGTCCGATGCAGGAGGACCCGGCGGACGCCGTCCAGCCGCTGTCCTCCGCGGCGCAGGTCCCGGTCAGCCCGATCGACGCCGAACGTGCCCGGTCGGCCGGGGTCGACCAGGTGGCCGTGGACCGTGCGTTCGACGAGCTCTTCGGCGCCGACGCGGCGACCAACTCCACCACCACCGTGCTCGCCACCCGCCGCGAGGCCGCAGCAGCGGTCGCGCAGCAGGAGGCCCAGCGAGCAGCCGCGCCGGCCCCCGCCCGAGCCCGCCGGTACAACCCGTACGCAGCGATCCCGTACGTGATCGGCATCGCGATCTTCGCCCTGGAGGCGTTCCTCATTGTCTGACTTCATCCGTTCCTCGAGTGCTTGGTGGGCGCAGTCCAGCAAGCACGCCCGCCGGACGGCCATCGGCACGACGGCCATCGTGCTGGCGCTCGGCCTCATCACCTGGTCGGTGTGGATCTCGCCCTCCGGCCCCGTCTCGACCGCCGTGCACCAGGCTCTGGGCGTCGAGGCGCCGAAGGCCAAGAAGGTGTCCGCCGCCGAGCTGCAGACGCAGCTCGACGCCGCCCAGGAGCGCATCTGGTCGCTCGAGGGCAAGCTCGACTCCCGCACGGCCCAGGCCGGGTCGCGGGGCGACCAGATCTCGGAACTCAAGGCGCAGATCGCGTCGCTGCAGTCCCAGCTCGGTGCCGCGAAGGACTCGGGAGGCTCGTCCAACGTCAACGCCGCGGGTTCCGGCAGCGGTGGCTCGGGTTCCGGCGGGTCCGGTGCCGGTTCGGCCGGTGCGTCCGGGTCCGGCTCGGGCTCGTCCGACAACGGGTCCGGCAGCGGCTCCGGTTCCGGCAATGGCTCCGGGTCCGGCAACGGCTCCGGGTCCGGCTCTGGTTCCGGCAACGGTGGCGGCTCGAAGCCGAACCCCGGTCCCTCGACCGACCCGGGTGCCACCCCGGTCGTCACGCCGACCAAGGCCGAGATCCTCGGCCAGCAGTCGCGCTGGTACGGCCTGTACACCGCGCAGTCCCCGTTCAACTGGGCCGAGTACGACGAGGTCTCCCGTCAGGTCGGCACCGCGTCGAACATGACCGGCTTCTTCCAGGGCTTCGACCAGGAGTTCAATGCCCCCGCGGTGCAGCGCTCCTGGGCCAACGGCCGTGTCCCGCTCATGACGTGGGAGACCGTGCCGGCGCAGACCGGCAACGACCAGAAGTACGTCCCCGGGTACACCAACGAGGACATCTCCGGTGGATCGTTCGACGCCTACCTGACGAAGTACGCCAAGGCGCTGGCGGCCAACGGGCAGCCGATGGTCATCCGTCTCGACCACGAGATGAACGGCTCCTGGTACAACTGGTCCGAGGGTGACGACCAGAAGAACCCGGCCGGTTCCTACGTGAAGATGTGGCAGCACGTGCACGACGTCTTCCAGGCGAACGGTGCGAACAAGTACGTCATCTGGGACTGGTCCCCGAGCCGCATCGACAAGCTCGGCAACCCGAAGTACCAGACGCTCGACTACATGCAGCAGTACTACCCGGGTGCGGACTACGTGGACTGGGTCGGCATGAGCGGCTACTACCGCGACGCCACCGAGCAGCCGACGTTCGGCACGACCTTCGGAGCGACGCTCACGCAGCTCCGCCAGATCGCGCCGGGCAAGGGCATCATGCTCAACGAGATCGGGGCGACCGAGACCGGCACGAGTGTCGCGAACCCGCAGAAGACGCAGTGGATCAACTCGCTCTTCGATGCGCTGGCGGACCCCGCCAACAAGGACATCGTCGGCTTCGCGTACTTCAGCGAGACCGCGACCACCATCATCGACGGCAAGCGCACCACGAACGACTGGCGTCTCAACTCCCGCGCCGATTCCCTCAAGGCCTTCGCCGAGGGCATCAAGCGCAACGACATCGACTACGACCTGCAGGAGGTCACGCAATGAGCGAGTCCAAGAAGTCGACCGCATCGGCCGACACCCGCCCCGCACCCGTCATCAGCGTCATCGGCACCGGCTACCTCGGCGCCACCCACGCAGCCGCCATGGCCGAGATGGGCTTCGAGACCATCGGTGTCGACATCGACCCGTCGAAGCTCGCCGCACTGTCCGCCGGTGAGGTCCCGTTCTTCGAGCCCGGGCTGCCGGAGCTCATCACGAAGCACGTCGCCAGCGGCAAGCTCCGCTTCACCTCCGACATCGCCTCGGCCGTCGCCGCTGCGGACGTCCACTTCGTGTGCGTCGGCACCCCGCAGAAGGCCGGGTCGCACGCCGCGAACCTGGCCTACGTCGAGAGCGCCACCCGTGGCGTCGCCGAGAACCTCACCCACCCGGGCCTCATCGTCGGCAAGTCGACGGTCCCGGTCGGCACCGCCTCGCGACTCCGCGGCATCGTCCGCGAGTTCACGCCCGCCGGGATCGACGCCGAGCTCATCTGGAACCCCGAGTTCCTGCGTGAGGGCAAGGCCGTCGAGGACACCCTGCACCCGGACCGTCTGGTCTGGGGCGGAGCCTCCGAGGCCGCCGACGCCGTGATCCGTGAGGTCTACGCCGCACCGATCGGCGAGGGCACCCCGGTCATCACCACCGACCTCGCCACCGCGGAGCTCGTCAAGGTGAGCGCCAACGCGTTCCTCGCCACGAAGATCTCGTTCATCAACGCGATCTCCGAGATGTGCGCCATCACCGGCGCCGACGTCTCCACGCTCGCCGACGCCCTCGGCCACGACGCCCGCATCGGCCGGAAGTTCCTGAACGCCGGCCTCGGCTTCGGCGGCGGCTGCCTGCCGAAGGACATCCGGGCGCTCATGTACCGCGCGAACGAGATCGGCGCGGGCCAGGTCGTCGGCCTCATGCAGCAGGTCGACGAGATCAACATGGGGCAGCGCCAGCGGGTCATCGACATGGCGATCGACTCGGCCGGGGGATCGGTGCTCAACCGTCGCGTGGCCGTCATCGGTGCCGCGTTCAAGCCCCTGACCGACGACGTCCGGGACTCCCCGGCGCTCAACGTCGCCGCCGCGCTGCACCTCCGCGGCGCCCAGGTGACGCTCTGGGACCCCGAGGCGATGGAGCCCGCGAAGCGCTCGTTCCCGACGCTGAGCTACGCCGCCTCGATGACGGACGCGATCGAGGGCGCCGACGTCGTCCTCGTGCTCACCGAGTGGGACGACATCATCACCGCCGACCCGGTCGCCCTCGGCGACCTCGTCGGGCGCCGCGTCGTCATCGACGCGCGCAACTGCCTCCCGGTCCTCGACTGGGTGAAAGCGGGGTGGACCGTCCGTTCCCTGGGACGTCCCACGCCGGTCACGGGTGCACCCGTGAGCGTCGCAGCGGGGACGAACGACGCGTTGGCCACGAGCCGCTAGTCACCGTTCGCGAGACGGGGTCCGTGCCGGGCGGCGCGGGCCCCGTTCCCGTGCGCCCGGGGCTTGGTCTGTCCGGGCGTCCCTGGTCGAATCGGGCGTACCTGGTCGAATCGGGCGTACCGGGTCGAATCGGGCGTACCTGGTCGGAAGTTCTGACTAGGTACGCCCGATTCCGCTTTCCAGTCCGGCTGCTATGGGAAGGAACGTGCGCCGCGACCGCCTGGAGGCCCGACACCCGCCCGCCGGACCGGCACCGGGCCTCCAGGCGGTCGCGTCCGCACCCCGCGCGCACGGTGGCAGCGTCCTCTCGCGAAAGCGACAGAATCCCGCGGAACGTTCGCGGCGTTCTGTCGCTCTCGCGGGTGCCAGCGCCCTGGCCGACAGCGCACTGTCGCTTTGGCATACGCACGAAGGGCCCCGCACCTGACGGTGCGGGGCCCTTCGTGTGGTGTCAGCGAGACTCAGACGCCGAAGTACAGCTCGTACTCGAACGGGTGCGGGCGCTGGGCCAGCGGGAGGATCTCGTTCTCACGCTTGTAGTCGATCCAGGTCTGGATGAGGTCCTCGGTGAAGACGTTGCCCTTCGTGAGGAACTCGTGGTCCGCCTCGAGCGCGTCGAGCGCCTCGTCGAGGGAGCCGGGGACCTGGGGGATGCCCTTGGCCTCCTCGGGCGGGAGCTCGTAGAGGTCCTTGTCGACCGGCTCGTGCGGCTCGATGCGGTTCTGGATGCCGTCGAGGCCCGCCATCAGCTGCGCGGCGAAGGCGAGGTACGGGTTGCCGGAGGCGTCAGGCGCGCGGAACTCGATGCGCTTGGCCTTCGGGTTGGTGCCCGTGATCGGGATGCGGATCGCCGCCGAGCGGTTGCCGGCCGAGTAGACCAGGTTGACCGGAGCCTCGAAGCCCTTGACCAGACGGTGGTACGAGTTGATCGACGGGTTGGTGAAGGCGAGCAGCGCCGAGGCGTGCTTCAGGATGCCGCCGATGTACCAGCGGGCGAGGTCCGACAGACCGCCGTAGCCGTTCTCGTCGTAGAAGAGCGGCTTGCCGTCCGACCAGAGCGACTGGTGGGTGTGCATGCCCGAGCCGTTGTCCCCGAAGAGCGGCTTCGGCATGAACGTGGCGACCTTGCCCCACTGGTCGGCCGTGTTCTTGACGATGTACTTGAACTTCAGGATGTCGTCCGCGGCATGGACCATCGTGTCGAACTTGTAGTTGATCTCCTGCTGGCCGCCGGTGCCCACCTCGTGGTGCGAGCGCTCGAGCTCGAAGCCCGCGTCGATCAGCTTGAGGGTGATGTCGTCGCGCAGGTCGGCGGTCTTGTCGACCGGCGACACGGGGAAGTAGCCACCCTTGTACGGGGTCTTGTTGGCGAGGTTGCCGCCCTCTTCGTCACGACCGGTGTTCCAGGCGCCCTCTTCGGAGTCGACCGCGTAGAAGGACTCGTTCTGCGTGACCGAGTAGCGGACGTCGTCGAAGATGTAGAACTCGGCCTCGGGGGCGAAGAACGCGGTGTCCGCGATGCCCGTCGACGCGAGGTACTTCTCGGCCTTCTTCGCCACCTGGCGCGGGTCGCGGCCGTAGATCTCGCCGTTCCGCGGGTTGTAGATGTCGAAGATCATGATGAGCGTGCGCTCGGCGCGGAACTGGTCGACGTACGCCGTGGTGACATCGGGGATCAGCTGCATGTCGGACTCGTGGATCGACGCGAAGCCGCGGATGGAGGAGCCGTCGAACAGCTGGCCGACCGAGAAGAAGTCCTCGTCGACGGTGGATGCCGGGATGTTGAAGTGCTGCTGCACACCGGGCAGGTCCGTGAAGCGGATGTCGAGGAACTTGACGTCGGTGTCCTTGATGAAGGCCAGGACCTCGGAGGAATCGCTGAACATGGGGCCGATCTCCAATGGGTTGGGTGATGTCGGAGGCACCGGTCAAGGCACCTCCGACGAGGCTATTGACACGGGGTTTCCCGGACATGACTGGTTTGTTTCGGGCGTGTTACGCCCGGGCGGTCGCCTACGCTGGGGACCATGGCCCGCAGCACCCCCAGTCCGTCCGCGCCCTCCGAGCACCCGGACGGATGGCCGGGCAAGGACCTCGGTCTGCCCGAGTCCGGGCCCCGGAGTGTCGGGCGGATCGGTCGGCGGGTCGTCGCGCTCCTGATCGACGGCGCACTTGCTGACCTGGTCGCCTACGTCACCGGGGTCTGGTCGCCGGTGAACGGTTCGGGCGACATCGCGCACTCCTGGGTCCAGATCGCCATCTTCGCCGTGCTGCAGATCGTGTTCATCTGCCTGCTGTCCGGGTCGTTCGGGCACATCTGCGTCGGACTCCGGGTCGTCCCGATGCGTGGAGGCTACGTGGGGGTGCGGCGGCCGATCCTCCGGACGGTGCTGCTCTGCCTGGTGGTCCCGGCGCTCATCATCGACCGCGACAGCCGTGGTGCGCACGACCGCATCGCGGGGACGGTGCTCGTCCGCCGCTGATCGCGTCGGCCGCGGGTGCGAGTGCGGCGCGCGAGTCGTGGCCGTCGGCACCGTGCGAGGTTGCTCATCGGGTGCGAGGTTGCGTACTCCGTGCGTGCTCCGTCCCTTCGCACCGAGTACGCAACCGCGCATCGTGCAGGGCTCAGCCGCTCGCCCTCGCACCGTGCGAGGTAGGGCGCCGGGCATGCGCCGCTCGCCCTCGCACCGTGCGAGGTAGGGCGCCGGGCATGCGCCGCTCGCCCTCGCACCGTGCGAGGTAGGGCGCCGGGCATGCGCCGCTCGCCCTCGCACCGTGCGAGGTAGGGCGCCGGGCATGCGCCGCTCGCCCTCGCACCGTGCGAGGTAGGGCGCCGGGCATGCGCCGCTCGCCCTCGCACCGTGCGAGGTAGGGCGCCGGGCATGCGCCGCTCGCCCTCGCACCGTGCGAGGTTGCTCATCGGGTGCGAGTTTGCCCGCCCCGTGCGCCGTCGGAGTCCCGCACGGAGCCGACAACCTCGCACGGTTCAGGGCCGGGGCCGCGCCCTCGCACCGTGCGAGGTTGCGCGCCGGGCCTCCGCCGATCCCCCTCGCACCGTGCGGGGTTGCTCATCGGGTGCGAGCAGGCACGCCCCGTGCGCCGTCGGAGTCCCGCACCGAGCTGGCAACCTCGCACGGTCCAGGGCCGGTGCCGCGCCGTCGCACCGTGCGAGGTTGCTCATCGGGTGCGCCTTCGCACGCCCCGTGCGCGGTCGGAGTCCCGCACCGAGCCGATGACCTCGCACGGTTCAGCGAAGGTCGCACGGTGCGTGCTTCGCGAACACCCCGCCCCCGCCGGCACTCCACGCACACACGAGAACGCCCCCGACCAGATCTGGTCGGGGGCGTTCTCGTGCGTGTGGAGCCTGGGTCAGCGCGGCCGTCCGGCGCGAGCCCGCATCGGGTCCATGCCCTTCGGGATCGAGGCCGCGGGGCTCTGCGTCAGCGAGTCGAGACGGTTCGCGACCGCCAGGACCTCGTTGCGGTTCAGCGACTTCTTGAGCTTGTTCATGGCACGGGGCAGCTTGTGCAGCGTCAGGCTCTCACCGGTGCCGTCACCCACGTGCAGCACGTGCACGGCGACGTTCGGGACGATGCGCTGCACCTTGCGGCGCTCCTCGTCGACCTGGCGGTTGAGGTTGCCACGCTGGCCCTCGGTGATCAGGACGACGCCCGGGCGACCCACGGCGCGGTAGACCGCTGCCTGCGAGCGACCGTGCACCGCGACCGGCATCTCGCTCGAGCGCCACTGGCGACGGAGCGAGTTCGACAGCACGGCACCGACGGCGCCGGGCTGGCCTTCGATCTGCGAGTACGCGGCGCGTTCGGCCAGACGACCGAGCACGATGAGGAAGAGCAGCACACCGAGCAGCACACCGGCGACGATCCACAGGACGATCGCGAGCCAGTTCTGCCCCGGCAGGAGCAGCGCCAGCAGGACACCGAGGACGACCGGGCCGACGAAGGCGAGGGCGAACCACCAGACCGACGACGGTTCGGCCTTTCGGGTCATCTGGAAGACCTGGAACATCTGCTTGAGACGCCCCGGCTCCTTCGCCTTCTTGTCTGTGGAAGAGCTGCGTGCCATGCGAACAGGATACGGCCTCCGTGCGCCGGGGGAGACCGTCGCGTGTCCGGCTGTGCGCGAACACGTCTTGTCCACAGGTGGTGCGGGAGAGCCTGGAGGCCCGCCGCGCCACCGCCACGCTGGTCACCATGGAGACGAGCACCGAAGACCACCTGGATCGCTGGATCGCGACCGGCAACGAGCACGACGTGCTCAGCTGGGTCGCCGACCGCTCCGCGGCCGCCGAGCGGCACCTCGTCCCGGTGGCCGCGGTCGGTCGGACCCCGACGGGGCATCTCGTGGTCGACCTCGACCGGCCGACCGGCACACCGCTCGTGGCGGCGCTCGACCGGCTCGGCACCCCGACCACCGGCGTCGCGGTGACGCTGACGGTCCCGCTCCTGGAGCTCCTGGTGGCGGTGCACGACGGCGCGGTCCTGCTCGGTACAGCCGGCATCGACGACGTGCTGGTGGACGATTCCGGTGCCGTCGTGCTCTGCGACCGCCCGACGAACGCGACGAACCCGACGACCCCGACGAACCCGATGAACCAAACCAACGCCAGGACCCCGACGCGCACCGCACCCCCGACGCGCATCGCGCACTCGACCGACGCGACCCGCACCCTCGTGCTCGCAGCCCGGACGGTGTGGGACCGCGTCGACCCGGCCGATCCCGCTCAGCAACCGGTGCTCGACGCGCTGCAGGACGCCCCCGACGGTGACGGACCGAGCGCACGAACGGCACTCGACGTCGTCCACGGCACCGCCGCGCCCCGGCCGTTCCGCTGGACCCCTGTGCCGAGCGACCTCGTGTTCGCCGAACCGCCGACATCGGACGGGCAGGACGGACTGCTCGAGCGCCTGCGGGACGTGGTCGAGCACGGCGTCCCGCTCGGAGCCGACCGACGGCTCCCGCTCCGCCGCGTGCTCGTGGGGCTCGTCGTTGCCGTCGGGTCGGTGGTCGCCGCCCTGACCCTGCTCGGCGGCGGATGACCCCGAACCCGCCCCGGAACGGGAACGGCCCCGGTTCCCACGAGGGGAACCGGGGCCGTCGGCCGTGCTGCTGGGATCAGTACCCGAGGTTCGGAGCGAAGTTGCCCTCTTCGAGACGGTTCTTCACCGCGACGAGGTACCGCGAGGCATCCGCACCGTCGATGATCCGGTGGTCGTACGACAGCGCCAGGTAGACGAACGAGCGGATGGCGATGGCCTCCTGGCCGTCGACCTTCACGACCGCCGGACGCTTCGTGACGATGCCGGTGCCGAGGATCGCCGACTGCGGCAGGAACACCACGGGGGTGTCGAACAGCGCGCCACGCGAACCGGTGTTGGTCAGCGTGAACGTGCCGCCAGCCAGCTCGTCGGGCTTGAGCTGGTTGTTCCGGGTGCGCTCGGCGAGGTCCGCGATGGACTTCGAGAACTGCGCCAGGTCCAGCGAGGCCGCGTCCTTGATCACCGGGGTCAGCAGGCCGCGCTCGGTGTCCACCGCGATGGAGACGTTCTCGGACTCCGGGTAGACGATCTCGTCGCCCTCGACCGTGGAGTTGATCTTCGGGTGGGCCTTCAGCGCCTCGGACGCCGCGAGGGCGAAGAAGGGCATGAAGGAGAGCTTCGAGCCGGTCTTCTCGAGGAACTCCGCCTTGTGGGCGTCGCGGAACTGCGCCACCTTCGTGACGTCGACCTCGACGACGCTCGTGAGCTGTGCGGTCGAGGTCATCGACTGCACGGCACGCTCGGCGACCACCTTGCGCAGGCGGGTCATCTTCTCGCGGGTGCCGCGCAGCGGCGAGACCTCGGCGACGAACGGGCCGGACGCGGCGGCGGGTGCTGCTGCTGCCGAGGCGGCCGGGGCCTTCGCAGCGGCGGCGAGGACGTCCTCCTTGCGGATGCGCCCCCCGACACCGGACCCGGTGACCGTGGACAGATCCACACCCTGCTCGTTGGCGAGCTTGCGCACCAGCGGGGTGACGTAGCCCGAGGCTGCGCCGTCCTGCGTGGGGTTCGGCACCGCAGCGGCGGCCGTGGTGCTCGGCGCGGACGCCGGAGCCGGAGCGGCCTGGGCCGGCACGGCTGCCGGCGGAGCGGCTGCGGGCGGCGGGACCGGAGCGGCGGCCGGGACCGGCGCTGCCGCGGGCGGGGCGGACGGTGCCTGCGGGGCGGCGGGCTGCGTCTGGCCGGCGGGGGCCGGCTCGGGCTCGGTGGGCTCGGGTGCGGGGGTCTCGGCCTCCTGCTCCGTGCTCGGAGCGGCCTCGGGCTCCTCGGCGTCGGCAGCGGCGGCGTTCGCGTCGTCGGCGCCGGACTCGGACGAGTCCGAACCGCCGTCGGACGAGCCGGAGCCGTCACCGATCTTCACGAGGGCGGTGCCGACCTCGACGGTCTCGTCCTCGGGAACGAGGATCTCCTCGACGACGCCGGCGATCGGCGACGGGATCTCGGTGTCGACCTTGTCGGTCGAGACCTCGAGCAGCGGCTCGTCGACCTCGACCCGGTCACCGACGTTCTTCAGCCATCGGGTCACCGTGCCCTCGGTGACGCTCTCGCCGAGCGCCGGGAGGTTGACGGATTCGCTCATCGGGTGGACTCCTCTTCGCGGGGGATTGCAGTGGTTGTTGATGTCATTGGCACAGTGCGGCCGGTGCCGGTCACAGCGCGTGCAGCGGCTTGCCCGCGAGGTGCAGGAACGCCTCGCCGAGGGCTTCGTTCTGGGTCGGGTGACCGTGCACCAGGGGAGCGATGTCCTCCGGGTAGGCCTCCCAGTTCACGGCGAGCTGGGCTTCGCCGATGAGCTCGCCGACGCGGGCACCGATCATGCTGACGCCGACGACGGGGCCGTCCACGACGCGCACGACCTTGACGGAGCCGGACGTCCCGATGATGTGGCTCTTGCCGTTGCCGGCCAGGTTGTACTCGTACGAGTCGACCTTGTCGGCGCCGTACTGCTCCTCGGCCTTGGCCTGCGAGAGCCCGACCGACGCGACCTCGGGGTCGGAGTAGGTGATCTTCGGGATGTTCTTGTCCTCGATGACCACCGGGTTGAGGCCGGCGATCTCCTCGGCGACGAAGATGCCCTGCTGGAAGCCGCGGTGCGCGAGCTGCAGACCGGGGACGATGTCGCCGACGGCGTAGACGTTCGGGATGTTGGTGGCGAGACGCTCGTTCGTGGTGACGAACCCGCGGTCCATCGCCACGCCGACCTCGTCGTAGCCGACGTTCTGCGTGACCGGGCCACGGCCGACGGCGACGAGCAGGACGTCACCGTCGAAGGTCTTGCCGTCCTCCAGCGTGACGACGACGCCGTTCTCGTGCTGCTCGACGCCCTGGAACCGGACACCGAGCGAGAACTCGATGCCGCGCTTGCGGAACGCACGCTCGAGCTGCTTCGACATCGACTCATCCTCGGCGGGGACCAGGTGCGGCAGGCCCTCGACGATGGTGACCTCGGCCCCGAAGGACTTCCAGACGCTGGCGAACTCGACGCCGATGACGCCGCCGCCCAGGATGACGACCTTGTTCGGGACGTAGTCCATGCGGAGCGCGGTCTCGCTGGTGATCACGCGGCCGCCGATCTCGAGCCCCGGCAGGGACTTCGAGTAGGAGCCGGTCGCGAGCACGATGTTCTTGCCGGTGACGGTCTGGTCGCCGACCTGCACGGTGTTCTGCGAGGTCAGACGACCCCAGCCCTCGACCACGGTGATGCCGCGGGCCTTGATCAGGCCCTGCAGGCCCTTGTACTTGGAGTTGATGACGCCCTGCTGGTAGTCGATGACCTTGGGCACGTCGACACCGGCGAACTCCGCGATCACGCCGTACTTCTCGGCGTCACGCGTGCCGTCGGCGATCTCCGCGGCGTGCAGCAGCGCCTTGGTCGGGATGCAGCCGCGGTGCAGGCACGTCCCTCCGAGCTTGTCGCCCTCGATGAGCGCGACGCTCATGCCGAGTTCGGCGGCCCGGAGCGCAGCGGCGTACCCACCACTCCCGCCACCGAGGACAACGACGTCGTAAGTCTGTTCCGTCACCTGGTGCAACTCCCTCGTGCGTGTCGGGCCGATCGGGCCCTACGTGGACACCGCGGAGGGCGGCGTCCGACGGTCGGACCGCGTGGTTCCGGTCCCGTCCCGTGCAGTACCGGTGGGAGGCGCGTCGGTGCGCCGTTCCCACCGGTACCAAACCTACTACTCGGACTGGAGGTCTTCTGCGAGAGCGATGAGCGTCCGGACCATCACGCCCGTCGCACCCTTGCCCAACCAGGCGTACCCGCCGCCCTTGTTCTCCGACGGACCGGCGATGTCGAGGTGCGCCCAGGGGACACCCTCGCCGGCGAAGCGCTCGAGGAACTTGCCCGCGAGCAGCATGCCACCGGCCGGGTTGCCGACCGTGGCGTTGACGATGTCGGCGACGTCGCTGGACAGCCGGGCCTCGAGCTCCTCGGGCAGCGGCATCGGCCAGATCGGCTCCGAGACGCCCTCGGCGACGGCGCGGACCTTCGCGACGAGGTCGTCGCTGCCCATCAGGCCGGTGGTGCGGTCGCCGAGCGCGACGACCTGGGCGCCGGTCAGCGTGGCGACGTCGACGAGCGCGTCGGGCTGCTCAAGCGAGGCAGCGGCCATCCCGTCGCCGAGCACCAGGCGGCCCTCGGCGTCGGTGTTCGTGACCTCGACCGTGGTGCCGTTCTTCAGCGTCAGGACGTCGCCCGGGCGAGTCGCGGTGCCGGAGGGCATGTTCTCGGCGAGGGCGAGCCACGCGGTCACGCGCACGTTCAGCCCCAGGCGGGCGGCGGCGACGGTCGCGGCGAGCACCGTGGCGGCACCGGTCATGTCGGTCTTCATGCCGAGCATCGACGCCGCGGGCTTGAGCGAGAGGCCGCCCGAGTCGAAGGTGATGCCCTTGCCCACGAGGGCGAGGTGCTTCGTGGCGGACTCCGGCGCGTACCGGACGACGACCAGGCGCGGGGGACGCGCCGAACCGCGGCCGACACCGAGGATGCCGCCGAAGCCCTGCTCCTCGAGCGCCTGCTCGTCGAGGACCTCGACGGTGAGCGGCAGGTCCGAGGCGAACCCGGTCGCGACGTCGGCGACGTCCTGCGGCCCGAGGTCGCCCGCGGCGGTGTTCACGAGGTCGCGCACGAGCGACGCGGCGTCGGCGACGATCGCGGGGCGCACGGCGGCGTCGGCTGCGACGTCGGCGGGGGCGACGACCTCGATGCGCTGGTCGCCGCGGGCCGGGGCCTTGGTGCCGGTGCCCTTGTGCCGGGTGAAGGCGTAGGCGCCGAGCGCCGAGCCCTCGAGGGCGGCGTCGACGAGCTCGGCGGAGTCGGTGGGCAGGGCGAGCGTGATCGAGTCGACGCGGGGGAGCTGTCGCACGGCGCTGCCGGCCGCAGCGCGGATCGCCGCGGCACCCGTGGCGGAGCCGAGCCCGATCAGCGCGACCGACTTCGCACCGACGCCGGTGGCGGGCAGGCGGACGAGCTGGTCCTTCGCGCCGGTGACCCCGATCGCGGCGAGGTCGAGGCCGGCGAGGGCGTCGAGCGTGCCGAGGGCGGTGGGGGCGAGCACGGCGGGGCTGTCGGCCTCGCCGGACGAGCCCGGGCGGACCCCGACGACGAGCACGTCGGCGGTGGTGGTCTCGGGGGGTGAACTGGTGGTGGAGAGCGTCGGTCGGACCATGCTCCAACCCTACCGACGGCCTGTTCGCTGTCGGCGTGGTTGTCGCGCACCGGGGACGTCGGAGGCCCCGCCTAGCATGGGGACGGTGAACCACCCCGAGGAGCTCTACACGTTCGACGCGGACGCCCCGACCGTGCCAGCAGGGTTGCACCTGATCGCCGGGCTGACCGGCTTCGCCGATGCCGGATCGGCCGTCGCGCAGGTGACGAACTCGATCCTCGAGGACCTCGACACCGAGCTCGTCGCCGAGTTCGACCCGGACGTGCTGCTCGACTGGCGGGCCCGTCGGCCGGTCATCACCTTCGAGCACGACCACATCAGCGCCGTCGAGCCGCCCCGTCTGGCCCTGCACCTGGTGCGCGACGAGATCGGCCAGCCGTTCCTGTTCCTGTCGGGCTACGAGCCGGACTTCCAGTGGAACCGCTTCGTCCGCGCCGTCACCGGGCTCGCCGCCGACCTGCAGGTCGCCGACACCACGTGGGTGCAGTCCATCCCGATGCCGGTCCCGCACACCCGTCCGATCAGCCTGACCGTCTCCGGCACCCGGGCGGACCTCGTCGAGCAGATGAGCGTCTGGAAGCCCGAGACCCAGGCACCGGCGAACGTCCTGCACCTGGTCGAGCACCGCCTCGCCGAGACCGGCGCGCAGGTCACCGGGCTCGTGTTGCTCGTGCCGCACTACCTGTCCGACACCGAGTTCCCCGACGCGGCCGTCGCGGCGTTGTCCGGCATCGCCGCCGCGACCGGGCTCATCTTCCCGACGGACGCGCTGCGCGAGTCGGGTCGCGAGTTCCTCACCCGTGTCGAGGAGCAGGTGGCCGGCAACCCCGAGCTGCAGCGCCTGGTCTCCGTGCTCGAGGAGCGGCACGACACGTACATGGAGGGGAACCCCGTCGCGTCGCCGCTCACCGGCGTCGACGGCGAGGTGCCGACCGCCGACGCCATCGCGGCCGAGCTCGAGCGCTTCCTCGCCGACCGGCGCACCCAGGGCGACGCGACCGACTGACCGTCGCGGGATCCGGACGTCCCCACAGGGCGGCCTGGAGGCCCGTGGCGGCCCCGCGCCGCGCCTCCAGGCCGTCCTCCGGTCGCCCGCACGACGTGACGCACCTCGACGACGCTCGTCGCGCATCGACGCGGGGACGCGTCGGTAGCCTGGTCCGGTGAACTCCCGTCGTGCCTTCCTGATCTGGGGCGTCGCGGTCCTCGCGTACGTCCTCGCCGTGGTGCAGCGGTCCTCGCTCGGGGTGTCCGGTGTCGACGCGCAGGACCGGTTCGCCGTCTCCGCCGCCGTCCTCTCGACTCTCGCCGTCGTGCAGATCGCCGTCTACGCGGGGCTGCAGATCCCGGTGGGGATCGCCCTCGACCGCGTGGGCCCGCGCCGGCTGGTGCTCCTCGGCGCCGCGCTGCTGGTCGTCGGACAGGCGATCGTCGCGGTGTCCCCGTCGATCGGGCCGGCGATCGCGGGGCGGGTGCTCGTCGGTGCCGGTGACGCGATGACCTTCATCTCGGTGATCCGCCTGGTGCCGATGTGGTTCAGCGGCCGGATCCTGCCGCAGATCTCGCAGTGGACGGGCAACCTCGGGCAGATCGGCCAGATCCTGTCGGCGTTCCCCTTCGCGGTGCTCCTGCACACGGTGGGCTGGACCCCGGCGTTCGGCGTCGCGGCCGCGGCTAGCGCTGTCGGCCTGGTGCTCGCCGCGGTCTTCGTGCGGAACGGTCCGGTGCCGGTGCGGACGGACACGATCCCGCTGCCGCACTCGTGGGGTGCCGCGTTCAGCACCTTCGGTCACGCGCTCCGGCGCCCGGGCACGCAGCTCGGGTTCTGGTCGCACTACGTCACGCAGTCCTCGGGCACGGTGTTCTCGCTGCTGTGGGGCGTGCCGATGCTCCGGGGGCTCGGGTACTCCCCGGGTGAGGCTGCCGGGTTCCTCACGATCATCGTGGTCGTCGGGTTCGTCGCCGGTCCGGTGCTCGGTGTGCTCTGCGCACGGTTCCCGATGCGCCGGTCGAACCTGGTGCTCGGCGTGGTCGTCCTGCTCGCGGTGCTCTGGACGGCGATCCTGCTCTGGCCCGGGCACCCGCCGACGTGGTTGCTCGTGCTGCTCGTCGTCGCGATGGGGATCGGTGGGCCCGGTTCCCTGATCGGCTTCGACTTCGCTCGGACCTTCAACCCGGTCGGATCGCTCGGCTCGGCGAACGGTGTCGTGAACGTCGGCGGCTTCCTGGCGGCCTTCGTGATGATGTACCTGATCGGCGTCGTCCTCGACGTCGCTGCGCGGGCTTCGGGCACCGAGGTGTTCGCCTGGGAGAACTTCCGGATCGCCCTCACGGTGCAGTACGTCGTGGTCGGTTTCGGCGTTGGGATGCTCCTGCACGCCCGCCGTCGGACCCGCCGGGTGCTGCACTCGGAAGAGGGAATACGCGTCGGGCCACTCTGGGTTGCACTCGTTGCACGCCTGCGGAAGCGGCACGTGCAATAATGATCACGGACCCGTTCGGGACCCCTGTCTGTCGGAACACTTCGGTGCGCCGGTGAACTCGGGGGACTTGACATGGGTCCTAGTGCTGCCCGGAACGGTAGGACTCGTACGACGCGGGGGACTGCGGCGCGGGACCTGGGCGGCGAGGGAGGCCACGACCCCACGAACGTGGCACGACGAGAGAGGTGATCGCATGGCTGCCCGGAGCACGACGATCGATCCCACGAAGGACACCGAGCCCGAGGGCGCTGTGGCAGAGGACGCCACGGACACCGAGGGCACCGCAGCGCCGAAGAAGCGCGCCACGAAGGCCCCCGCCAAGAAGGCGCCCGCCAAGAAGGCGGCGCCCAAGGCGAAGAAGACCGACGCCGTCGACGAGGCGATCGCCTCCGACGAGCCCGTCGAGGAGCCGACCGACGAGGCCGACGACACCGACGACAAGACGGCCAAGCCGGACGCCGCTGCCGCGGTCGCCGCCGGTGCGCTCGTCATCTCGCAGACCGACGACGACGAGGCGCCGGTCTACTCGACGACCATCACGGGTGCCACCGCCGACCCGGTGAAGGACTACCTGAAGCAGATCGGCAAGGTCGCCCTGCTCAACGCCGAGCAGGAGGTCGAGCTCGCGATGCGCATCGAGGCCGGCCTGTTCGCCGAGGACAAGCTGCAGCACGCGACGGGGCTCTCGAAGCCCGCCGAGCGTGAACTGCGCTGGGTCGCCCGTGACGGTCAGCGTGCGAAGTCGCACCTGCTCGGTGCGAACCTCCGCCTGGTCGTCTCGCTCGCGAAGCGCTACACCGGTCGTGGCATGCAGTTCCTCGACCTCATCCAGGAAGGCAACCTGGGCCTGATCCGTGCGGTCGAGAAGTTCGACTACACCAAGGGCTTCAAGTTCTCGACCTACGCGACGTGGTGGATCCGTCAGGCAATCACCCGCGCCATGGCCGACCAGGCCCGCACCATCCGCATCCCGGTGCACATGGTCGAGGTCATCAACAAGCTCGCCCGCGTCCAGCGGCAGATGCTGCAGGACCTCGGTCGCGAACCCACTCCGGAAGAGCTCGCCCGCGAGCTCGACATGACCCCGGAGAAGGTCGTCGAGGTCCAGAAGTACGGCCGCGAGCCGATCTCGCTGCACACGCCCCTGGGCGAGGACGGCGACTCGGAGTTCGGTGACCTCATCGAGGACACCGAGGCGGTCGTGCCGGCCGACGCGGTGGGCTTCACGATGCTGCAGAAGCAGCTCGAGAGCCTGCTCGACTCCCTGTCCGAGCGCGAGGCGGGCGTCATCCGCATGCGCTTCGGCCTCGGTGACGGCCAGCCGAAGACCCTCGACCAGATCGGTGACACGTTCGGCGTGACGCGTGAGCGCATCCGCCAGATCGAGTCCAAGACGATGGCGAAGCTCCGCCACCCGTCGCGGTCGCAGTCGCTGCGCGACTACCTCGAGTAAGCCGGCATGCGCTTCTTCATCCCGATCCTGATCGGGCGGATCCTCCGTGCCCTCGCTCGTGCGCGGGGCGGCGGATCCGCCTACCCGGGGTTCATCGTCCTGAAGCTCGTGCCGGACTTCCTGCAGCACGTGACGAAGCAGTTCCCGAACGGCGTCGTCTTCGTGCTCGGCTCGAACGGCAAGTCGACGACCACGCACATGATCTCCGACATCGTGCGGGCCCACGGGCTGCGGGTCTTCACGAACCCGTCCGGCGCGAACCTGCCGCAGGGCATCGCGTCGGCCCTGCTGTCCGAGGTCTCGCTGACCGGTCGCCTGAAGGCGGACATCGGCATCCTCGAGGTCGACGAGGCCTTCGCGGTCGAGCTCGCCGGCATCCTGTCGCCCTCGACGGTGACGATGCTCAACGTGCAGGTCGACCAGCTGTACCGGTTCTTCGAGACCGAGCGCGTGGCGACGATGATGCTCGACACCGCCGCACTGTCGACGGCGAACGTCATCACCAACCACGACGACCAGTTCCTCGACGGCTACTCCGGTACCCCCGGGCAGCGTGTCCTGCGGTTCGGTGCGAGCGACGAGGTCATCGCCGCAGCGCCGAACGGTCTGCAGAACGCCGACTCGTTCGACGCCGGTGACCGTGCCCAGCACACTGCCGACGCCGAGGTCGTGGCCCACACGGGCGACGGCGCGACGATCCGTTTCGACGGCGCCGAGATCCCGGTCCGGCTGCCCGCCCGCGGCCTGCACTACGCGGTCGACGCCGCTGCAGCCACCGCGACGGCGAGTGCGGCCCTCGGCGCGCAGTTCCGCGCCGATGCCGTGACCAAGGCCTTCGGCACGATGAAGCCCGCGTACGGCCGCGGTGAGCGACTGCCCATCGCGGGCGAGTCCGCCGAGTTCACGATGTTCAAGAACGCCGCGAGCCTGCAGCTCAACCTCGACGCCCTGCCGGACCAGCCCGAGCAGGTCCTCATGGCGATCGACGAGGGCACGCCCGACATCTCCTGGATCTACGACATCGACTTCTCGAAGCTCGACCACGTGGACGTCGTCTCCGGTGACAAGGCGTGGCAGATCGCGATCGCGCTCGAGCACGCCGGTGTCCGCATCGGCCGGGTCGAGCCCGACGTCGAAGCGGCCATCAAGCACATGGAGCAGCTCGGCTCGACGACCCGCGGGACGAAGAACTTCATCGTCAACTACGAGATCATGATGATCGCCCGCAAGGCCCTCGGCCACCCGGACATGGAGAAGACCGCATGACGGCCGATCGGCTGACGATCCTGCACGTCTACCCCCGGCAGATGGGCGTCTCGGGCGACCGTGGCAACGTCGCGGCGCTGGTCCGCCGTGCGGCCGCCGCGGACATCGAGACCCAGGTCCTCGAGTACGCGCCCGGTGACGACCTGCCGACCACGGCGGACGTCGTCGTCATCGGCAACGGTCCGCTCAGCGCGATGCGTTCCCTGGGCGACGACGTCACACGCATCGGTGGCGCTCTCCGCGCGTTCGCGACCGATGGTGTGCCGGTGCTCGCCGTCGGCGGTGGGTTCGACCTCGCGACGAACGAGGTCGTGCCGACCGAGGGTGCGCCGGTCGCCGGCTTCGGCGTGTTCGACGCTCGAGCAGTCCGCGGTGCCGAGCGCCGCGTGAACTACTTCGTCCTCGAGACCCGGTACCCGCTGCTCCCCGGAGCACCGAAGCGTCTCGCGGGCTTCGAGGACCACGCCACCCGCATCGAGCTCGCAGCCGGGGTCACACCCTTCGCCGACGTCGTCTCCGGCGGCGGCAACCAGGCCGGCTCCCCGGTCGAGGGCGCGATCGTCGGGAACTCCTTCGGCACGCACACCCAGGGCCCGGTCCTGCCGCTCAACCCGCAGCTGACCGACGGCGTCCTCGCCGCAGCGACTGCGCGCCTCGGCCGCGAGTACGCACCGGACGCCGAGCGCACGGCGACCATCGACCGCTACGCACGCGAAGCGCGCGCCACGGTCGATCGCTACGTCGACAAGGCGTTCAAGCGCATCGCCTGACGCACGAAGCAGAAGGCCGGGTCCCGACGGGGCCCGGTCTTCGTCGTCTCCGATGCGGTGGCAACAGTTGCCAAGGTGGACCGATCGCATGCAGGATGTGGAATGTTGGAAGCCGACAAAGGAGGCTTTATGCTCACCAACAAATCCGTCCTCGCCCTGGTCGGCGCACTCGTCGTGGCAATCACCACTGCCGGGGCCGTCGTCCAGACAGCTCCGGCTGAGGCCGCGACACCCCGCATCGGTTCGGCCTGCAGCTCGGTGCCGACGACCACGACCGAGTTCGACGGGGTTCCGGGGACGATCTTCTACAAGCGGCTCCAGTGCCTCGGGAGCATGGCCGGGTACTACGGCTACAAGGGCCCGATCGACGGAGTGATGGGGCCGAACTCCTGGACGGGTGTCTCCGAGCAGCTCGCGAAGGGCGGGTACTTCCGCGCCGGCGACCTGCACAACTGGGAGAGCCCCGAGGTCGTCAGGGCACTGCAGCGATGGGCGACCGCCCACGGCAGGTACAGCGGGCCGATCGACGGCATCTGGGGCCCGAACAGCTACCGCGGGGTGGCCTGGTCACTGAACCGCGAGTTCTGAACCGGGCTGCAGACAGACAGGAGGCGCGGTGCCAGCTGGCACCGCGCCTCCTGTCCGTGTGTCGGTCGCGACTACTTCGACTCGTAGAGTCGGCTGCTCTCGTCGTGCCACTCGATGGCGGTCGCCGCGAGCTTGTCCTTGAACTCGGCGCCGTGGTGGGCGCAGAAGTAGAGCTCGCCGCTCGACATGGTGGCTCGGATGTAGGCCTGCGCCCCGCAGCTGTCGCAACGGTCGGCGGCGGTCAGCTGGTGGTTGCTGACTTCGTCGATGGAGGGGTCCTGCACGGTCTGGGTCATTGCTGTGCTCCTCACGGATCGCAGGTGGTGCCGGGTGGTTGCACCATTTCAACACGTGATGCCTGAGAGCGACGCATTGTCGGGCCCTGTTTCGCTCAGCGCGGATCGCTTGGCCCCAGTGCGAGTGTCCACACGGTGCTGTCGGTGCCGCTCGGTAAACTCCGACGGTGAGCTCCGACTACTCCGCACGCCATCTCTCCGTCCTCGAAGGGCTCGAGGCGGTCCGGAAGCGGCCGGGCATGTACATCGGCTCGACGGACTCCCGGGGCCTCATGCACTGCCTGTGGGAGATCATCGACAACTCGGTCGACGAAGCCCTCGCGGGGCACGGTGACGAGATCGGTGTCGTGCTGCACGCCGACGGCTCGGTCGAGGTCCGGGACACCGCCCGGGGCATCCCCGTCGACGTCGAACCGAAGACGGGCCTCACCGGGGTCGAGGTCGTGTTCACCAAGCTGCACGCCGGCGGCAAGTTCGGCTCGGGGTCGTACGCGGCCTCGGGTGGCCTGCACGGTGTCGGCGCCTCGGTCGTGAACGCGCTGTCGGAGCGCCTCGACGTCGAGGTCGACCGGGGCGGCAAGACCTACGCCATGTCGTTCCACCGCGGCGAGCCGGGCATCTTCGACGACAGCAAGGGCATCGGCCCGGACGCTCCGTTCGCGCCCTTCACCTCGGGCAGCGAGCTGCGTGTGGTGCGCAAGGTCAAGAAGGGTGTCACCGGCTCCCGGATCCGCTACTGGGCGGACCGCCAGATCTTCACCGCCGACGCCCGGTTCAGCACCGACGACCTGGTCACCCGTGCACGGCAGACCGCGTTCCTCGTGCCCGGGCTCGGCATCACCATCACCGACGAGCGCGCGGCGTCGATCGACGCCGCTGCCGCCCGGGCCGAGGCGACGGGTACCACCGTGGCCGCCGGGCCGGTGGTCGAGCGCTTCCGGTACGAGGGCGGGATCGGCGAGTTCGTCGAGCACCTCGCCGTCGACAGCCCCCTCACCGACGTCTGGCGTGTGCAGGGGACCGGCACCTTCACCGAGACCGTGCCGATGCTCGACGACAAGGGTCACATGGTCTCCACCTCGGTCGAGCGCGAGTGCGAGGTCGACCTGGCGCTCCGCTGGGGCAGTGGTTACGAGACCGTGTTCCGCAGCTTCGTCAACATCATCGCGACGCCGAAGGGCGGCACGCACCAGGCCGGGTTCGAGTCGGGCGTCGTCAAGGCCGTCCGTGCCCAGGTCGAGGCGAACGCGCGCAAGCTCAAGGTCGGGCAGGACAAGCTCGACAAGGACGACGTCCTCGCCGGCATGACCGCGGTGCTGACCGTGCGGTTGCCCGAGCCGCAGTTCGAGGGGCAGACGAAGGAGATCCTCGGCACCCCGGCGGTCCGGAAGATCGTCGACCAGGTGGTGTCGAAGCGCATCACCGAGATCCTCACGTCGACGCAGCGCACCGAGAAGGCACAGTCGGCGGCCCTGCTCGAGAAGGTCGTGTCCGAGATGAAGACCCGCATCTCGGCGCGGGCCCACAAGGAGACGCAGCGCCGCAAGAACGCGCTCGAGAACTCCTCGCTGCCGACGAAGCTCGCCGACTGCCGCTCGCAGGAGACCGAGGGCACGGAGCTCTTCATCGTCGAGGGTGACTCGGCGCTGGGCACCGCGAAGCTCGCCCGCAACAGCGAGTACCAGGCGCTGCTGCCGATCCGCGGCAAGATCCTGAACGTGCAGAAGGCGTCCGTGTCGGACATGCTCTCGAACGTCGAGTGCGCGTCGATCATCCAGGTCATCGGCGCCGGTTCGGGCCGCACGTTCGACATCGACCAGGCCCGCTACGGCAAGATCATCATCATGTCGGACGCCGACGTCGACGGCGCCCACATCCGCACGCTGCTGCTGACGCTGTTCTTCCGGTACATGCGGCCGATGATCGAACAGGGCCGGGTCTTCGCCGCCGTGCCGCCGCTGCACCGGGTCGTCGTGGTGAACCGCGGCAAGCCGAACGACACGCTCTACACGTACTCCGAACAGGAGCTGCAGACGGTGCTGAAGAAGCTCGAGAAGACGGGCAAGAAGTACCAGGAGCCGATCCAACGGTACAAGGGCCTCGGTGAGATGGACGCCGACCAGCTCGCGGAGACCACGATGGACCGCGCGCACCGCACCCTGCGCCGGGTGAACGTGACCCATGCCGAAGGGGCCGCGAAGGTGTTCGAGCTGCTCATGGGCAACGACGTCGCGCCGCGCAAGGAGTTCATCCTGGCCGGCGAGGGCCTGGACCGCGACCGCATCGACGCGTAGCGCGTCGCGAAAGCGACACCGCTCGGCCGACGCGCACGGTCCATGGCGCAAGAGCGACAGAACCCCGCCGAACGTCGGCGGGGTTCTGTCGCTTCCGCGATGGCGGACGGGAGGCCCGTGGCGGGGCCGCCCCGCGCCTCCAGGCCGGTGCGCCCTGCATTCTCACGCGCTGGGCGACACCTCACGCATCCCCACGGGCGTGAGGTGTCGCCAGGCGCGAAACCAGTGCGCGCCTACGCCTCGCCGGCGGTGCCGTCGAGCGTCGCGGCGCTGCCGCCGATCGAGCCGATGACCGCCTCGAGCGGGGCACCCGACCCGTCACGCTTCGACAGCCAGTCGGGCAGGGTCCGCGCGGCGCCGTCCGTGCCGACGGCGTGCGGCGGCGCGATGCCGGCCCAGCCCACGGTGAGCCCGTCCTCGCCCTTCAGGAACGCGTGCGCCCGGACACCCTGGGTGGCGCGGCCCTTCGCCGGGAACTCCGACAGGGCGGAGACCTTGGCGCGACCGGCGTCCGTGCCGGGCAGGGCGGTCGAGGTGGTGGACACCGTGGCGACCACGGCGTCGTCGGAGCGTGCGACCGAGCCGAACCAGATCACCGAGGCGCCGTCGGCGAGGGCCATGCCGGCCACTCCACCCGCGGGCAGCCCCTGCGCCCGGACGACGGACGCCGGGAACCGCAGCAGCTGCGCGTTCGAGCTGATGAACACGAGGTCGTCGGACTCCGGGGCCTGGGCGGCGCCGACCACGTGGTCGCCGGGCTTCAGGCCGATCGCGACGAACTCCGGCTTGTCGGGCCACGCACCCGCCACGACGCGCTTGACGACGCCGTGTGCGGTGCCGATCGCCAGCGAGTCCGAGGACGCGCCGGACAGGTCGACGATCGCCACGACGGTCTCGCCCTTGGTGAGCGCCAGGAAGTCGGTGACCCGGACGCCGGCGTCGAGCCGGACCGCGGCGGGCGGTACGGCGGGGACGTCGACGGGGGAGAGCCGGAGGACACGACCGGTCGAGGTGATCGCGCCGATCTGCCCCCGCACCGTGCTCACCACGGCGGAGCGGACGGCGTCGTGCTTCGAGCGCTTCGGCACGCGGACGATGCCGAGCTCCGACGTCGGGATGTCGACGCGGATGAGCCGTCCGGTGGTCGAGAGCAGCACGCGGCAGGGGGAGTCGGCGATCTGCAGCGACTCCGGGTCCACCGCGGCCTTCCGACCGCCCTTCACCGGGGCATCGGCCTCGGTGAGCAGCGTGCGCCGCGGGGTCGCGAACTTGTCGGACACCTCGGTCAGCTCGAGGGCGACCTGCGCGCGGAGCCGTTCGTCGGACGCCAGGAGCTCTTCGAGCGCGGCGATGTCGGCGAGCAGCTGGTCGCGCTCGGCCTCGAGCTCCATCCGCGAGAACTTCGTCAGCCGGCGCAGGCGCAGCTCGAGGATGTACTCGGCCTGCACCTCGGACAGGTCGAAGACGTCGCGCAGGCGGTTGCGCGCCGCCTCGGAGTCGTCAGAGGTGCGGATGACCTGGATGACCTCGTCGATGTCGAGGATCGCGATGAGCAGGCCCTCGACGAGGTGCAGCCGTTCCTTGCGACGTGCCAGCCGGTACTGCGACCGGCGGGTGACGACGTCGAGCCGGTGCTGCACGTAGACGTCGAGCAACTCACGGAGCCCGAGGGTGCGCGGCGACCCGCCGACCAGGGCGACGTTGTTGATGCCGAAGCCGTCCTCGAGCGGGGTGTGCTTGTAGAGCTGCTCGAGCACGGCGGTGGGGTTGAAGCCGCTCTTGATGCCGATGACGAGCCGGAGCCCGTGGTTGCGGTCGGTCAGGTCGTTGACGTCCGAGATGCCGACGAGCTTCTTGGACTGGACGCCGTCCTTGATCTTCTCGATGACGCGTTCGGGGCCGACCAGGTAGGGCAGCTCGGTGACGACGAGCCCCACCTTGCGCGGGGTGAGGTTCTCGACGCTCACCTTGGCGCGGGTGCGGAACGAACCACGGCCGGTGGCGTAGGCGTCGCGGACCCCGGAGAGCCCGACGATCGTGCCGCCGGACGGCAGGTCGGGGCCGGGGACGAACTCCATGAGCTCTTCGAGGCTGGCCTGCGGGTTCATGAGCAGGTGCTTCGCGGCCTCGACGACTTCGCCGAGGTTGTGCGGCGCCATGTTCGTCGCCATGCCGACCGCGATGCCGGAGGCGCCGTTGACGAGCAGGTTCGGGAACGCCGCCGGCAGCACGCCCGGCTGCATGATCTGGTTGTCGTAGTTCGGGACGAAGTCGACGACGTCCTCGCCCAGGCCCTCGGTCATCGCCATCGACGGTTCGGCGAGCCGCGCCTCGGTGTACCGGGCGGCAGCGGGACCGTCGTCGAGCGAGCCGAAGTTGCCGTGGCCGTCGACGAGCGGCACGCGCATCGTGAACGGTTGGGCCATGCGGACCAGCGCGTCGTAGATCGCGCCGTCGCCGTGCGGGTGCAGCTTGCCCATCACCTCGCCGGTGACGCGGGCGCTCTTGACGTGTCCGCGGTCGGGCCGCAGCCCCATCTCGGCCATCTGGTACAGGATGCGACGCTGCACCGGCTTCAGGCCGTCGCGGGCGTCGGGCAGCGCCCGCGAGTAGATGACGGAGTACGCGTACTCGAGGAAGGAGCCCTGCATCTCCTCGGAGACGTCGACGTCCTCGATGCGTTCACCGTCGGGCAGGCCGACTACGTCCGTGCGTGCCATGGCACCTTTCTGGAGAACCGGAGTCGTCTGGGAGACTCGTGGGATGGGAACAAGCGTACCGACGGCCCCCGACGCCGTCGCGAACCTCGCCGACGTCTTCCCGAGTTGCCTCGTGGCGCTCGGCGCTGCGGACGACGCGTGGTTGCGGAACGACGGCCTGGAGGCCCGGATCACCCTCCGCCCCGCCCGCTCGGCGATCGTCGTGCTGGTCGACGGCCTCGGTTCCGCCGCGCTGGCGGCGCGCGCCGGGCACGCCCGCTGGCTGACCGGTGCGAAGGGCACCGGCACCGCGAAGAAGCTGCGGAGCGGGTTCCCGACGACGACGGCGGCGGCGCTGAGCACCCTGACCACCGGCCGCTCGCCCGGCACCCACGGCGTCGTCGGGTACAGCGGCTGGAACCCGGACACCGGTGCCGTGATGAACCTGCTCGGCGGCTGGGACACCGAGGTGCCCGCCGACTGGTTCTTGACGCAGACCCTGTTCACCCGGGCCACGGAGCTCGGGCTCGACCCCGTCGTCGTCGGGCCGGACCGGTACCGCTCGTCCGGGATGACCGCGAACGTGCTCGGCGGCGCCCGGTACGTGTCGGCGGACACCATCCCGCAGCGTGTCGACGCCGCACTGGCCGAGACCGCCACCGGCCGCTCGCTCGTCTACCTGTACGTTCCGGAGCTCGACTCGATCGGGCACAAGTACGGCTGGCAGTCCGACCGGTGGACGGCTGCCCTCGAGCTGCTCGACGGGGAACTCGCCCGCCTCGATGCGCGGACCGCCGACGACGTGGGGGTCCTGGTGACTGCGGACCACGGTGTGCTCGACGTGCCGGACCACGCGAACATCGCCATCGACCCGCTGCTGCTCACCGACGTCGTCGGCGTCGCGGGTGACCCGCGCTGCCGGCAGCTCACCGTCGCACCGGGCACCGACGTCCGAGCCCTGGTCGGTGCGTTCCGGGCCCGCTACGGCAAGAAGGCGTCCGTCGCCAGCCGTGCCGAAGCGATCGAGGCCGGGTGGTTCGGGCAGGTGTCCGACCAGGTGGTGCCGCGCATCGGCGACGTGCTCGTCGTGGCGCGCGGCTCGTGGGCGTTCAACGACGACCGTGCCCTGCGCGAGGACGAGACGCCGAAGCGCATGATCGGCCAGCACGGGGCGATGACCGACGAGGAGACGATCGTGCCGCTCCGGCTCGCCGGCGCCTTCGCTCACTAGGAGCGTCGGTGCCCACCAGGGGCGTCAGTGCTCACGAGGGGCAGTGCCGACGGCCGGTGTGCGTGGGGATCAGGCGGGGTCGTCGTCCGGGCGGGTGCCGAAGACGATCTCGTCCCAGCTCGGCATCGAGCGGCGGTTGCGCTTCTTGCGTTCGCCCCGGCTCTCGGGCTCCGGCACCGATGCCGGGCGGGCGTCGGCGGACTGCGGTGCGGTGTCGTGCGCGCCGCCGTCCTCGAAGCCCTGCAGCGGGATGTCGACGACGCTGATGGAGGTCCCGCGGGCGGGCTCGTCGCGCTGTTCACCGAAGGACGCGGCTTCGCGCTCACCGCGGCGACGGCGGAGCGCCTCGAGCAGGTCGGCGGTCTCGTTGCCGGGAGCACGCTCTTCCACGGCGGCCTGGCCGATGCGGGGCAGCGGTGCACGGAGCGGCGCGTGCTGAGACGGCTCGGGCTCGTCGGCCGGCTGCTCCGGCTCGTCGACGCGGAAGGCGCCGGAGTCGAAGCGGGTGCCGTCGTCGTCCTGCTGCTCGAACTCGACCGCACGCAGACGCGGGGCGATGCCCTCGTCGTCGGTGTGCGACAGCCGGTGCGCGTCACCGTTGTCCGGCACGAGGGTCGAGGTCTTGGGGTCGAAGTGCCACTGGGCGTCGTGCTCGACCTCGCCAGCGGTGTAGCGGACGCGGACCTGCCAGCCGCTCTCCGGGTGCTTCCAGGAACCCCAGGTGATCGCGGTGGCCTCGCCGGCCTCGAGCTTCGCGGTGATCGCGGGGCCGAAGGTGTCGGGGGCCTCGTCGTCGACCGGAGTGACCGGCACACGGTGCGAGGCGTCGAGGATGAAGGCCCGCTCGGCGAGGACCGGGCCCTCGAAGCGGCGGACGTACTCGACGTCGACGTCGAGCGCGGCGGCCACGTCGGCGGCGTCGGCGCCACCACGGATGCGCGCCTGGACGTCCTTCGGGGAGACCCGCTTCTGCGGACCGGCGTCGGGGTTCGCCTGGCGCACCTGGCCTGCCAGCGACGACGTGACGGGCAACCGGAACTCGGTGCCGCCGTCGGTCGCCAGGAGGAGTGCGCCGGACTCGACTCCGATGACTCTCACGTCTTGCATGGTTCCGCCTTCCCAGCGTCGCGTACGGTCCTGCTGTCGTACCCCGTGAGTATGCAGGGACGACGGGCGGTTTCCGGGGAGGCGCACGGGCGTGCCGCGGACATCCGCACGGCCGATCCCGAGCGCGCGGCGCTCCGGCAACGGGTGTCGGGAATGTCCGGTTCCGGTCATGGGTTGCACAGCCAGCACGACCCGCCGCAGCACTCGGTTTGCGCTCTGGCGGGGCGTGGTGCAAACTGTCGCCGCCGATCACCCGGCGACGACCTCTCGATACGAGAAATGGATGGGCATGGCCACCGATTACGACGCCCCCCGGAAGACCGACGACAACTCTGACTCAGAGTCGATCGAGGCCCTCAAGGAGCGCGTTCCCGACAAGATGTCGGGGGTCGTCGACGATGATTCCGACAACCCCGGCAGCTTCGAACTCGCCGGGCAGGACCTCAGCGACGTCGACCTCGACGTCGTGGTGCTGCCCCCGCAGGTCGATGAGTTCACCTGCGTCGAGTGCTTCCTCGTGAAGCACCGCTCCCAGCTCGACCACGAGTCGAAGCTCGGACCGGTCTGCGCGGAGTGCGCTTCGCTCTAGCGAGCACAGCCGCGTCGCTCTCGACGCAACGATCAGCGAAGGCCCCGCATCCTCCAGGGATGCGGGGCCTTCGTCGTGTGCTGCGAGGCGGGGCCGAGCCGCGCCTCCAGGCCGTGGACCGTGGTCCGTCAGGACCGCAGCGCCTCGACGACCTTGCCCGGGTGCCGGACGCTGACCAGCCAGTAGGGCGTCGGGTCCGCGTCGTCGCGCACCTCGACCTTGACGACCCCGCGCACGTAGCCGCGGAAGAGGGTCCAGGCGCGGGCGTCGAGTGCCGGCCCGCGCTGCTCGGTGGCCGCTGCGCCCTCGAACGCCTCGGTCGTGCCGACGAGCGTGCGGGGGAGGTGTGCCTTGCCCGCGCGGAACTCGGTGTCGGTGACCTCGATCGTGGGTGCGAGTGCCCACAGGAGGACGAGGACCCCGAGCTCCATCCCGATCGCCACGAGGACGCCGGCCAGGACGCTGATGGGGAGGAAGACGAGCAGGGTGGCGGGGATGACGAGCGCCGTCGCCAGGTAGAGGGCGGGCGGGGCCCAGAGTCGTTCGCGGTACAGGGTCACGGGTCCATTCGATCACGAGCGAGCGAGGTCACGGAACGGTCACGGCTGCACTACCCTCGTCACGTGACCGAACCAGTCGACGTCCTCTGGACCGGGGAGCACGCTCCCGGCCACGCCCACCCCGGCGACGCGGGTGCCGATCTCGTCTCCACCGAGGCCTTCGTGCTGCAGCCGGGGGAGCGACACCTGGCCGCCACGGGGCTGCGCATCGCGCTGCCCGAGGGGTACGCCGCGTTCGTGGTCCCGCGGAGCGGCCTGGCGGCGAAGCACGGCATCACGATCGTGAACAGCCCCGGCACCGTCGACTCCGGCTACCGCGGGGAGATCAAGGTCGCCCTGCTTAACACCGACCAGACGGAACCGTACGAGGTGCACGTCGGCGACCGCATCGCCCAGTTGATCGTGATGCCGGTGCCGCAGGTGACCTACACCCGGGTCGACGACCTGCCGGACAGTGTCCGCGGACAGGGCGGGTTCGGCTCGTCGGGCTACGGTGACCGGAGCGACGCCGTGACCGGTGCCGCCGCAGACGCTCAGGAAGGAACGCGCGCATGAAGTTCGGCCGACGCAAGCGGGACGAGGTCGAGGTGGCGGACGCCGTCGCCGACGACATCGAGGTCGCGGACACGTCCCCCGAGGTCGACATCGCGACGGATGCCGACGCGGACCTCGACGAGGTCGACGCGGTCGCCCCGACGGACAAGTCCGCTCCGGAGGACCGGGCCGAGAACGGCCCCCACGACGAGACCGAGGCGAACCTGGTCCGCCCGTACGTCGACCTGGGCGGGGTGAAGGTGCTCCCGCGCGAGGGCCTGCACCTGCGCCTCGAGGTCGAGGAGGGCTCGCAGCGCGTCGTCGCGGTCGGGCTCGACTACGACGAGTCCACGCTGCAGGTCCAGCCGTTCGCAGCACCGCGCTCGACCGGCCTCTGGCACGAGATCCGCGCCCAGATCGCCGAGCAGATCGAGCGCCAGGGCGGTGTCGTGACCGAGGTCGACGGCCCGTTCGGCCCCGAGCTCCGCGCGTCCGTCCCGGTCGCCGTGGACGGCGACGGTGGCACCGCCGGCTCCCGCCCGGCCCGGTTCGTCGGCGTCGACGGCCCGCGCTGGTTCCTGCGCGGCGTGATCGCCGGCAAGGCCGCCGAGCAGCCCGACGACGCGAGCGAGATCGAGGAGCTGTTCCGCAGCGTCGTCGTCGTGCGCGGCACGACGCCGATGCCGCCGCGCGACCTCATCCCGCTGCACATGCCCAAGTCGACGCAGACCGCGATCTGACCGACAGACGACCAACCCCGCCTGGAGGCACGGTGCCGGACCACGACGACACCCCACGACCCGAGACGGCCGGCTCCGACCCCGTTGCACCGGCTGCTGAGTCATCGGTGGCGCCGGCGGCTGAGCCCTCGGTGGCGCCGTCGTTCTCCGCGCAGTTCCGTGACGCCGTGCAGAACGCCGGGATCGCCCGCGTGGCACCCGGTGAGGCACCGTCCGGCCGGGCGCTGCTCGGCGCGGTCGGCGGGGTGCGTGGGCTCGCCGAGTCGGTGCTGCCCGGGTTCGCGTTCCTGGTCGTCTACGCGATCACGAAGGAGCTCGTGCCGAGCGTCGTGATCCCGGTGGCGGTCGGCCTGGTGTTCGTGGTGCTCCGGTTGCTGCAGCGGCAGTCGGTGACGATGTCGTTCGCGGGCATCCTCGGCGTCGCGGTCTCAGCCGGCCTGGCGCTCATCACCGGCCGCGCGGAGAGCAACTTCATCCCCGGGATCGTCATCAACGCCGTCTGGCTCGTCGGACTGCTCATCACGCTGGCGATCCGCTGGCCGCTCATCGGGCTCGTCGTCGGGTTCCTGCTGCCCGCGAACGAGGACGGCTCGCACGTCGACTGGCGCGCCGACCCCGTCAAGCGCCGCGTGCTGACGGTCGCCACCTGGATCTGGGTCGGGCTGTTCGCGGTCCGGCTCGCGGTGGAGGTCCCGCTGTACCTGACGGCGCAGGTCGAACTGCTCGCCGGGCTGAAGCTCATCCTCGGCGTGCCGCTGTACGCGGCGGTGCTCTGGGTGACCTGGCTGCTGGTCCGCACCGTGTTCGTCCGACGCGACGACGTCGCCCCGGTGTAGAGTTCTCTCGACATCAAGATAGTTCTCGCAGGGCGCGCACGCGTCCTCGGGATTAGGTTTGCCTTGCTGGTGGGACGGTCCACGGCCCGCGAGGATGAGGGCAAACCGATCAGTAGGGAGGCGGCACGGTGGCTGCAGTCAATAGCTTCGGCTCGAAGGACACACTGTCGGTTGGGGGTGTCGACTACGCGATCCACCGGATCGACTCGGTTCCCGGGCACGAGAAGTTGCCCTACAGCCTGAAGGTGCTGCTCGAGAACCTCCTCCGCACCGAGGACGGCAAGAACGTCACCGAGGGACAGATCCGGGCGCTCGGCTCCTGGCGGCCCGACGCGGAACCCGACACCGAGATCCAGTTCTCGCCGGCACGCGTCGTCATGCAGGACTTCACGGGTGTGCCGTGCATCGTCGACCTCGCCACCATGCGCGAGGCCATGGCGGACATCGGCGGCGACCCGAACAAGATCAACCCGCTGTCCCCGGCCGAGATGGTCATCGACCACTCCGTCATCGCCGACCTGTTCGGCAGCACGGACGCCCTGCAGCGCAACACGGACCTGGAGTACGAGCGGAACGGTGAGCGCTACCAGTTCCTCCGCTGGGGCCAGACCGCGTTCGAGGACTTCAAGGTCGTCCCGCCGGGCACCGGCATCGTCCACCAGGTGAACATCGAGTACCTGGCGAAGGTCACCTACACGCGTGACTTCGACGGCGAGACCTACGCGTACCCGGACACCCTGGTCGGCACCGACTCGCACACCACGATGGTGAACGGCCTCGGCGTGCTCGGCTGGGGCGTCGGCGGCATCGAGGCCGAGGCCGCGATGCTCGGCCAGCCCGTGTCGATGCTCATCCCGAAGGTCGTCGGCTTCAAGCTCTCCGGTGAGATCCCGGCCGGCGTGACCGCGACCGACGTGGTGCTCACCATCACCCAGGAGCTCCGCAAGCACGGCGTCGTCGGCAAGTTCGTCGAGTTCTACGGCGAGGGCGTCGGCGCCGTCCCGCTCGCCAACCGGGCCACCATCGGCAACATGTCGCCCGAGTTCGGTTCGACGGCGGCGATCTTCCCGGTCGACGACGTCACGCTGGACTACCTGCGGCTGACCGGTCGCGACGATGCACAGATCGCCCTGGTCGAGGCGTACTCCAAGGCCCAGGGCCTGTGGCACGACGCGTCGGTCGAGCCGAACTACTCCGAGTACATGGAGCTCGACCTCTCCACGGTCGTGCCCTCCATCTCGGGCCCGAAGCGTCCGCAGGACCGCATCGAGCTCACGAACGCGAAGAGCCAGTTCGAGCTCGACCTGAACAACTACACGACGCCGTCCGAGCAGACCGACCTCGACGACGCGGTCGAGGAGACGTTCCCGGCCTCCGACCCGATCGCCGCCGGTTCCACCAACGAGGACACGGCGCTGCACGAGCACGTGCACGTGTCGAGCGCACCGTCGACCGCCTCGGCGCCGACGAAGGTCGCGATGGACGGGGCCGATCCGTTCACGATCGACCACGGTGCCGTCGCGATCGCCGCGATCACCTCGTGCACGAACACGTCGAACCCGTCGGTCATGATGGCCGCCGGCATCCTCGCCCGGAACGCCGCGAAGAAGGGCCTCACCGCGAAGCCCTGGGTGAAGACCACCCTCGCGCCCGGGTCGAAGGTCGTCACCGACTACTACGAGAAGGCCGGTCTCACCACCTACCTCGAGCAGCTCGGCTTCTACACGGTCGGCTACGGCTGCACCACCTGCATCGGCAACTCGGGCCCGCTGCCCGAGGAGATCTCGCAGGCCGTGCAGGACAACGACCTCGCCGTCACCGCGGTGCTCTCGGGCAACCGCAACTTCGAGGGCCGGATCAACCCCGACGTCAAGATGAACTACCTGGCGTCCCCGCCGCTGGTCATCGCCTACGCCCTCGCCGGGTCGATGCACTTCGACTTCGACAAGGACGCCCTCGGCACCGACCAGGACGGCAACGACGTCTACCTGACCGACATCTGGCCCGACGCGGCCGAGGTGCAGCAGGTCATCGACGAGTCGATCGACACCGAGATGTTCACCCACGAGTACGGCTCCGTGTTCGAGGGCGACGACCGCTGGAAGAACCTGCCGACCCCGACGGGTGACACCTTCGAGTGGGACCAGGAGTCGACCTACGTCCGGAAGCCCCCGTACTTCGAGGGCATGACGATGCAGCCCGACGCGGTGTCGGACATCTCCGGCGCTCGGGTGCTCGCGAAGCTCGGCGACTCGGTCACGACCGACCACATCTCGCCGGCCGGTTCGATCAAGGCCGACAGCCCCGCCGGCCAGTACCTCGCCGAGCACGGCGTCGACCGCAAGGACTTCAACTCCTACGGCTCGCGTCGCGGCAACCACGAGGTCATGATCCGCGGCACGTTCGCGAACATCCGTCTGCGCAACCAGCTGCTCGACGGCGTGGAGGGCGGGTACACCCGTGACTTCACGACGCCGGACGGTGCGCAGTCGTTCATCTACGACGCCTCGCAGCACTACCAGGAGCAGGGCATCCCGCTCGTCATCTTCGGTGGCAAGGAGTACGGCTCCGGCTCGTCCCGTGACTGGGCTGCCAAGGGCACGAACCTGCTCGGTGTCCGCGCGGTCATCACCGAGAGCTTCGAGCGGATCCACCGCTCGAACCTCATCGGCATGGGCGTCGTCCCGCTGCAGTTCCCGGCGGGCGAGACGGTCGAGTCCCTCGGGCTCGACGGCACCGAGGTCGTGTCGATCTCCGGGCTGACCGAGCTGAACGAGGGCCGCACCCCGAAGACGGTGCACGTCACCGCGACGCCGAGCGAGCACTCGCCGGCCGGCAAGCAGCCGATCGAGTTCGACGCGGTCGTCCGCATCGACACCCCCGGCGAGGCCGACTACTACCGCAACGGCGGCATCCTGCAGTACGTGCTCCGCTCGCTCGTCTGAGTCCGTTGAACGACAGGAGCGACGTGCGCACGGGTCGCTGACGCGACCACAGGACGGACGGGAGGCCCGTGGCGACACCGCCACGGGCCTCCCGTCCGTTGTCGGGTCCCGAGAATAGAGTGGGCCGACAGCCCCACGAAAGGAGCGCCCGTGAGCCTGCTCGCCAGCATCACGTCGCCGCGCGACCTGAAGCGTCTCTCCGACGCGCAGATGACCGACCTCGCCGCCGAGATCCGGCGCTTCCTGGTCGCCGAGGTCGCGAAGACCGGTGGGCACCTCGGGCCGAACCTGGGCGTCGTGGAGCTGACGCTCGCGATGCACCGCGTGTTCGACTCGCCGAACGACCCGTTCGTCTTCGACACCGGGCACCAGTCGTACGTGCACAAGCTCGTCACCGGGCGCCAGGACTTCTCCAAGCTGCGCGAACGCGGCGGCATCGCCGGCTACCCGCAGCGGAGCGAGTCCGAGCACGACATCGTCGAGTCCTCGCACGCGTCGTCGTCGCTGTCGTGGGCTGACGGCATCTCCCGCGCGTTCGGGCAGACCGGGCAGACCGACCGCACCGTCGTCGCGGTGGTCGGGGACGGCGCCCTCACCGGCGGCATGACGTGGGAGGCGCTCAACAACATCTCCGACGACAACGACCGGCGCCTGGTCATCGTCGTCAACGACAACGGCCGCTCCTACGCCCCGACGATCGGTGGCATGGCGCGGTTCCTGAGCTCCGTGCGCACCCGGCGCGAGTACCGGGCCCTGTACGAGGGCACGCAGGCCGTGGCGGCTCGGTTCGGCGCTCCGGGTCGTGCGGTGTACCGGGGCATGCGCGGTGGCCTGCACGGCTTCCTGTCGCGGCTGACGAACAACGAGGCGCTGTACTCGAACCTCGACATCAAGTACATCGGCCCGGTGAACGGGCACGACCAGCAGGCGATGGAGGCAGCGCTCCGGCAGGCGAAGGAGTACGGCGCTCCCGTGATCGTGCACGCGATCACCGAGAAGGGCCACGGCTTCGAGCCCGCCCTGCGCGACCAGGCCGACCAGTTCCACGCCGTCGGACACATCGACCCGGAGACGGGGGAGTCGCTCGACGCCGCCTCGGGCCCGTCGTGGACATCGGTGTTCGCGTCCTCCCTGGCCGAAGCCGGTGCCTCGGATCCCCGGATCGTCGCCATCACGGCGGCGATGCTCCGGCCGACCGGGCTGCACCTGTTCCAGGAGCAGCACCCGGACCGCGTGTACGACGTCGGCATCGCCGAGCAGCACGCCGTGACGACCGCCGCGGGTCTGGCCTACGGGGGACTCCACCCGGTCGTGGCGCTCTACGCGACGTTCCTGAACCGCGCGTTCGATCAGGTCCTGATGGACGTCGCCCTGCACAAGGCCGGCGTGACGTTCGTGCTCGACCGTGCCGGGATCACCGGCCCGGACGGCCCCTCCCACCACGGCATGTGGGACCTCGCGCTGCTGCAGGTCGTGCCGGGGATCCGGATCGCCGCGCCCCGCGATGCTGCGACCTTGCGCGAGGAGTTCCGCGAGGCGATCGCCGTCGACGACGCCCCCACCGTGCTGCGGTGGTCGAAGGGGCAGGTCGGACCGGACATCCCCGCGGTCCGTCGACTCTCCGATGGTGTGGACGTCCTGCACGCCGCCGCGGACGACG
Organism: Curtobacterium sp. MCLR17_051; assembly: GCF_003234395.1. Classification (NCBI taxonomy): domain Bacteria; kingdom Bacillati; phylum Actinomycetota; class Actinomycetes; order Micrococcales; family Microbacteriaceae; genus Curtobacterium; species Curtobacterium sp. MCLR17_051. Next base: position 71,806 of record NZ_QKTA01000020.1, read on the forward strand.
TCGAGGACGTGCTCTTCGTCGCCGTCGGGTCGATGGTGCCGGTGGCACTCGAGGCCGCGGCGCTGCTCGAGGCGCAGGGCATCGGCGTCACCGTCGTGGACCCGCGCTGGGTGGTGCCGATCCCCGCGTCGCTGATCGAGCTGTCGCGGACGCACCGACTCGTGATCACCATCGAGGACGGCGTGCGGGTCGGCGGCGTCGGGACCCGGCTGCGGCAGGACCTGCGCGCCGCCGGGGTCGACACCGGGGTGAACGAGCTCGGGCTGCCCGACGCGTTCATCGACCACGCGACCCGGTCGCAGATCCTCGCCGATGCGGGGCTGACGGCGCAGGCGATCGCCCGCGACGTCATCGACCAGGTCGTCGGGACGAAGTTGCCGCAGGCGAAGCCCGCGCGGTCCCGCGAGTCGGCGGCGTCCGACCGCTGACGGCTCGGCGGCGGCCGGCTGGTTCGGGTCTGGTCAGCAAAACACCGGTGTTCGCGCTCCACGCCGCGGTTTGCGGGTGTTCGGTGCGCGAACACCGGTGTTTTGCGTGCTGGGCCCTAGCGGGAAGCGGGGCCGACGATCCGGGGCTCGTGGAACGTGCCGCCGAAGACACGCTCGGACGCACCGGAGCGGTCGAGGTACGGGCTGATGCCACCGGCCTGGAACGGGTAACCGGCACCGAGGATGAGCCCGAGGTCGATCTCCTCGACGTGCTCGACGACCCGGTCCTCGAGCATGCGGTGCAGCTCGTCGGCCAGGGCGTCCTCGAACCGGCGCTGCATCTCGGCGGCGTCGACGGGCTTCGCGTCCTTCTTGGAGGGCGCGACGAGCTTCACGGCGGCGGGGTCGTACCCGGTCGCGTTGCCCTTCTTGTCGCGGGTGAGGATCGTCCCGTGCTCGGCGATCTTCTTCAGCCCGTCACCGGGGTAGAAGCGCTCCGGCCAGGCCGCGTGGTGCGAGTCGAGCACGTGCGCGCCGACCGGCAGCCCGACGAGCTCGAGCAGCTCGAACGGCGACATCGGCAGGCCGAGGGGCGCGGCACCCTGGGCGACGGTGTCGAACGAGGTCCCTTCCTCGACGCCACGCATCGCCTCGCCGAGCACCCGCGCGAGCACCCTGTTGACGACGAAGCCCGGCTGGTCCGCGGTGATGATCGCGGTCTTCTTCAGGGTCTTCGCGACGGCGAGGGCGGTGATGAGGGCCTCGTCCGAGGTCTTCGCCGCGCGCACCACCTCGAGCAGCGGCATGACCGCGACCGGGTTGAAGAAGTGGAAGCCGACGAGCCGCTCCGGGTTGGTGAGCACCGACGCCATCTCGTCGACGGAGAGCGACGACGTGTTCGTGGCGAGGATGGCGTCCGGCGCGATGACCTGCTCGATCTTCCGGAGGACCTCCTGCTTGACGGTCATCTCCTCGAAGACGGCCTCGATCACCCAGTCGGCGTCGGCGAAGGCGTCGTAGGACACTGAGCCGCTGACGAGTGCGGTGATGCGGTTCGCGTCGTCGGGGGAGATCCGGCCCTTGTCGAGCAGCTTCGCGACCTCGCCGCGGATCCGCTCGACGCCGGCGTCCACACGGGACTGGTCGACGTCGGTGATGACGACGGGGACGCCCAGGCGTCGGGCGAACAGCAGCGCGAACTGCGACGCCATCAGCCCGGCGCCGAGGACGCCGACCTTCGTGATCTTCTTCGGCTCGACGCCCTCGGGAGCGCCGACGGGCTTCTTCGCACGCTTCTGCACGAGGTCGAAGGCGTACATCGACGCGGCGAACTGGTCGCCCGAGATGAGGTCGGCGAGGGCCTCGTCCTCGTCGGCGAACCGTTCGTCGAGCGAGCCCGACTTCGCGGCGGCCACGAGGTCGAGCGCCCGGAACGGCGACTTCGGCACCGTGCCGATCTTCGAGGCGACCTGTCCGCGGGCGACCTTGACGACGGTGCCCCACGCAGCCTTCTCGAGCATGCCCGGTTCGTTCTTCCGCACCACCTTGGTCGTGCCGGTGATGACGCCGTCCGCCCAGGCCACGGCCGAGGGCAGGAACGTGACGGACGGGACGAGCACGTCGCCGATGCCGATCTCGACCGCGGCCGCACCGTCCATCAGGCGGTTGTTCTTGAGCGGGTTCTCGACGATGACGCGGAGCGCGCGCTCCGGGCCGATCAGGCGGGGGAGCAGTGTCGCGCCGCCCCAGCCGGGGATGATGCCGAGGAACACCTCGGGCAGGCCGATGCCCTGCGCCGCGGACGAGAACGCCCGGTAGGTGCAGTGCAGGGCGATCTCGAGCCCACCACCGAGCGCCAGGGTGTTCACGAACGCGAACGACGGCACCCCGAGGTCGGCGAACTTGCGGAGCGTGGCGTGCCCGAGGGCGGCCAGGTCGAGGGCGGCCTCGCGCGACGGGACCGCGGCTGCCTGGGACAGGTCGGCACCGGCGGCGAAGCAGTACTCCTTGCCGGTGATGGCGACGCCCTGGATCGTGCCGGCGGCGGCCTCGGTCTTCAGGGTGTCGAGCACGCCGGACAGCTCACGGAGCGTGCGGGGCCCGAGGGTGTTCGGTCGCTTGTAGTCCTTGCCGTTGTCGAGCGTGATGAGCGCCAGCGTGCCACCAGAGGGCATCGTGACGTGCTTGACGAACGAGTGCGTGACGACCTCGTCCTCGCTGAGTTCGGCCAGTCGGTCGTTGTCGACGATGGTCATGGTCACGCCCCCTTCCGAGCCGAACGCTCGGCCGACTTGCTGTGGTTCGGGTTCTCCCAGATGACGGTGCCGCCCTGGCCGAGCCCGATGCACATCGTGGTGATGCCGTACTTGACGTCCGGTCGCTCGGCGAACTGTGCGGCGAGCTGGTTCATCAGCCGGACACCACTCGACGCGAGCGGGTGGCCGACGGCGATCGCGCCGCCCCAGGCGTTCACGTTCGGGGAGTCCTGGGCGATGCCGTAGTTGTCGAGGAACGCGAGCACCTGGACGGCGAACGCCTCGTTGATCTCGAACAGGCCGATGTCGTCGATCGACAGGCCGGCCTTCGACAGCGCCTTGTCGGTCGCGGGGACCGGGCCGACGCCCATGACCTCGGGCTCGACGCCGGCGAAGGCGAACGAGACCATGCGCATCTTCGTCGACAGTCCGTGCTGCTTCGCACCGTCCTCGGACGCGAGCAGGCTCATGGTCGCACCGTCGTTGAGACCGGCGGCGTTGCCGGCGGTGACCCGTCCGTGGGGCCGGAACGGCGTCTTCAACGCGGCCAGCGCCTCCAGGGTGGTCCCCGGCCGCGGCGGCTCGTCGGTGCTGACGACGTCCCAGCCGTCGCCCTTGTTGACCTCGACCGGGATGACGTCGGGCTGGAGCTTGCCGTTCGCCCAGGCAGCGGCGTACCGCTGCTGGGACTGGACGGCGTAGGCGTCCGTGCGGTCCTTCGTGATCGCGGGGAAGCGGTCGTGCAGTCGCTCGGCGGTCGCGCCCATGACGAGGGCGTCGCTCGAGACCATGCGCTCCGCGACGAAGCGCGGGTTCGGGTCGGCGTTGAAGCCCATCGGGTGCCGACCCATGTGCTCGACACCACCGGCGATCGCAATGTCGGCGGCGCCGAAGGCGATGGCACCCGCGAGCGTCGTGACGCTCGTCATGGCACCGGCACACATGCGGTCGATCGCGTAGCCGGGCACCGACTTCGGCAGACCCGCGAGCATGCCGACCGTGCGCCCGAGCGTCAGCCCCTGGTCACCCTGCTGCGTGGTCGCCGCGACGGCGACGTCGTCCACGGCTGCGGTGTCGAAGGCGTTCCGGTCGAGCAGTCCGCGCATCGCGTGCACCGCGAGGTCGTCGGACCGGGTCTTCCAGAACACCCCCTTCTCGCCGGCTCGTCCGAACGGTGTGCGAACGCCGTCCACGAACACGACGTCTGATGCCTTTGGCAATCCGGGCCTCCCAGATCCTCATCGATCGGGCCGGAACGCAGGTCGCTCCGGCCTGGCCGGGCCTCGCCCGGCGACCCTCCCGACGCTATGCCCCCAGCCTGGGCGGCCGCATGCCGGTTGGGCAGTTCCTACGACTCGTCGTCGTCCGTCGCCGTGGGCCGCTGTGCAGCAGCCACAAAGGCCGAGGCGATGATCGACGCGAGTTCCTCGACCTGCCACGGGCGGGCGTCGTGCTCGGCGAGGGCGGCGCCGACCAGTTCGGTCGACGGCGGCGACGGCGGGGCCCACGACACGAGCCGGAGCGTCTCCGGCGTGAGCAGGTTCTCGAGCGGGATGTCGAGTTCCTCGGCACGCTTCGTCACCGCGGCGCGCGCGGCCTTGTACCGGCGGTCGGCGGCCGGGTTGCGGTCCGCCCAGGCGCGGGGCGGGGGCAGGGTGGCCTCGCCGGCACCGCGCAGACGGGGGAGGTCCTCGGTGGTGCGGCCTTCCTCGACGGCGGCCCACCAGCGGTCGAGCTCGGAACGGCTGGCGCGGCCCGTGAAGGTCTTCAGCGCACCGAGTTCGGCGCGGGACTCGGGTGCAGCGGCCGCGGCGGCGACGATCGCCGAGTCGGGGATCGTGCGCCCGGGGGCGATGTCCGCCTGTCGGGCGTACTCGTCACGGGCGAGCCAGAGCGACCGGGCGATCGCCAGTGCTCGCGCACCACGGAGCGCGTGCATGCCGGACAGGCGACGCCAGGGCTCCGCACGGGCGGGCTTCGGCGCACGGTGCAGGACCGCGTCGAACTCCTCCTGGGCGATCCGGGTCTTGCCGGCCTCGTCGAGCTTCTCGGCGAGGGCATCGCGGAGGTCGGGCAGCAGCTCGACGTCGAGCGACGCGTAGACGAGCCACGACTGCGGCAGGGGACGGGTCGACCAGTCGGCGGCCGAGTGCGCCTTGGCCAGGGTGATGCCGAGCAGCTGCTCGACGACGGCGCCGAGGCCGACGCGGGGGAACCCGGCGATCCGGGCACCGAGCTCGGTGTCGAAGATACGCGTCGGGACGAGGCCGACCTCCTGCAGGCACGGCAGGTCCTGCGAGGCGGCGTGGAACAGCCACTCCTCGTCGACGATGGCGGCCTGCAGCTCCGAGAAGTCGCCGATCGGGATCGGGTCGAACAGGAACGCACCGGCACCGCGACGGAAGACCTGGATCAGGTAGGCGCGCTGCGAGTAGCGGTAGCCGCTGGCGCGCTCGGCGTCGACCGCGACGGGGCCGTGGCCGGCGGCGATGGCGGCGACCGCCTCGAGGTAGTCCTCGCGCGTGTCGATGACCTTGACGGCGTCGTGCGATGCCTCGAAGGCGGGGCCGGCGGCGGCAGCAGTCGGGCCGACGGCGGCGGCGGCAGCAGTAGATCCGGCAGCCGTGGCTGCGGACGCAGCCGGGCCGGTCGATCCAGCAGCGTCCTGGGGAGCGGGGTCGGTCACTTGGCGAGCCTCCTCGGGGCCAGCAGGGTCACGCCGTCCGATGCGGGCGGCAGACCGGCGAGCATGGCGACGATGTCCTGCCAGGCCCGGACGTGTGCGGTGAGGTCGTCGCCGCGTGGTGTCCACGACGCGCGGAGTTCCAGCTGGGCGCCGTCGCCCTGTGCGGCGAGGTCGCCGTACCCGCGCGAGATGATCTTGGTGGCCGTGCCCGAGGCGTGGTCGTACGTTGCGCCGTGCGACTCGAGCGCGTCGACGAGCCAGCTCCAGGTCACGTCGGCGACGAACTCGTCGACGCCGATCTCCGGCTCGAGCGGCGCCTGGGCGAACGAGACGACACGGAACGCGCCGCCCCAGCCCTCGGGTTCTTCCGGGTCGTACAGGGCGATGAACCGACCGGTGCCCAGGTCCGACTCGACGCCGTGCGCGGTGCCGGACACGTCCGCCGCCAGGGCGATCGAGAACGGTGCGATCCGGGTCGGCGAGGGGATCTCGGTGACGGTGGTCTCGGCACGGCCGCTGCCGCCGGACACGAACGCGCGGAGCCGCGCGAAGGCGTCGGGCTCTCGGGTTTCGGACACACATGCAGACTAGGCTCCGGGCCATGTCCCGATCCGCGCGACCCGCCGAGGACGTCGTCCAGGAGACCGCTCGATCGGCCGGGTTCATCGCACTCGGCGCCGGTCTGGCAGCTGCCGCGGTGGGGACGGCTGTCATCGGTGGCTTCGTCGCCGCCGTCGCCCGTGCCGTCGTCACCCCCGACCGCAAGCGCAACGAACGCGTCCCGATCCACGCCGTCGACCCGGTCCGGAAGACCGTCACGATCGAACGCACGGCCGACACCGAGCTGCAGGGCCGCTACTCGCTCTGGTTCGGCGGCGGCACCGGCCACATGCGCGTCGGCGAGGTCCTCGGCACGACCGACACCACCGTCACGCGCCGCATCATCGCGATCGACGCCGGCGATCCGACCGCTGCACGTCGCGGACGCTGGGGCGGCTGGTTCTACCTGACCCCGGGCGAGCTCGACGTGCCCGTCGAGGACGTCGACATCCCCACCCCGAACGGCCCCGCCCCCGCCTGGGTCGTCCGTGCCGACGACCCGGCAGCGCCGTGGGCCGTCCTGGTGCACGGCCGTGGCGTCACGCGTGCCGAGACGATCCGCGCCGTCCCCGTCTTCCGCGCCGCCGGGTACTCGGTGGTGCTCGCCTCGTGGCGGAACGACGGCGTCGCCCCGCCGAGCGTCGACGGCCGCTACGGCCTCGGCAGCACCGAGTGGGAGGACATCGACTCCGTCCTCCGCTGGCTCACCGCGCAGGAAGCCCAGAGCGTCGTGCTCATGGGCTGGTCGATGGGCGGCGCCGTCGTGCTGCAGACCCTGCTCCGCTCGCGCTTCGCCGGCCTGGTCGACGGGGTGGTGCTGGAGTCCCCGGTCGTCGACTGGCACGCCGTGCTCAAGTCGCAGAGCCAGCTCCTGCGTCTGCCACGTCCGGTCCGCAAGGTCGCACAGCGCCTGCTCCGCACGCCGGTGCTGCACCGGCTCGCCGGGCTCCAGGCTCCTGTGGACCTGCGCGAGCTCGACATGGTCACGCGCTCCGATGAGCTCACGGTGCCGATCCTGCTGCTGCACAGCGACGACGACGGGTTCGTGCCGTCCTCGGCCTCGCACGACCTGGCCCGCGCACGGCCCGACCTGGTGCGGCTCGAGATCCAGACCACGGCCCGGCACACCAAGCTCTGGAACCACGACGCCGACTGGTTCGACGCCCGGATCCTCGCGTGGCTGACCGAGGTGGTCCAGCGGCGCGGGGCGGCCAGCGCGCGGTAGACGCAACCGGAGGACGGACGGGAGGCGCGGTGCCAGCTGGCACCGCGCCTCCCGTCCGTCGATGGGTCGCGTCTACGCGACCGCCGCCTGCACCTGCCGCTGGACGCGGCCGAGCATGCCCACCATGCCGCGGATCCGCAGGGGGCTGACCGCCTCGGACAGGCCGATGGTCAACGGGTAGTCCGTCGGGACGGCGAGCACCTGCTCGACGGTCAGGCCGGACAGGCCCTGCGCCAGGATCGAGGCGAAGCCGCGGGTGGTCGGTGCCTCGCGCGGGGCGGTGGCGTGCATCCGGACCACGTCCGGGGCGTCGCCGTCCTCGCCCACCGTCACGGTGATGAAGACGGGGGACTGGCACTCCTCGACACGTTCGAGCTCGTCCTCGTGCCCCTGCAGGCGTTCGGGCAGTGCGGGCAGCTCGTTCGAGAACTCGAGCAGGAGCTGCAGGCGGTCCTTCTGGCCCAGGGCGAGGAAGTCGTCGCGGATCTCGGCGAGGGTGGCGGGGAGTGGTGCGTCGGTGCTGGCGTTCATCGGTTCGGAACAGTACCCGGCTCGGATCCCTGCACGATGGGGACGCGGACGGCGCTGCCCCACTCGGTCCACGAGCCGTCGTAGTTGCGGACGTTGTCGTAGCCGAGCAGGTGCTGCAGGACGAACCAGGTGTGGCTCGAGCGCTCACCGATGCGGCAGTAGGCGATGACCTCGTCGGCGTCACCGATGCCGGCGCCGTCACGGTAGACGGCGTCGAGCTCCTCGCGCGACTTGAAGGTGCCGTCGGGAGCGGCGGCCGTCGCCCAGGGGATGTTCACGGCGGTGGGGACGTGGCCGCCGCGCAGCGCGCCCTCCTCCGGGTAGTCGGGCGCGGTCGTGCGCTCCCCGCTGTACTCCGGGGCGCTGCGGACGTCGATGAGCGGCTTGCCGAGGTGCGCGAGGACGTCGTCCTTGAAGGCGCGGACGGGCTCGTCGTGCCGCTCGACGACGGGGTACTCGACGGGCGTGACCGGGGTCTCGTCGGTGGTCAGGGCGCGGTCCTCGGCGATCCACTTGCCGCGACCGCCGTCGAGCAGGCGGACGTCCTCGTGGCCGAACAGGGTGAACACCCAGAGGGCGTACGCGGCCCACCAGTTGTTCTTGTCGCCGTAGATCACGACGGTGGTGTCGCGGCCGATGCCCTTGCCGCCGAGGAGCTCGGCGAACGCGGCGCCGTCGATGTAGTCGCGCTGCACCGGGTCGTTGAGGTCGGTGTGCCAGTCGATCTTCACGGCGCCCGGGATGTGTCCCGTCTCGTAGAGCAGGACGTCCTCGTCGGACTCGACGACCACCAGGTCGGGCGCGCCGGCCCCGGCGTCGAGTTGCTCCTGCAGCCACTCGGTGGAGACGAGGCGCTCCGGGTGCGCGTAGGCGGCGAACTTCTCGGACGGGTCGACCGGTGCGGTCATCGGGGGTACCTCCAGGGGTGCGGGGGAGCGTGGTGCGGGGCGAGCG